>CAZVRY010000274.1:0-380 GCA_964629545.1 uncultured Verrucomicrobiota bacterium | reverse complement strand
ATCCCCTGCCGCGCAGGCACACCCAACATGCGCCCCCCCGCCGCTCCCCCTCGCTCAGCACCCCCACCGACCCCGCCTCACCACCCCCAACCCCATGCGGCAGCCCCCGCCGCAACCGCGGCTCGATCACCCGATCCGTCAAATACCACCCCGCCCCCACCAGCACCACGCAACTCGCACTCATGAAATACCAGTTGCACAGCGGATTCACCGTCCGCGCCGGATCCACAATCTGCGCCGCCGCCTGCGTGAACCCCTGCAACAACGGATCCAAACTCGAAGGCAAAAAGGACGCACTAAATCCCCCCGACACCCCCGCAAACGCGCAGGCAATCCCCGCCACCGGATGCCGCCCCACCGCCCCAAACACGATCCCCCCC
>CAZVRY010000273.1:0-9093 GCA_964629545.1 uncultured Verrucomicrobiota bacterium | reverse complement strand
CCCTCCCCCCGCCGCGCCCCCGCGTCGGCCGCCGGGAGGGTCTTGAGCGGCGAGAATCCGGCGGACAACCCCTTCTTGCACGACCGCGTGCGGACCCAGCAGCCGAACGATTTGTGGGAATGGCTGTTGCGGCTGGCGATTCTGCTCTTTCCGTTGGATGTGGGGATCCGGCGGATCTACATCGATCGGGCGGAGTGGAGGAAGGCGACGGCGACCTTACGGCGGTGGTTGTTCTTCTGGGAGGGACCCGCGCGCCCGGCGGAGGCGGACGAGTCGTTGGCGGCGTTGTTGAATCGGCGGGAGCAGGTGCGGGCGAAGCAGACGGCGCCGGCGCCGGCGGCGCGGCCGGATTTGTTCCGTCCGGATCGACCGGGTTCGGCGCCGGGGCCGGAGGGCGCGGGCCGTCCGGCCGCGGCGGTTCCGGGTGCGGAGGACGGGGGTGGGGGATCTCCACCGGCAGCGCCTGCGGCCCCGGCGAGCACCACGGATCGGTTGTTGGAGGCGAAGCGGCGGGCGCAGCGGCGGAGAGACAAGTGAAGCTCGGAGCGGGGTGTCGTTTTCGGGATTATACAGTTGCGCGGGCTTCCAGAGTTGTGGCTTGATTCTCCCTAGCAAGACGTCCGCCGGTTGGGGTTGACCGCTCCAGCCGGCTCGGGAAGAGTAGCCGCGGTGGCGCCCTGATGAGCGTGAAACGAAGTCGACTGACGGTCCAGTATAGTGGGCATGTGCAAGGGGTGGGGTTTCGGTACACGGCTCGGTCGTTGGCGTCCGGTTACGAACTTACGGGGGCGGTCCGGAACCTTTCGGACGGCCGGGTAGAGTTGGTGGTGGAAGGCGACCGTGGGGAAGTCGAGGCCTTTCGCCAGGCCATCCGGGAATCGGGGTTAGGCAGCCTGATTCGCCACGAAGCCGTGCAGTGGGGCGAGGCCACGGGCGAGTATCGTGGGTTTGAGATCGCCCGTTAGGCCTGTTGAGAACCGAAGATGAAGTACGCCATCATCGCTGATATTCACGCGAACCTCGAGGCCCTCGAGGTTGTGCTGGCCGACGCCAAGGCGGAGCGTTGCACGCATTATGCCTGCCTGGGGGACGTGGTGGGCTACAATGCCAATCCCAAGGAGTGCCTCGACATCGTGCGTTCGATGGGGATGCCCTGTGTGAAGGGGAACCACGACGAGTATTGTTCGGTGGACATCAATCTGGACGGGTTCAATCCGCAGGCGGCGGAGGCGGTGCAGTGGACGCGGCAGCAGTTGACGGAGGAGGATCGGCAGTGGTTGCGGGAGTTGAAGTATCTGCGGCTGGTGGCGAATTTCACGATTGTGCATGCGACGTTGGACGGGCCGCAGCGTTGGGGTTACGTGTTCGACAAGTTGGCGGCAGCAGCCAGCTTTACCTACCAGAACACGAGCCTCTGCTTCTTCGGGCACACCCATGTGCCGGTAGCGTTCATTCGGGACAGCGTCGTGCGAGGGGGGACTTATTCGAAGTTCAAGATCGAGCCGGGCCGGAAGTACTTCATCAACGTGGGGAGCGTGGGGCAGTCGCGGGACGGCGTGGCCAAGGCGACCTACGTGGTGTACGATTTGCAGGAGGGGACGGTGGACCTGCGGCGACTGGATTACGACATCCCGAAGACGCAGGCCAAGATTCGGGCGGCGGGTTTGCCGGAGCGACTGGCGGAGCGACTGGCCCTCGGCAAGTGAGATGGAAGCCGAGGGCCCGGCGGTTCGGGTCGCATGAAAGTCCTCATTCTGAAGCCCAGTTCGCTGGGCGATGTGGTGCAGGCGCTGCCGGTGTTGCGTCTCCTCAAGCGGCATGATCCGGCGGCCGAGGTTTGGTGGTGGATCGAGTCATCGTTGGCGTCGTTGGTGGAGGGTGATCCTGACTTGGCCGGGGTGGTGCGATTCGAGCGTCGTCGCTGGGCGCAGCCGAGGCATTGGGGCGAGTTAGGGCGGAGCATTCGGGGTTTGCGGGCGCAGCGTTTCGACTGGGTGATCGACCTGCAAAGTTTGGCGCGGAGCGGGGCGGTGGCGTGGTTGGCCCGGGGGGGGTTGGTGGTGGGGTTGGACGATCCTCGGGAGGGGGCGCCTGGTTTCTTCGACATCGCGGTGCCGCGTCCGGGGCGGATGGCGCATGCGGTGGATTGGTATTTGGCGGTCCTGACGCGTTTGGGGGTGCCGGTGGATGGGCGGTTCGAGTGGCTGCCGCGGCGGGAGGAGGCGGCCTTGGCGGTGGCGGCGCGGGCGCCGGCCGACGGGACGCGCTGGGTGGCGGTGCAGCCGGGGGCGCGTTGGCCGACGAAGCGCTGGCCGGTGGAGCA
Organism: uncultured Verrucomicrobiota bacterium; assembly: GCA_964629545.1. GTDB lineage: Bacteria > Verrucomicrobiota > Verrucomicrobiia > Limisphaerales > CAZVRY01 > CAZVRY01. The sequence continues at coordinate 6,770 of CAZVRY010000273.1, read as the reverse complement.
TTTTCGCACGGTGATACGCGAGTTCCTGCACGATCATCCCGAGGTGCGGGTGGCGGTCATGGGCGGCCGGGAGGATCAAGGGTTGGGGGCGGTGATTGGGGAGGGGTTGGCGGGGCGGTGCGTGGACCTGACCGGGCGCACGAGCCTGCCGGAGATGATCGAGTGGGTGCGGCGTTGCGAGTTGATGGTGAGCAACGACACGGGGCCGATGCACGTGGCGGCGGCGCTGGGGCGGCCGGTGGTGGCGTTGTTTGGTCCGACGGAGCCGCGGCGGACGGGGCCGTATGGCCAGGTGGAGCGCGCCCTGCGGGTGGCCCTGCCTTGCGCGCCTTGCTTCAAGGATACGTGCCGGTGGTCGACGCCGATGGAATGTCTGCGGTCGATCACGCCCTTGGCGGTGAGGGCGGCGATGGAGCGTGGGTTGGCGGGGGCGAAGGGTTGAACGGGAGCGGCTGTGATCGATGCGCGAAAAGGGATGGTTTGGCTGGGGCGGCGGGCGTAGGGTTGGGGGCGTGATGACATCGACACGTCTTGCGCAGCAGCAGGCCCGGGTGGCGCGGCAGGTAACGGAAGCGGTGCTGACCACGCCCGTGCTGGACATTCACACGCATCTCTACGATCCGGCGTTTGCGGAGTTGCTCTTGTGGGGTTTGGACGAGTTACTGGTTTACCATTACTTGGTGGCGGAGACGGTGCGGGTGGCGGATGTGCCGGAGGAGTCGTTTTGGCGGATGTCGAAGGCGGAGCAGGCGGAGCGGGTGTGGGAGGAGTTGTTTCTGAAGCACTCGCCGGTATCGGAAGCTTGCCGCGGGGTGTTGACCACGCTGAATCGATTGGGGTTGGATCCGCGGAAGCGGGATCTCGAGCGGCTGCGGCGGTGGTTTCGGGCGCAGGATCCGAATCGGCAGGTGACGCGGTGTCTGGAGGTAGCCGGTGTGCGCGCGCTGGGGATGACCAATTCGCCTTTCGACGATTTGGAGCGGCCGGGGTGGGAGCGGGGGTTCACCCGTGACAGCAGGTTCTGGGCGGCGCTGCGGGTTGATCCGTTGTTGGTGAGTTGGCCCGAGGCCGCGGGCCGGTTAAAGGAATGGGGCTATGCGGTGTCGCCGACGTTGAGCAGGCGGACGGTGGACGCGGTGAGACGGTTCCTGGGGGATTGGGCGCGACGGATGGAGGCGCGCTATCTGATGGTTTCGCTGGGGCCAGAGTTCACCTATCCGGATGCGGGGCCGACCGCGCAGTTGATCGAGCGGGCGGTGCTGCCCTTTTGTCGGGAGGCGGGGTTGCCCTTCGCGCTGATGTTGGGGGTGCGCCGGGCGATCAATCCGCGGTTAAGGTTGGCGGGCGACGGGGTGGGGCGGAGCGATCTGGGCGCGCTGCGGAACCTCTGCGAGGCGCACCCCGAGAATCGGTTCTTGGTGACGGTGCTGGCGCGGGAGAATCAGCACGAGTTGTGCGTTCTGGCGCGGAAGTTCCGCAACCTGCATCCCTTCGGGTGCTGGTGGTTCACGAACATTCCGCATCAGATTGAGGAGATTACGCGGTTGCGTTTGGAGTTATTGGGGCTTTCGTTCACGCCGCAGCATTCGGATGCCCGCGTGTTGGAGCAGGTGATTTACAAGTGGGATCATTCGCGGGAGGTGTTGGCGTGGGTCTTGACGGAGAAGTACCAGGACCTGCTGCTGACCGGCTGGGAACCCACGGCCGAGGAAATCCAGCGGGACGTGCGCGACTTGTTTGGGGGGGCGTTCGAGCGCTTTTGCCGGGGCGGATAGGAGTCTTGGCGGGCCTGGTTTTTTGGGGGGAGACGGGTTGCAGGCTGCGGACCGGGACGGGGGAGGGGCGCGGATGGGATCAGTCGCCACGCCATTGTCGGAGGCGGGCCTGGAGGCGGCGGCGTTGGGCGGGGCAGGGCAGGAGAGGAGGGAAGTCGCGGATCAAGGTGGCGAGGGTTGGGACTTCGCCCCAAGCAGTGACGGTGAACACTTCGGCGAGGGGACGGAGGGGGAGGCCGAGCTCGCGGTTGCGGCGTTGGAAGCGGGTTTGGAGCATGGCTTGCCAGTCGGCGAAGGAGGTGGGGGCTGTGAGGCGATGGCGGCCGACCCAGGGCAGCCATTCCATGATTTGAGACTGATGACAGAAGGCCATGGCGGCGACCTGATCGAAGACGGGTTCGAGATTGACGGCGAGGTCGAAGGCGTTGGCGCCGGCCATGTAGCCGTCGTAAACGGTGAGGATGACGGGGACAGGGCAGGGTTGCGAGTGTCGCTCGTCAGCGGGGTATTCGGGGGTGAAGGCGTGGGGCACGTTGATCATGTAAGCGACTTGGCGGACGGCGTCGGCGATGGCGAGGTGATCGACGTGGAGGCCGGCGCGGGGGTCGTTGGGCAATGGGGGGCAGAAGAGGTAATCGGGTTGGAAGTCGCGGATGGCCTTCCAGAGCGCGGCCAGGAGGTCGCGGGTGACGAGCAAGCAGGCCTCGCGGGGCACGCGTCCGTTGGGCAGGCGGAGGAGCTGCCAGTCGTAGTGGCCAAGCCGAGCGGAGGCGTCTTGTTCCTGGCGGCGGAGGCGGCCGGTTTCGGTGCGGGTGCGGAAGTGGTGACCGGCTTTGCCGTCGGTACAGACGATGACGCGGGACTGGAAGTTGGGGCCGAGGGTTTGTCGCCAGCGGGCGAAGGTGCCGGCGGCGGTGAACTCGTAGTCGTCGAAATGGGCATGGAGGAACAGGGCTTTCATGGTGTCGGGGGCAGCGAAGCACAGGCGGGTGCGGGGGACGAGCGCAGAATGGCGGACGGCGAGGGGGAAAAAAGGTTTTGGGGTGGGGTGATGGCCTGCTACGGTCCGCTCGTGAAGATCCTGTTCGTCGGTGACGTTGTGGGCGGGCCCGGTCGGAAGGCCGTGCGGGAGTTGCTGCCGGGGCTACGAGCTCGGCACGAGGTGGAGGTGGTGGTCGCCAACGGCGAGAATGCGGCGGGGGGGGCGGGGATTACGCCGGATACTGCGGCGGATCTGTTTGCGGCGGGGGTGGATGTGATTACGACGGGTGATCACCTCTGGGATCAGAAGGAGGTGATCGGGCTCTTGACGAACGAGAGTCGCTTCGTGCGCCCTGTGAACTACCCGCCGGGGACTCCGGGACAGGGCAGCGCGGTCCACCAGCGAGCGGGTCGGCCGGCCGTGGGGGTGGTGAATGTGCAGGGGCGCACGTTCATGGGGGATTTGGACAACCCGTTCTGGAGAGTGCGTCCCGAGGTGGAGCGACTGCGGACGTTGACCCCGATCATCCTGGTGGACATGCATGCGGAGGCGACGTCGGAGAAGATCGCCTTGGCGCGGATGTTGGACGGGTTGGTGAGCGCGGTGATCGGGACGCACACGCATGTGCAGACGGCGGATGAGCAGGTCTTTCCCGGGGGCACGGCGTTCCTGTGTGATGCGGGCTTTACGGGGCCGCATGAGAGCGTGCTGGGTCGGGAGATCGAGCCGATTATCCGGCGTTTTCAGACCAATCAGCCGCAACGGTTCGGCGTGGCCAAGGGTCGGGTACTGCTGCAAGGGGCGGTTCTGGAGGTCGAGGAGGCGACCGGCAGGGCGTTGTCGATTGTGCGGGTGTCCGAGGCGCTCCCGGATCCAGCGATGGTGGAGGAGGGTGGGGAGGGGTAGGGGTAGTGAAGGCAGTGAGTCAGTGGGGCAGTGGGGCAGGGGGCAGTGAGTCAGGGGGGCAGTGAGGCAGTGGGGCAGGGGGGCAGTGAGGCAGTGAGGCGGGGGGCGAGGGGGGGCGGTTGACCAAAACCCAATGACCGCGATTCGCAATCTGCGATTTAAAGTGTGGGGGTAGCCGGCATATTTCACACCCCCTTGGAACCAGCGATGGAATGCCGATCGACCCGACCGTACCGCTCACCTCTTAGGGTCTGTGCATGCTAGCTGTGAAACATCCGGGTTAGGGTGTGGGGCTGGGTGGGGCCTGAGTGAGGAGGAACTGAAGGAAGGGGAGGTCGGAGGGGGTGGTGAGTTTGGGGTTGGGGTTAGGGTCTTCCACCAACTGGACGGGTTGGCCCAGGTGGGCGCAGGCCGCGGTATCGTCGGTGAGGCGGAGGCCTTGGGAGCGGGCGGCGGCGAGGGCGCGGCGGATGATGGGGACGCGGAAGGCCTGAGGGGTTTGGACGGCCCAGAGGCGGGAGCGGTCGAGGTGATGGGCGATGAGGGTGGTGCCGTCGGATTCCTTAATGGTGTCGGTGATCCGTTGGGCGGCGACGGCGGCGCCGGTGAGTTGGGCGGCTTGGAGCGTGGCTTCGATGATGGCGGGGCTGGTGCAGGGGCGGGCGGCGTCCTGGATGGCGACGAGGTCGCAGGAGGGTGGGAGGGCCTCGAGGCCATTCCAGACGGACTCCTGGCGTTCGGGACCGCCGGGGACGAGGCGGGCGGGTTTGCGGAACTGGAAGCGGGTTTGGAGTTCGGCGAAGGCGGGCGCGAGGTCGGGTCGAACCACGAGGATGAGTTCGTCGATGGCGGGGGCATGATCGAAGCGCTGCCAGGTATGGGCGACGAGGGGGCGGTCGGCGATGGGGAGGAAGAGTTTATCGCGTCCCATGCGGGTGCTGTGACCGGCGGCGACGATGATGGCGCAGACCATAGGGGGTGGGGGTTAAAGCAAGGAGGCAGTCCCCTGGCGGGGGACTGCCTCAGAAGGGAGGGCGGTTGGGTTTAGGCGGAGCGGGTCGGGCGGCCGCGGCGTTCACCGCGGGGAGCGCGGTCACGGCGGGCTTCCGTTTTCTCCTCGGGTTTGGCGGGTTCGGAAGGCGTGGCGGAGGGGGGAGGGGTGGGGGTGCGGACGGTGATTTTGAGGGTGGTATGGACTTCGGGGTGGAGGCGCATTTCGACCTCGTGGTCGCCGACGTTACGGATGGGGTGGTCGAGTTGGATTTTGCGTTTATCGATGGCGATATCGAACTGGCTCTTGAGTTCGTCGGCGATGGTCCCGGCGGTGACGGATCCGAACATTTTGCCGTCTTCGCCGGCTTTGACGGTGATGGTGAGGGTCATTTTGGAGAGGCTCTTGGCCAACTCCATCATGGTATTGAGTTCATGGGCTTCGCGTTCGGCGCGGCGGCGTCGGAGGGATTCGAGGCGTCGCTTGTTAGCGCCGGTGAGGGGGATGGCGAGGCCTTGGGGGAGGAGGTAATTGCGGGCGTAACCGGCCTGGACTTTGACTTGGTCGGATTCGGCGCCCAGGCCGATGATATTGCTGGTGAGGATGACTTCGACTTTTGGCATAGAGGGTGGTGGGTAGGAGACTGGGTTAGAAAGGGACGTCGTCGCTTTCCTCCTGGTGGGGAGGGGGTTCTGGGGCGGGTTGTTCGGTGGCTGGGGGAGGTGGGGCGGCGGGTCGGGCGGGGCGGGCGGCAGGCGCGGTGGGGTTGGGGGCGGCGGCGTCACCGGGGCGCTGGCCGCCGCCGAGGAACTGGAAATTCTCGACGACCACGCGGAGGACGGTGCGTTTCTGGCCGGTTTGTTTATCTTCCCAGGAATCCTGTTTCAGCCGTCCTTCGACGAGCATGGAGCCTCCCTTGCGCATGTATTGGGCGATGGTTTCGGCCTGTTGGCTCCAGGCGTCGGCGTCGATGAAGGTGGTTTCTTCCTGGGTTTGGCCGCTGGCGTCTTTGTAGCGGCGGTTGACGGCGAGGCCCAGGCGTGCGATGGCCGTTCCTTTGGGGGTGTAACGCAGCTCTGGGTCGCGGGTGAGGTTCCCGACGAGGATGACCTTATTGAAGCTGGCGGCCATAGGGTGGAGGTGCTAAGCGACCGCGGGTTTGACGGCGGGGGCGTTGGTGAAGAGGACGCGGAAGACGTCTTCGTTGAGGACGAAGCGGTTACGCAGTTGGGAGATGGCGCCGGGGGAACTGGCGAAGATGACGTTGACGTAGAAGCCGGAGCTGAACTTCTTGTCGGCGACGCGGGCGAACGCCCGTTTGTCCATCTTCTGGACGGTTTCGATTTGGCCTCCGGTGGCGGTGATTTCGGCGGTGATTTTGTCGATCAGATCTTTCACGCCTTCTTCTTTGCCGGCGGTATTGAGGATAAAGAGACCTTCGTATCGTTTCATCGCGTGGCTTCCTGCTCGGGGACCTGGAGGGTCCCGTTAAACTGGTTCATGGCTTTCTGGATACCTGCGTCGACCCAGCATTGGGCTTGGTCGGCGGCTCGCTCCAACACTTTTTCAAACCGTTCGATTTCGTGACGGTCGAGGCGACCGAGCACATGGCCGGCGATTTGCCGGAGGCCGTCGGCGCGGCGGCCCCTGCCCACCCGCAGGCGGGGGGCGGCTGCGCCCGCTACCCCGGCAGCACGTGCGCCGCCCACCGGCGGGCGCTGGCCTTCGTGACCGAGCGCTTCGGCAGCGCACTCATCAGCCCGCAGCACCTGATCCTCGAGCCCGAGCTCGACCTCCACTGGCGCAAGGAGTACTACGAGCCGGCCCGTCCCGAGGAGATCTCGCCGCGCAACCTCGCGCTGCACCTGGGGCGCGTGACCCCCGGGCTGGCATACCGGCGGGCGCAGATCGAGCGCGAGGCGCAGATCGCCGCGCTGGTCGCGGCCCCGGAGGCAGAGCTCAAGGCCCGCGCGGAGGCCTGGCTGGGCGAACCGGACCCCTGGGCCGCCGCCGGGGTCGGCGCTGCGCTCGACGAGACCACGGCGCCCCGGCGCCGGCTCGCGTTGCTGGCGGCGCTGGCGCGTGCCCCGGCCGAGAGCGCGCCGGTGATCGCCTT
>CAZVRY010000272.1:0-9166 GCA_964629545.1 uncultured Verrucomicrobiota bacterium | reverse complement strand
GCCCCCCCCCCCCCCCCCCCCCCCCCCCCCCCCGGCCCCCCCCCGCGGGGGGGGGGGGCGGCGGCGGCGGGGAGGATGACGATTAAGAAGCGGCGGTAGGGAGGGCGGAGGGGAGGGCATGGAGGAAGCGGGCATTCTCCTGTGGGGTGCCGATGCTGACGCGGATCCAGGCTGGGAGTTGGTAGCCGGCCATGGGGCGGGTGATGATACCGAGGTGTTGGAGGGCTTGGAAGACGGCTTGGCCGTCGCCGACGTTGACGAGGATGAAGTTAGCGGCGGAGGGGACGAATTCGAGATGGAGTTGGCGGAGGCCGTTTTGGAGGAAGTGGAGGCCGGCGTCGTTGTTCTGGCGGGTGGCGAGGAGGTGGTCGGGGTCGTCGAGGGCGGCGAGGGCAGCGACCTGGGCCAGCGAGTTGACGTTGAAGGGTTCGCGGACTTTTTCGAGGGAAGCGATGAGGTCGGGGCAGCCGATGGCGTAGCCGAGGCGGAGGCCGGCGAGGCCATAGATCTTGGAGAAGGTGCGAAGGAGGATGAGGTTGGGTCGGAGGTTATTGCGAACGAAGGGGATGAGGTCGAGGGGGTCTGGGAGGAAGTCGATGTAGGCTTCGTCCATGACGAGGAGGACGTGATCGGGGATCTGGTTTGCGAGATCGAGGATGTGCTGGTGTGGGGCGAGGGTGCCGGTGGGGTTATTGGGGTTGGCGACGAAGACGATGCGGGTTTGCGGGGTGATGGCCTGGAGCATGGCTGGGAGGTCATGGCCGTAGTGGAGGGCGGGGACGGTAACGAGGCGAGCACCGAAGAGGTGGGTGACGATGGGGTAGACGGCGAAGCAGTATTGAGAGACGACGGCATCGGAGTTGGGGTGGAGGAGGGCGTGGCCGACGAGTTCGAGGAGCTCATTGGAGCCGTTGCCGAGGAGGAGGTGGGCGGGCTCGACGCCGAGGTGGCGGGCGAGGCGCTGCTTGAGGTGGAAGGCGTTGCCGTCGGGGTAGAGGTGGACGTGGGGGATGGCGGCGTGGAGGGCGGCGACGGCTTTAGGGGAGGGGCCGAGGGGGTTTTCGTTGGAGGCGAGTTTGATGACTTGGTCGAGGGGCAGGCCGAGTTCGCGGGCGACCTCGTCGATGGGGCGGCCGGGTTGGTAGACGGGGAGGTGGGTGAGGGTGGGGAGGAAGGGGAGGGGAGAGGGCATGGGGTTAGAGCAGGTTGAGGATGTGTTCGACGTTGACGTGGCGGGCGATGAGATCGCGGGCGAGGAGGATTTTCTCGGTGTCGTCAGGGCGAATCTTGACGATGGCGTCGTGGACTTTGGCGGCGACCTCGTAGCTATCGTGGCGGGTAAGGACGACGGGGAAGGGGAGGTCACGGATGGTTTTGAGGAGGGGTTCGCCGGGGGGTTGGCCGCCGGTGAGGATGAGGCCGGCGAGGCGGGCGGGGGGCACGTTGGCTTCGGCGTGGGCGGCGGCGAGGATGATATCTTCGCGGTCGGCTGGGGTGATGACGAGGGTATCCTGGCGGAAGAAGCGTTGGGCGTGATCGATGCCCATGGCGCCGACGACGACGTCATCGACGATGCGGTTGAGGGTGCCGGCGGTATTGAGGCGTTGGGCTTGGAGTTCTTCGGCGAGGAGGCCGACGGTGGGGTGGGAGAGGAGGGGGCGGTTGGGGATGACGCCGAGGAGGCGGAGACCTTTTCGTTCGAGGCCGCGTTGGGCGAACTTGGTGACGAAGTCGAGTTTTTCGGGGAGGACTTTATTGAGGATGACGCCGATGATTTCGACGCCTTCCTTTTGGAAGAGGGCTTGGTTGAGGGCGACTTCGTCGATGGGTTTGCCGATGCCGCCTTGGGAGACGATCACGACTTTGGCGCCGAGGAGTTTGGCGACGCGGGCGTTGGAGAGGTCAAAGACGGAGCCGACGCCGGCGTGGCCGGAGCCTTCGCAGAGGACGAAGTCCTTTTCCCAGGCGACGCGGTCGAAGGCGAGGCGGATGCGTTGGACGAGGGTATCGTAGTTGGAGGATTCGAGGTAGCGGCGGGTGAAATCGGGTTCGACCGGGATGGGGCTCATGTCGACGAGGGGGCAATTGAGCTGGTAGACGTGGTCCATGAGGACGGTGTCCTCGTCGATTTTGTGTTCATCGATTTCGACGAAGCGTTGGCCGACCGGTTTGATGTAGCCGACGCGGGGGTAGTGTTTTTGGAGGGCGGCGAGGAGGCCCAGGGAGGTGGTGGTTTTGCCGTCGTTTTGGCGGGTGGCGGCGATGAAGATGCGTGGGGTGCCGAGGTTGTGCATGGGGCGGGGTGAGGCGGGGGTCGGGTCGGTTAGAGGCCCTGGGCAGGAGCGTGGGGTGGGGGGAAGAGGGTTTCGTAGTCGAGGGCTTGGGTGCCGACGATGGCGGCGACGCCGAGGATATCGTGGGCGCTGGAGCCCCGGGACACGTCGGCGGCGGGGCGGTCGAGGCCGAGGAGGATTTGGCCGTAGGCATTGGCGCGGGCGACGTGTTGGACGAGCTTGCTGCCGATGTTGGCGGAGTTGAGGTCGGGGAAAACAAGGACATTGGCGCGGCCGGCGACTTTGCTTTCGGGGAGTTTGCGGCGGGCGATTTCGGGGACGATCGCGGCGTCGAGTTGGAGTTCGCCGTCGAAGTCGGCCTCGAGGTGGTTGCGGGCGGCGATTTGCTCGGCGAGGGCGGTGGCGGCTTGGACTTTGCCGATGGAGGGGTGGGTAGCGCTGCCCTTGGTGGAGAAGGAGAGCATGGCGACGCGAGGCGGGGTGCCGAGGAGGTGGCGGGCGAGGCGGGCGGTTTCGACGGCGATGTCGGCGAGTTGCTCGACGGTGGGGTCGGGGATGACGCCGCAGTCGGCCAGGACGAGGACGCCGTTTTCGCCGATCCGAGTGTCTTCGACCTCCAGGACCATGCAACTGGAGGCGGTGGTGGTTTGGGGGGCGACTTTGATGATTTGGAAGAGGGGCCGGAGGACGCTGCCCGAGATTTCGTTGGTGCCCGAGACCAGGCCATCGGCCTGGTGCAGGGCGACCATCATGGCGCCGTAATAATTGGGTTTGAGCATGATCTCGCGGGCCTCATGACTTTGCAGGCCCTTGCTTCGGCGCAGGACCTCGTAACGGCGGACGAAGGCGTCGAGGTCTTCGGACTCTTCGGGGTTGATGATGCGGACGCCTTCGAGGGAGACGTTGAGGGCGGCGGCGGCCGCTTTGACGCGGGTGCGGTCGCCGAGGAGGATCGGGACGCCGAGACGGAGGGAATAGAATTGGCGGGCGGCCTGGAGGACGCGTGGCTCAGTGCCTTCGGGGAAGACAATTCGTTTGGGGTGCCGTTGCAGGCGCTCGATGACCGTGCCGATGAAACGCATGGCCGTTAAGTAGCCGAGGGGCGAGCAAACTGCAACAGAGGAGGGCTTGAATGATAATTTAGGATTTATGATCTAGGCTTTATGAGTCCGTGGTTGTGCTTGGCCTTGCGGCTTGGCGCTCGGCCATGCGGGCACCCAGCCGCCAGGAGATCTGGGGGCTCTCAGTAGAGTCAGCGCGCGTTGGGATGGGTGGATGGGGAAGGGATTGCAATTGGGGGGGAGGCGGTTAGGGTGCGGGGCCGCGTAATGGGATTGGCGATGACGCCGCAGCAAACATGGCCCCGTCGGGGTTTCACGTTGATCGAGCTCCTGGTCGTGGTGGCCATCATTGGGATTCTCGCGGGGATGCTCTTGCCGGCCTTAGGCAAGGCGAAAGAGAAGGCGAAGAAGACGCAATGCTACAGCAACCTCAAGCAGATGGGGCTGGCGATGCTGATGTACGCGGATGATCACCAGGGCCGGGTTCCGCGCGGGAATCAGCCTTACTGGTGGCAGATGTATATACCGAGTCTAGGGGGGACGCGGGCGGTGCGGGATGAGTATGGGCGGATCAAGGTCTACACGTGTCCGAGCTATCCGGACAAGCGCCAGTTAATTTGTTATGTGGTGAACGCCTGGCAGTTTGCGAGTGCGCGGGACACGGTGGGTTCGGAGATTACGGGCGCGCAGCCTGTGCAGCGGGTGCAGCGTCCGGTGGACACGGTTTATTTTGCCGACAATGAGAACGGGTCGTGGCGGCCGGTGTTCACGCGCACGTCGGTGCTGGGGAGCGACGATTTGAACGACGTGTGGTCGCCGACGCATCTGCCTTATGGGACGGGAGGGCGGACGTTACTGGGGACCCGGCGGGTGGCGGCGCGGCGGCACGGGCAGGGGTGCAATGTGCTTTTCTTTGACGGGCACGCGGGGTGGATGAACACGCGACGGATGGCGGTGGACGATTGGCGGGAGCAGCGGCCCTGAGGGCGGGGTTAGGGGGCGTGGAATTTGAAGAGGAGGACATCGCCGTCCTTGACTTCGTAGTCGCGGCCTTCGATGCGGTAGAGGCCTTTTTCCCGGGCGTGAGAGACGGAGCCGCAGCGGACGAGGTCATCCCAGCGGACGGTTTCGGCTTTGATGAAGCCTTTTTCGAAGTCGGAATGGATGCGTCCGGCGGCTTGGGGGGCGGTGGCGCCGGCGGGGATGGTCCAGGCACGGACTTCCTGGTCGTTGAAGGTGAAGAAGGTGCGGAGGCCGAGGACGTGATAGGCGGCGCGGATGAGGGGGCCGACGCCGGATTCCGGCAGTCCCAGGGTATCGAGGTAGTCCTTGGCGTCTTGGGGGGACAGGTCGAGGAGGTCGCTTTCGAGTTGGGCGCAGACGGTGACGGTGTTGCTGCCGTGGTGGGTTTGGGTGTGGTGGAGGAGGCGGCTCACGTGGGGGTGTTGAGGAAGGTGGGGGAGGTCGCTCTCCTTGACGTTGGCGACAAAGACGGTGGGTTTGTCGGTGAGGAGGAAGGCGGCGCGGAGGAGGGAACGTTCCTCGGGGGAGAAGGGGCCGGGGAGGGTATTGACGGTTTTCCCGGCCTGGAGGTGGGAGGCAGTTCGTTCGAGCAAGCGGGCTTCGAGGAGGGCGTGTTTGTCGCCGCGTTTGACGTCACGGCTGATTTTTTCGAGGCGTTTGTGGACCGCGTCGAGGTCGGCGAGGATGAGTTCAGTGGTTACGATGTCGATATCGCGGGCGGGGTCGACACTGCCGTGGACGTGGACGACGTCGGGGTCGTCGAAGCAGCGGACGACTTGGAGGAGGGCGTCGACCTCACGGATGTGGCCGAGGAACTGGTTGCCGAGGCCTTGGCCTTGGGAGGCGCCTTGAACGAGGCCGGCGATATCGACGAATTCGAACGTGGTGGGGATTCGATGGGCGACGCGGACGACCTGGGCGAGGGCGTCGAGCCGGGGTTCGGGCACGGTGACGACGCCGAGGTTGGGGTCGATGGTGCAGAACGGGTAGTTCTCGGCGGGGGCTTTATGGGAGCGGATGACCGCGTTGAAGAGGGTGGATTTGCCTACGTTGGGCAGGCCGACGATTCCGGCTTTGAGCATGGGGCGAGGGTAACGCAGGCAGGGGTGGGAGCGCAGTGGAAAAGTGGGCTGGCGTGTGGAGGCTGGGTCGGTATGGTGAGGCCCGGGAACGGCGAGCGATGCGGCGGGTGCACCACATGGTGGCCACGGCGGGGCACGTGGATCACGGCAAGAGCGCTTTGGTCGAGGCGTTGACCGGACGGCATCCCTCCCGGTTGCCGGAGGAGAAGGCGCGAGGGATCACGATCGATTTGGGGTTTGGCTGCTGGGAGGTTGCGCATCCTGGCGAGCCGGGCGTGTGGATGGAGGTGGGGATGGTGGATGTGCCCGGGCACGAGGATTTCGTGAAGAACATGGTAGCGGGGATGGGGGCGATCGAGGTGGCGTTGTTGGTGGTGGCCGCGGACGACGGTTGGATGCCGCAGACGGAGGAGCATGTGCAGATTTTGGAGTACTTGGGGGTTCACCAGGCGGTCGTGGCCTTGACCAAGGCCGACTTGGTCGGGACGACGGCGGCGGCCGAGGGTTCGGTGCGATCGCATCTGGAGCGATCGGCCTTGGCCGGTGCGCCGGTGATTCCGTTATCGGTGGTGACGGGGCAGGGGGTGGAGGCGCTGAAGGGTGCTTTGGCGGAGGTGTTGGGCAAGTTGGCGTCGGCGGCCTGCTATGGGAAGCCGCGACTGTGGGTGGATCGGGCGCTGAGTCTGCGCGGGGTGGGCACGGTGGTCACGGGGACCTTGGAGGGTGGGCGGCTGAGGGTGGGGGACGGGGTGGTCTTGGGGCCGAGCGGGGCGGCGGGGCGGATTCGGTCGATTCAGTCACATCGATCGGGCTTGGGGGAGGTGGGACCGGGTTGTCGGGTGGCGTTGGGGGTGCCGGAGTGGGCCGTTTGGGAGCGTGGTGAGGGTTCGCGGCCGACGGGAGGGGTGCGGCGTGGCGATGTGGTGACCAGGCCGGAGGAAGCGGGGGCGAGCGACACGTGGGAGGTGGAGTTGGAGCGGTGCGGACGGGGCGTCTCCGGGTTCGGCGGTGAGGGGGAGGGCGGGAGGGGACGGCATGGGGCGGGCCGCGAGCTTCGGAATGGTGTTCGGGTTTGGGTGCATCACGGGACGGCTCACCATGAGGCGCGGGTGGTGCTGATGGGGCCGGCGGGGTTGGGGGTGGGGGCCAAGGGTTTGGCCCAACTGCGCTTCGACACGGCGGTGAGCGCGTTCGTGGGTGATCGCTTCGTGGTGCGAGACGGGGCGGCGCGGACGACGTTGGCGGGCGGGGTGGTCTTGAGTCCTGTGGGGAGGCGGCGGGGCGCTCGGGAGGCGGGGCGGGTGGACTCGTTGAGGCGGAGGGCGGAGGGGATGGGGGATATTCGGGTGTTGGTGGGGACGGAGTTGGGGTTAGCGGGGGGTATGGTGGCACGGCAGGGGTTGCTGGCGCGGTCACGGATCTCGGAGGCTGCGGTGGAGGAAGGGGTCGCGGGTCTGGCGGCGGAGGGGGCGGTTGTGGTGCAGGGTCCCTGGCTGGTTGAACCAGGGCGTTGGCGTGGCTGGTTGGAGGCGGCGCGGGCGGCGGTTGAATCGGCGCATCGTGAGCATCCCGAGCGGGTGGGGCTCGAGCTGAGTCGGCTGCGGGCGGAGTTAGCGGAAGTGTCGGCCAGGGAGGAGGTGTTCGAGGCGTTGGTGGGTGCGTTGGGGGGCATGGGGTATGGGCGCCAGGGGGAGTGGGTGCGTCGGCTGGCGCATCGGCCGGCGTTGCCGGTTGCGTTGCAGGGGGCGGGGGAGAGGCTGAGGGCGGCTTTGGGCGAACGGCCGTTGGATCCGCCCGGGCGGCGGGATCTCGTGGCGGGCGCGGGCGAGCGAGAGGCGCTGCGGTTTCTGGTGGAGACGGGGCAGGTGGTGGAGTTGGGGGAGGAGGTGATGCTGCTGGCGGAGCATTATCGACGAGCGGTGTTGCTGGTGAAGGGGCATTTACGACGGCAGGGGCGGGCGACGGTGGGTGAGTTGCGGCAGGCGTTGGGGACGACGCGGCGGGTGATGGTGCCGTTGCTGGAGCGGTTGGACCGTGAGGGGGTGACGGTGCGGGAGGGGGATTGGCGGCGTTTGGCGGGGTTGGCGAAGGCCGAGGGGGGGCGGTGAGCGAGGCTTGGAGGGTGCGCTCGGGAGCGAGAGGGGTTAGCCAGCGCGTGATGAACCTCACTTGCTGGTGCCCCGGCTAGGACTCGAACCTAGAACCAATTGATTAAGAGTCAACTGCTCTACCAATTGAGCTACCGAGGCGCTCAAGGGAGGGTGAGGATGTTGTTGGACGAGAGGCTTGTCAACCTTTCGTTGGGGTTTCGTTGCGGTTGGGTTCGGTTGCTCGGTTTCCAGTTCCGCCTGTTGCCATGACCGAGGCTGCGTCATGGGCGGCGCTTGAGTTCTGGCGGGTGGGACGCGGTGGCTTGGGCTTGTGGAGGGACAGATCTCGAATGAGCTTGCCCCTGGTTGGGACTGGCGCAAAGGTGACGTCCGACGGGAGGGTGCGGTCATGTTGGGCCCATAGCTCAGCGGTTAGAGCAGGCGACTCATAATCGCTTGGTCGGGGGTTCAAATCCCTCTGGGCCCACCGTATTGTTTTGACGGTCCGCAGGGAGGACCTATTTTCGCGCTTCTATGTGTCCAAGTTCAGTGTATCTGGATCGGTGCGGGGAGTTGCTGGAGGGGGTGCGCCGGCAGTTGCCGGTGATTCAGGAAGCGGCGGACTGGTTTGCGGCGACCATTTTGGCAGGGCGGATGGTGCATTTGTTTGGGTCGGGGCACAGTCGGATCCTGATCGAGGAGATGTGGCCGCGCTACGGTTCGTTTCCAGGGTTCCATCCGATTGTGGAGTTGTCGTTGACGTTTCACAATCCGGTAGTGGGGGCTAATGGACAGCGGCAGGCGATGTTCCTCGAGAATGTGAGCGGGTTGGCGGAGCGGATCTTGCGCAACTTCGATCTGCACACGGAGGACACGGCGCTGGTGGCGTCCTCGAGCGGGTGCAATCTTGTGCCGATCGAGATGGCGGAGCAGTTTCGGAAGCGGGGGATTCGAGTCGTAGCGGTGATCAGTCGGGCGCATTCAGAGGCGAGCACGTCGCGGCAGGCGGAGGGGCGGAAGCTGCAAGACTATGCGGACCTGGTTTTGGACACGGGAGCGCCGGTAGGGGACGCGATGGTGACGGTCGCGGGTTTGGACACGCCGGTGGCACCCGGCAGCACGGTGGGGGGCTGCATTTTGATCAATTGTCTGAAGGCCGAAGTGGCCGCCCGTTTGACGCGAGCGGGTCAGCCGCCGCGGGTGCTAACGGCCGGGGCGGTGGTGGGCAGCAAGCGGGCGACGGAGTTATTCGAGTCCGCGTATGACGAGCATGGTCGTCGGATGGCGAAGTTGTATGAGCGGGTGGGTTTGGCGGAGGGCGGGGGGTAGGGGGGGAAGTGAAGGAGTGGGGCAGTGGGGCGGTGGGGCGGTGAGTCAGTGAGTCAGTGAGGCGGTGAGTCGGTGAGTCAGTGAGTCAGTGAGTCAGTGAGTCAGTGAGTCAGTGAGTCAGTGAGTCGGTGAGTCGGTAAGTCAGTGAGTCGGTGAGTCGGTGAGTCAGTGGGGCAGTGGGGCGGTGAGTCAGTGGGGCGGTGGGCGACGGGTGGGGTTCGAGGCTCGATGCTCATATTCATCAGTGCAGAAGTAAGCATACACCCCTCACCCCATCCCTCTCCCCA
>CAZVRY010000271.1:0-9166 GCA_964629545.1 uncultured Verrucomicrobiota bacterium | reverse complement strand
CCCCGGGCAACGCCCCACCCCCACCCGCCCCCCTCGCTGCACCCGTATCCTCCAACTCCCCCTCAAACCCTTCGCCCCTCGCCCCGGCGACGAATACTTCCTCGACCTCAGCTTCCGCCTCCGCCGCCCACAACCCTGGGCCCGCGCCGGCACCGAAATTGCCTGGGACCAATTCCGCCTCCCCGACGCCGCCCCGGCACCCCAACGCCCACCCTCCCCCCCTACCCCCGCTCCACGTCTCCCAAAGCCCCACCCAGATCGTCGCCCAGGGCCCCGACTTCACCGCCACCTTCGACCGCCATAACGGCACCCTCTCCTCCCTCGTCTTCCACGGCACCCAACTCGTCCAGGAACCTCTCCGACCGGACTTCTGGCGGGCCCCCACCGACAACGACCGCGGACGCGATATGGCCAAGTCCCAAGGCCTCTGGCGCTACGCCCACCAAGACGCCCAGTTGCGCCAATTCCAGGCCCAGCAACCCGAACCCCATCGCCTGCGCATCCGCGCCGAACTCGCCCTCCCCTCCGTCCAGGCCTCCTGGCTGACCACCTACGAACTCCTCGGCTCGGGTGACCTCCTCATCGAGGCCGCCTTCCAACCCTCCAACCCGACCCTCCCAAAACTCCCTCGCCTCGGCCTCCAAATGACCCTCCCAGCCGGCTTCGATCGTCTCGCTTGGTTCGGCCCCGGGCCGCATGAGACCTATGAGGACCGCCGCGACGCCCGCGTCGCTTGCTATACCGGCTCCGTCCGCCAACAACTCTTCGCCGATTACGTCGAACCCGGCGAATCCGGCAACAAGGTCGACACCCGCTGGATCGCGGTCAGCAACCGCCGCGGCCTCGGCCTCCTCGCCCAGGGCCTCCCCACCCTCAGCGTCAACGCCCTCCCCCACACCACCGACGACCTCCAGAACGCCACCCACCCCTTCGAACTGCCACACCGCGAGGCTACCATCCTCAACCTCGATGCCCGCCAACAAGGCGTCGGCGGCGATGACAGTTGGGGCGCCTGGCCCCACCCCCAATACCTCATCCCGTGTCAGCCTCACTCCTACCGGTTCCGCCTCCGCCCCTTCGCCGCCCCCCCCTCCCGCCTCATCCCCACGGCCCGCGCCCTCGCCCGCCAATCCCCCTTCCTCCCCACCCCTACCCCTGATCCTGTTCCTCATCCGCACCCGCCATCCGTTATCACCCTCCCCCTTCCTCCCGCTTCCCCGCCTGCCCACGCACCAGGTGATTGAGCACTTTCACCGCCAATTCCACATGCAGGAACGGCTTGCCGATGAAGTCCGCCGCCCCACTCTCCGCGCTCCGCACCCGATGCGTAAAGTCATTCATGCTCGTCACGAATATCACCGGCGTCCGCCCATGCCGCGGCAACTCCCGCAACCTCCGACACACCTCGAACCCGTCCATCTCCGGCATCACCACATCCAGCAGGATCACGTCGAAATCCTCCTGCCCAAGCACCCCCAGAGCCTCCGAGGGCAGCCGCGCCACCCGCGGCTTCCATCCCACCTTGCCCAGTGCGGCACTCATGATCATGGCCGACACCGCATCGTCATCCACCACCAGCAGCCGCACCTCGGACGGCGCCTGCGCATCCGACGGCTGCGTGGCCCGGAATAGCATGCCGAAACAATCCACCGCCTCGATCAACGTCCGCACCACCGAGAGCGAGAGCTGCGACGGCGTCTCGCTGATCGTCTTCAGCAACGCCTCGAACGCACTCGTGAATACCGCCAGGTTCCGAAAACCCGCCAGCGAAGCGCTCGCCGTCATCGAACGCGCCCGCGCATAAAGATCGTCCAGCACACTCAGACGCGCCGCCGGGTCCGCCCCTTCCGCCAGGTCATGCAGCAACAACCGCAGCGCCGTCAGCGCCGTGGGCGCATCCTCCAAGAACTGGCGACGCACGTTGTGCCATAGATCGTGCTCGGCCTCCTTCATCGAGGCCAACACTTGCGGCGCTTCCGGAAAGGGAATCGCCGTCCCACGCTCGACCCCAGGCGCTGCCCCCGGCGCCACCACCACCGAAGCTTCGGCCGCCGGCCCCTCGGTCACCCCCGCCTCCAAACACTTCCTCAACGCCGCCGCCACCGCGTCCGGCGTCGACCGCGCCTTCTGCAACACCAGGTTGGCTCCCGCCACCTTCGCCTTCCGGATCTGCTCCCCCAAAAACGTGTTCGTGAATACGACCACCGGCAACGTCTTGAATAACGGCTGCGCGCGCAACTGCCGCAACACCTCGATCCCGTCCACCTTCGGCAACTGCAAGTCCAATAGCAGGATCTCCGGCAGCCAGTCCACCACCCGATCCAAGGCCTTCTGCCCGTCCACCGCCACTTCCACCTCGAACCCCGCCTCCTCCAGCGCCATGCTATACACCCGCGCCACCACCTTGTCGTCCTCCACCATCAACACCCGCGGCCGCGGAACCGATCCCCCCGCCGACTCCCCAGCCGACTCCCCAGCCGGCCCCGACTCGACCGCCTCCCGCCGACGCCAAAACCACTTCATGCGAACATCCCTCCCCCGGTCGAAAGTCCTGGATCTGTCCCACTCATAGTCTTGGCCCCCACCCTATCATGCAACCCGCGATTGCCAAGCCCCGCTAAATCAGAAGTCAGAAATCAGTAATCAGAAATCACCCCTCATCCCCCACCCGAATTTCTAATTGCTCACTCACCGATCCCAGCATTACTCTAATCACCGTCGCCTCAGCACACCTACACCCCTACCTACCCACATGAACTCCCACCTCTCCCGCCGCCATTTCCTCCACACCACCGCCGCCAGCCTCGCCTTCTGGTCCGCCTGGCCCACCTGCCTCCAAAACCTCGCCCGCGCCACCCCCAGCCCCGACCTCGGCCTCACCACCAAAGCCCGCGTCGGCATCCTCTACCTCGGCCACCAACACCCCGGTTGGCCCACCTCCAAGGTCGACCTCGCCGCCGAACAACAACGCTACCAAACCGAACTGGCCCAACTTCAACCCCAACTCGGCGACTACGAGTTCGTTGACGCCGGATTGGTCGGCAACGCCACCCAACTGGCCGCCGCGTGCGAACAATTCAAGGACGTCGACGGCATCCTCGTCTTCCACCTCACCATGGGCATCGGCGGTCACCTCCAAACCCTCATGGAACTCGGCCGCCCCATCGTCCTCTTCAGCCTCCCCTATACCGGCCACGAATGGCACACCATCGCCAGCTGGCAGCGCCAAGGCAAACTCATCGAAGTCTACCCCACCAGCCGCTTCGCCGACCTCCCGACCGCCCTCCGCCCCTTCCGCGCCCTCCACCGCCTCCGCGCAGCCCGCGTCCTCCACGTCAATACCCATCCCGCCGACCCCGCCTACTGCCAGGCCGTCCAGGAGAAGTTCGGAACCAAAGTCGTCGACGTCCCGCTCGCCGAGTTGCAGGCCGCCTACGACGCCGCCGACCGCTCCGAAGCCATGGCCGATTGCCGCCGCTGGATCGAGGAGGCCCGCAAGATCGTCGAGCCGACCCAGGAGGACATCCTGAAGAGCTCCATCATGTACGTCGCCCTGCGCAACCTCCTCGCCCAACACCAAGGCGTCCTCGTCACCATGAACTGCCTGGGCATGGGCCTCATCCAACGCAACATGGGCTACCCCTGCCTCGGCTTCGTCCGGCTCAATAACCTCGGCCTCGGCGGCGTCTGCGAAGCCGACCTCAAATCCAGCATGACCCACCTCATCTTCAGCTTCCTCGTCGGCAAACCCGGCTTCGTCACCGACCCCGTCATCGACCTCTCCACCTCCAGCATCATCCACGCCCACTGCGTCGCCGCCACCCAAATGGAAGGCCCCGATACACCCCCCGCCCCCTACCACATCCGCAGCCACCTCGAAGACGGCCTCGGCGCCTCCCTCCAAGTCCAAATGCCCGTCGGCCGCAAAGTCACCATGGCCCGCCTCATCGGCACCGATAAACTCCTCTTCGCCACCGGCGATGCCACCGAGAGCCCCTTCGTCGAATACGGCTGCCGCACCAAACTCACCATGCGCGTCCAACACATCGAGCGCATCCTCGAAAACTGGTCCTGCGGACTCCACCGCGTCGTCTTCTACGGCGATCACACCCAGGACCTCCGCCGCTTCTGCCGCTTCGCCCGCATCCGGATGCTCGAGGAAGGCGTCGACGACCTCCAAAACGTCGAAGGCCTCGAGTGGGAACCCCACGTTCACGCCTGATCCATACCCCTCACCTCAGGCCCGCCCGCAGACCGCCGCGCCCGTCAACCGCGGCCCATCTCCCGAAACAGCCACGCCCGCGCGTAGGACCAATGCCGCTTCGCCGTCGCCAACGAAATCCCTAACACCCGAGCCGCTTCCTCCAGCGTCAAACCCCCAAAAAAACGCAACTGCACCAACTCCGCCTTGACCCGATCCCCGGCCGCCAATCGCTCCAAGGCCTCGTGCAAACGCAGGAACTGGTCGTCCGCCATCGGCGCCGCCACCTCGTTTCCCCCCTCGAACCCCTCGATGCTGACTCGCTCCCAGCCCCCACCGTGCCGCTCCGCCTTCCTCCGGCGCGCCGCCTCCACCAGGATCCGGCGCATGGCCTGCGCCGCCGACGCGAAAAAGTGAGCCCGACTCCGCCAGCCAGACTGCTGCTCCCCGCCCAACCGCAACCACGCCTCGTGCACCAACGCCGTCGCCTGCAACGTTTGCCCAGGCTGCTCCCGGGCGAGCTTCTGCGCCGCCAACCGCCTCAACTCCCCATGCACCAACTCCCACAATTCCCCGCCCGCCCGCGCATCGCCGGCCTCCATCCGCGCCAAAATCACCGATAGCTCGCCCATAAAGCCCCCGCCCCACCCACCCCCCTCCCGTTCCCCGCCACCATCCCCGTTCCCCAGGCCCCAACGCAATCCTTTGCTGCACCCTCCTCCCCTCGCTTCCGCAGTGGAACTCCCTCCGGGGTCCTTGTAAGGTCGCCGCGACGTGACCTCGGCCCCCCTAGCCCTCGCGCCCCCCGCCGCCAGCGTCGCCTGGGGAACCTGGCTTCTCCTGGCCTTGCTCTGGGCCGCGCTCCTCAACCACCTGCGCGTCGAGTGGAGCCTTAATCCCCAGTATGCCTATGGCTGGGGTGTCCCCTGGCTCGCCCTCTATCTCTTCGGAAAACGCTGGCTGGACCGCCCCACTCCTCAACCCCTATCCCCCACCCGCCCCCTCCTCCTCCTCGCCCTCCCCGCCCTCGCCACCCTGCTCCCCCTGCGCATCCTGCTCGAAGCCAACCCGGATTGGCGCCTCGTCAGTTGGCTCCTCGCCCTCCTCGTCTGCACCCTCTCCCTCCTCCTCACCTTCCACGCCGGCGGCCCACCCTGGCTGCGCCACTTCGCGTTCCCCATCGCCTTCGTCCTCCTCGCCGTCCCCTGGCCCACTCCCCTCGAATACGCCCTCATCCAAACCCTCATGCGCAGCGTCGCTGCCCTCACCGTCGAGTCCCTCAACTGGATCGGCGTCCCCGCCCGCCAACTCGGCAACCTCATCCAATTGCCCGCCGCCACCGTCGGCGTCGACGAAGCCTGCAGCGGCGTCCGCTCCTTCCAGTCCACCCTCATGGCCGCCGCCTTCCTCGGCGAACTCTACCGATTCAACCTCCCCCGCCGCCTCGCCCTCGTCCTCGGTGGCGTCCTCCTCGCCTTCGTCCTCAACGTCGGACGCACCTTCCTCCTCACCTGGATCATGCTCCGCCAAGGCGAATCCAGCCTGCACGCCTTTCACGACCCCGCGGGTTACCTCGTCCTCCTCCTCGCCTTCGCCGCCCTCTGGAGCCTCTCCGCCCTCCTCGCCCGCTCCCTCCCACCCCGCCCCCCACCCCCTCCCGCCCCAACCCCCATCCCCTCCCCCCGCTCCCTCACCCGCCTCACCCAAGGCTTCCTCGCCGCCTGGCTCCTGCTCGTCGGCCTCGCCAACGAAGCCTGGTTCCGCTTCCACGAACGCTCCCTCGCCCAAAACCTCGCCTGGTCCATCCAGTGGCCCCAATCCAACGACGGCTTCCGCCCCCAACCCATCCCCCACCACGTCCGCCTTGCCCTGCGCTACGACGAAGGACGCTCCGGCCTGTTCCTCAACGACGACGGCACCCAAATGCTCGTCTTCTTCTTCCGCTGGCACCCCGGACGCACCGCCGCCCAGTCCGCCCATGTCCATTCCCCCGACCTCTGCCTCCCCTCCGCCGGCCTCCGCCCCCTCGGCCCCAGCAGCCAGTTCACCCTCCACAAAGACTCCCTCCAACTCCCCTTGCGCACCTATCAATACGAAGGCGCCAACCGCCGCTGGCACGTCTTCTACACGCTCTGGGAGGACCGCCCGCCTCCCTCCACCCACCCCAACGAAACCTTCAGCCGCCACCACCGCCTCCGCAACGCCTGGCAAGGACGCCGCCACCTCGGACAACAAGCCCTCGAAATCGCCATCACCGGCACCCACGACCCCGCCGTCGCCCGCCGCCACGTCGAACGCTACCTCCAACTCTGGCTCCAACCCACCCCCACACCCTCCCCAACCCCACCCTCCCATGGCTAAATTCGGAATGCTCCCCTCGCTCCTCGCCCGCGACCAGCCACGCCCACGCTGGCGCCTCTGGCTAGTCCTCGGCGCCTGCCTCCTCCTCCTCGCCCTCGCCGCCCGCCCCGCCTACCGCGCCACCAAAACCTGGCGCGCCCGCACCATCGCCCACCAGGCCGAGCAGCACCTCCGCCAGGAACAGTGGGAAGATGCCTTCCGCAAATCCCAGGCCGCCTACCACCTCGCCCCCACAGAACCCTCCACCATCCGCGTCGTCGCCCGCCTCTATACCCGCCTCCGCCAAGAGCAAGCCCTCCTCTTCTGGCAAACCCTCCTCGCCCTCCCCACCGCCCAACCCGACGACCGCCGCGAATACGCCGAACTCGCCCTCGACCTCGCACGCCCCGAACTCGCCGAACCCGAAATCCAACGCCTCCTCCGGGAACAACCCGACGAATTCGCCAACCTCCGCCTCGCCTCCAAATTCCACCTCGCCCGGAACGAGGAAAAGACCGCCCTCGACTACGTCCGCCGCGCCGCCGCCCTCCGCCCCCAGGACTCCGCCGTCCAAATCGCCCTCACCCGCCTCCTCCTCCGCTCCCCGTCCCCCGAAGAGCGCCAGCAAGCCCTCGAACGACTCTGGTCTCTTTCCGAGGGCCCCTCCCAGGCCGCCCTCGAAGCCCTCGTCCTCCTCGCCACCCAAGCCCCCATCACCCGCACCGACGCCGAGGAACTCGTCCTCCGCCTCAACCGCCACCCCCTCGCCCAGGGCGACCACCAACTGCTCGCCCTCGAAATGCGCATCCGCCTCGACCCCTCCGCCCGCGACGACCTCATCCACGAAATGATCGCCCGCTACCAGTCCGTCCCCCGCGAGAAACAAGCCGCCCTCGGCCGCTGGCTCAACCGCCAATCGCGCTTCTCCGATACCGTCCGCCTCATCACCGCCAACGCCGCGACCGCCAGCAAAGACCTGCTCCTCATCCGCCTCGACGCCCTCGCCGGCCTCCACCAGTGGAACTCCGTCGGCGATGAACTCAACCATGACCCCCTCCCCCTCGAACCCTGGATGCGCGAACTCTACCGCGCCCGCGTCGCCCAAGAACTCGGCGATCCCGTCCAGGCTGAGGCCCATTGGCGACGCGTCCACCTCGAAGCCGCCAAAGAACCCCAAGCCCTCTCCTACGTCGCCCAATACGCCGAACGCACCGGCTACCCCAAAGAAGCCATGAAGGCCTACCGCCGACTCACCCAGGAAGCCGGCGCCGCCCGCCCCGCCTTCCTCGCCCTCATCCGCTTGGCCGAAGCGGACCGCAATACCCATAGCCTCCGCGAAATCATGCGCGAAATGACTGCCACTTACCCCCAAGACCCCGCCCCGCGCAATGACCTCGCCTACCTCAATCTCCTCCTCGAGGAAAACATCGACACCGCCCACGACACCGCTACCCATCTCCTCCGCGAGCACCCCCACATGCTCGCCTACCGCATCACCTCCGCCCTGGCCTTCCTCCGCCTCCGCCAACCCGACGAGGCTCGGCGCCTCTTCGAGGGTCTCACCATCAACTGGGCCGCGGTCCTCCCCGGCTGGCAAGCCACCTATGCCGCGACCCTCGCCGCCAACGGCCAAACCAACGCCGCCCGCACCATCACCCGCATGATCCCCCTCGACCGCCTCAAACTCGAAGAACGCGCCCTCATCCAAACCCTCCTGAGTCATTTATGATTTGTGAATTCTGATTTCTGATTTGGCGGAGCGCGGAGCGCGGATTACGGACCACCCCGTGGGGTTTGGTCATTGGGCCTCACCCCCCCACCCCCCCACCCCCCCACTGCCCCACTGCCCCACTGGCCCACTCTCCCACTGCCCCCACTGCCCCACTCTCCCACTGCCCCACTGCCCACTGCCTGACTCCAGTCCTTGGCCGAAGGGCGGAGGCATTGGACCGTAGGATGCCATTGGATCATGGCCTGAAGTAGTTCTCGGATGCCTTCCCCAGCGATGGAGGCCAAAAGCGTCGCCTCCAGGCCTGGGTGCGGCAGCCTGTAGCCCTCGTAACGGAGGTCCAAATCGATCGGTTCGAGGTCGAAGACCGCGGGGGTCGAGGAACGGGAGCGTCAGAACCGCTGCGGGTGGTCGGCGACGTGGGGCCGGTCACAGAAAGTGGCGGCACAAGCCCAAGGGAGCGCCAGAGGAATGGCCAATCCCAGCAGTCCGGCGCCTTCGGCCATGGACAATCCCCGATGCACGTGCATCGGGGATTGTCCTCGGACTACGGGCTGAGTCTCGAAGGATTGAAGTCGCGGAGGAACGGGGCGGCGGTGTGGTGATTCGGTGACAGGTTCACAGCGGTTGCGCATTGACGGCAACCCGCCGCGCAGGCTGAACTGGTCGGGCTAAGGAGAAAGTTAACCAAGGAGAAGCAAGGAGAACCACCATGCGCATGGCCAGGATCAAAATGAACGGACAGGGGCCGTCTACCACTGCATCTCTCCCCGGCAAGGACTACCGGTGGTGCGGCTACGCCGAGGCGGTGGCGGGACAGGCGCGGGCGCGTCAGGGCTTGGCCAGCTTCCACGAAAGCGCCGACTGGGACGTGGTGGGCCCCGCCTATCGTCAAG
>CAZVRY010000270.1:0-9186 GCA_964629545.1 uncultured Verrucomicrobiota bacterium | reverse complement strand
TGAAACCGCTGGTTCACCCATTGCATCAAGGCGGGGACATCGGGTCGCACGGTTTCGAACAGGGCCTGATGGTCGCGGTGGCAGGCCTCGTTCCACGACGACACCCCCACATAACGCGCGCCCTCATGGCGGTAGATCTCCCGTTCCACAAGAACCAGGTAGTCGGGTTTGACGCTCAGGTGGGCTCGGGCCAAGGCCTCCATCAGGTTCGACATGTCGCGGCCGGTGTTAATCACCCACACCACCCCGGCCTCTTGCAGGGCCGCGATCAGACGTTCGAACGACGCCGCCACCGGCGGCTGCTCGAACTCGGCGAAGATGGTGCCATCGAAGTCGGTGGAGATCAGCTTGAGAGGGAGATTCATATGCGGTGTTCGAACGAATGCACTTGGGGACTATGGACCCGGGCCGGGGGTTGGAGCGAGCGTCCCCGCGAGCCGCCGAGAGCCAACCGCCGTGGCGGCTCGTCAGAAGCCTCGTCCCCCCGACTGGGTCCGGAAACAGGTTCATCGAGAGGGTGTCCAGCGGTCGGATGAGGGGCCGCCCCAATTCCAATGCGAGAATCGCTGTGCCGGCCGAGTCCGCCCTTGCGCAGCCGTAGATTCGTGGCATAGGGTCAAAAGTCAAAGTGAATGTACCCTCTGTCCAGGACCGCTATGACGACGCCATGTTCGCCTTCAGTGGCGGTGATCTCCCCACTTCCGTGTCGCTCTTGGAAGGCATCCTGAGCGAGGCGCCGGATTACCTGGATGCCCACCTGGCGCTCGGGATGGCCTACCTCCGGTTGGGCGATGTCCAGGCAGCCATCGCGCAAGGGCATCGCGCCGAGGCCCTTTTCCCCGATGAACAACTGGTGCACACGAACCTCTCCCTGTTCTATCTGAAGTCCGGCGACAAGGCGGCGGCCGAACGACACGGACTGAAGGCCCGGATCGCCTCCTGGAAGACCACCCCCTCGGCCGGAACGCCGCCCGCCTCCATGGGTGACGGAAGCCTGGCCCAAACGACGCCTCCGCCGTCACCCGTAAAAGTGCGGCGGATGCCCCCGCTGCCACCTCAACCATGGAAACAAGGTGGGGCCACCGCCGACCCCCATCCGCACCCAGGCCCCGATCCTGCGCCCTAACCCGAATGTCCCACGGGCTGCACGGCCCCGCTCTTCCTCTTATGAAATCTGCTTACGAATTGGCGATGGAACGTCTGAGCAAACAGACCCCGTCCGTGGTCCTCTCGGATGATCAGAAACGGCGGCTGGCCGAACTGGACGCGGTCTACCGGGCAAAACTGGCGGAGAAAGAACTCGCCGCCCAGGCGGAAATGGCCAAGGCCCTCGAGGCGGGCCAGATGGAGAACGCCCAGGAAGCGGAGCAACGCTGGTTCAAGGAGCGACGCACCCTCCAGGCCGAGTGGGAGGAGTCGAAGGACCGGATCCGCAACGAGGCCGGTTAGGGACGTGGCTGTCCGACTAGGATTCGAACCTAGACTAAGGGCTCCAAAGACCCCTGTGCTACCCTTACACCATCGGACAAACCGCGGCGCAACCTAGCGCGGGGTTGCGTGCATGAAAAGGGAATTCTCGGAGTTCGCCCCGGCCGCGAAAATCCTCCTTTCCATTGCGACCGCCGGGGTGTTTGATCCCCCGCAATTCTGCGGGTGCGCCGCGGCGCATCCTCTTGTGCCATGCCCAAACGTACTGACATCGACACGGTCCTGATCATCGGCGCCGGCCCGATCGTGATCGGCCAGGCTTGCGAGTTCGACTATTCCGGGACCCAGGCCTGCAAGGCGCTGAAGGAGGAGGGCTACCGG
Organism: uncultured Verrucomicrobiota bacterium; assembly: GCA_964629545.1. GTDB lineage: Bacteria > Verrucomicrobiota > Verrucomicrobiia > Limisphaerales > CAZVRY01 > CAZVRY01. The sequence goes on along the minus strand of CAZVRY010000270.1, from coordinate 7,377 downwards.
GTCGCCCTGGTGAACTCCAATCCGGCCACCATCATGACCGATCCGGAGTTCGCTGACCGCACCTACATCGAGCCCATCACTCCCGAGTGCGTGGAGAAGATTATCATCCGCGAACTCGACGGGCTGCGCGACCGGAGGGGCAGCGGGGAGACAGCCGCCGCAGGGAAACTGGTCCTCCTGCCGACCCTGGGGGGGCAGACGGCCCTGAACACGGCGATGGCGTTGCATCGTCGCGGGGTGCTCGAGAAACACGGGGTCGAGATGATTGGCGCGAAGGCGGAGGCGATTCACCGAGGCGAGGACCGGGAGGCCTTCAAGCAACTGATGCTCTCGATCGGCCTGGACGTCCCGATCTCCGGCACGGCGCACTCGATGGAAGAGGCCCGGACGGTGGCGGAGCGGATCGGCCGTTTCCCGGTCATCATCCGCCCGGCCTTCACGCTGGGCGGCACCGGCGGCGGCATCGCTTACAATCGGGAGGAATTCGAGGAAATCGCCCGCCGCGGCATGGACCTTTCCCCGGTCAACGAGATCCTGGTCGAGGAATCCCTGCTGGGATGGAAGGAATTTGAGATGGAGGTCATGCGGGACCGCGCGGACAACTGCGTGATCGTTTGCTCGATCGAGAACTTCGACCCCATGGGCGTTCACACGGGCGATTCCATCACGGTAGCCCCCATCCAGACGTTGACCGACAAGGAGTACCAAATCATGCGCGACGCCTCGTTCGCGGTGATTCGAGCGGTAGGGGTCGAGACCGGCGGATCCAACATCCAATTCGCGGTCAACCCCGAAAACGGCCGCATGGCCATCATCGAAATGAACCCACGGGTCAGCCGGAGCTCGGCCCTCGCGTCCAAGGCGACCGGCTTCCCAATCGCCAAGATCGCCGCCAAACTCGCGGTGGGATACCTGCTGGACGAAATCCGCAACGACATCACCCGCGAGACCCCAGCCAGCTTCGAGCCAACCATCGATTACGTCGTCACCAAGATCCCGCGCTTCGCCTTCGAGAAGTTCCCCCAGGCCGACCCGACCTTGACGACGCAAATGAAAAGCGTGGGGGAGGCCATGGCGATCGGGCGGACATTCAAGGAGTCGCTTCAGAAATGCCTGCGCTCGCTCGAGATCGGGCGCACCGGCCTGGGCGGCGACGGCAAACCATGGCGAGTCGGCATGGAGGTTTACGGCGACCGAGACATCCTGCCGCGGGACGTGATTGGCAGGAAACTGTCCGTCCCGAATAGCGAGCGGATCTTCTTCATCCGTCACGCCCTGCGGGCCGGCATGACCGTCGAGGAGATTTTCGACCTGACCCGGATCGATCGGTGGTTCCTCGCCCAGATCCAGGAGATTGTGGCCCTCGAGGAACAACTCGCGGCCGTGGGCGGATCCAGCGGGGCCGGTTAGCCCGCACGTTTCCCCCTCGCTTGAAACACGGCAACAGCCTGACCGGCCTCGCGACCGTGCCCCTCCCCCTGTCTCCCTCCCCAGGAACCATCACCGTCACGGCTTCGCTTGGACACCGCTGGGGAGGAGATCCTCGAAACCAGGATAAAGCCGCTGGAAACAGTCGGGGCAAACCCCGTGACTGAAAACGGCGTGCTCCTCTTGCTCGACGTAATCGAGCACGACGAGCCAGCGACCGTCCTTGGTCCGAATCTTCTGGCACGAGGCGCACAAGCGCAGGAGGCGCTTCTCGGCCGGCGCGCCCGGAACCGGCGCGGGCATGGAGCTCCCTTCCCCGCGGGCCGCCCCCGGCGACGCGGCAGTGTCACCGGGAGTCGCGGCGGGTGGAACCCTCCGGGGGTCGTTCCCCACAGGTTCGCGCCGATGCTCCAAGTCGGCCAGCTTTGCGCGCAACGCCACCAATTCCAGTTCCTTGTCTTCGAGCAGTTTACGCTGCCGGTAGGCCTCCAGAAAGGCGCTGACTTTGGACTGTAGCGCTACGATCCGGAAGGGCTTAAAGAGATAGTCAACAGCCCCCAGCGTATACCCTTTGGCAACATCATCTTCCGTCTGACAAATGCCCGTAATGAACAAGATCGGAGTCTGGCGGGTCCGCGGGTTGGCCCGCATCCACCGGGCCAACTGGAATCCGTCCATGCCTTGCATGTAAACGTCGAGCAGCACAGCGGCGTAGTCGCGTTTCTCCAACTCGACCATCGCCTCCGCGCCCGACACGGCCGTGTGGAGAACGCAGTCGGTGAACGTCAAGGCCAGAAAACATGTCTCCAGAAAACACGGATCGTCGTCCACCACCAGAATTGGAAAGCGCCCGTCGGGGGAGGCGCCACTTGGGGAAGGAGGCAGAGGCTCGGAGTCGGTCATAGGAGGAAGCACGCCGCGAGTTGGACGGTCGGTCTTGGAAAGAGGGTGACGTTCATGCCGAACGGGACGTCCAGCACGTTCCGCCGCCCCGCACTGTAAACCCTGCCGACGTTTCTGGGCTGACACCGCCGCTGCATACCGGAGATGTTACGTAACACGTTTGTTGCAAACACAATGCACGCCGACAAGGCCGGTCGCGACATTGTAAGGAATTCCAGACATGGTGGATGGGAGCTCACTCTTGCCCGAGTCCATCCAAAAACGCAAGCCCGAGGTGGATCGTGCCAAGGGGCCAATGTTATGATCCGCACCGCCACTCGCCGCCGCGCAACCGACCGACGGCCCCGGCTAGGTAACTCGCCCCCGACCTCGACGCCGCCGCGCACCCCTCCTCCCCCCACGGTCCCTGACTCGACCACGAGCCGCCTGAATCCAACCGATCACCCATTGGTAACCTGTTGATTCATAATTAAATGCGTCTTGCAAACTCCCGGCCCGGCCTCGCGGATCCGTCGCTGTAGGCACCCTTTGTCGTGGCGCAAGTTGGCTCAGGGCCAAGGCAGGCCTTGCGCACGCCCCGCGCGAATCCGCGAAACCGAACCGGGAACCGCCACCGGCAGTGCGGACGTGCCACACCACCGCGCCGCTCCTCTTCCTGGAGCGCACACCCGGATTCCAAAGCCCAAGCACGCTTCATGCCAACGCACAAAACCCGCTGTCAAGACCCGAGCCGCGTTTATTTAAGAAACTAGTTACTAAATATTTACAGACGTGAAACGACCTGACGACGATTAAGCAGGCCGGTCCGCTCCGGGGCCAAACTGTAAAGCGGGCCGACGCTCCCCCGAACCGGGCCCCGGCGAGAGACCCGGCGGCGAGCCGTCGGCGGCCGGACCCATGCCCCGCGGCCAGGGGAGGCAGGAGCAACCGCGGATGTCCCTTTCTGGCGATTGCGAGACATAGGTCTGTCGACTTTTCATGCACTCCCGCCTCGCGCGCGGGTCGGGGCCCGCCTCAAGCCTCGCCTTTCGGTGGAAGACGGGCCTGCGAGCGGACCGGCATCCCGCCTGCTTTATCCGCAATCGAATGCGCTTGGTCAATCGCGCGAATCCCGAAAGCCGGAGCACGCGGCGACGAGACCGGAGCATCTGCGACGACCACGACTCGATCATGATACCGCCATTCCACCACGGGATGTCCCTGCCAGACTCGGTCCGTGCGCCCCGAGTTGGGTGGCGGGCGGCGGGGGAGGAGCGAAATAGTCCTCGTCATGGCAGCAACCCTCTGGTAAACCGCACCCCCAGATCAGCCGTTTGGGAAAGGGGTGTTCTCGAGTCGTGCCGCGCGTGGGCTGACTGGATGGCTGATCTGGGTTCCCAACGCAACACCGTGAATCAGGCATATCGCAGGGCTGGAATCTGCCGCCATGGCGTAGTCCTCTTGGCGGCCGCGGGTTTATTGGCGATGGGGCCGGTGGACGGGGCTGCGGCGAACGCCCCGGCGTGGGGCGTGACCCTGGCCTGGGATCCGAATCCCGAATCGGACCTTGCCGGGTATCGCATTCTCTACGGCACGAGTGCCGGGAATGCCACGAATGTCCTCGAGGTCGGGAAGGTCACGCAGGTGGCAGTCTTCAACCTCACCCAAGGCGCCACCTACTACTTCGCGGCCAAGGCCTACAACCAGGGCGGACTCGAAAGCGATCCCAGCACGGAGATCTCCGCGGTCATCTCGCGGCTTTATGTCGTCGATAGCCTGAGCACAGCCGTCCACCAAGCGGTCACCACCCACGAGACGGGCGTGCGGTTCTCCACGGGGCTGAAGCTGGGGCTGACCTGGCCAGCCAGTTCGCTCCCGAACCTCGCCGGCTACCGCGTCCACTATGGATGGGCCAGCAACGACCTGTCCGTCGTGGTGGATGCGGGCAACGTCACCAATCTGAACTTCGTCGGCCTCACCCCCGGAACCAACTACTACTTCTCAGTCGCCGCCTATGACGCAGGGGGCACGGCCCAACCGCTGCCCGCCCCCACCGGGTTCGCCAGCCCGGCCAGCGGCGGATCCGGCTCGTCCAGCCTCGCCCTCAGCGAAGGCAGCGAACCGGAGCCCGTCGAACCCCCTCCGCTCGTGCTGGAACCAGGAGGTTCCGAGGGCGGTATCGTGACCAATCAGGTCGTGACGGTGTCGGGGTCGGCGACCAACGTGGTGGATCTGGGTTTCGGCACCGGCCTGAAAGTCACGTTGGCGTGGGATCCCAACCCGGAGCCCGATCTCGCCGGCTACAAACTGCTCTACGGCCTGGCCACCAACGCGCTCGATGGGGTGGTGGACGTCGGCAACGTGACGCAGGTCATGGTCACCAACCTCCAGGCCGCCACCACCTATTATTTCTCGGTCAAGGCCTACAATACAGGTGGCCTCGAGAGCGATCCCGCAGCGCCCATCAGCCACACCACCGCCGAGGTGCCACCTGCGCCCACCGTGGTCGAAACCGCTCCCACTGTGCCGCCGCTCCCGCCACTGCCCCCGGGCATGGTGACGGGAGGAACCTCCACCTCCCCATCCGGTCCAACCGCCCCGGTCCCTCCCTCGACGACCGCCGAGGACTTGCCCGAAGTGCCTGACCGCGAGGCGCGCGTGCCGGGCATGCCCCCCCGCGTGGGATGGTCCAGGACGAACGTGGCCCAGGTCTTCGTGATCGTGGGCACCGTGGGCGCGACCTACGAGGTCCAAACCCGGTCCAGCCTGCACCCGAACGCGGAGTGGACCACCGTCACCAACCTAACCCTGACCAACGCGATGGCCGTCGTCGAGGCGCCTGCCGGTCTCCCGGAAATCCTGCGCCAAGCCTTCGAACCGGGGGATCAGACCTACGACCTCCCCGGAGGCCTCCAGGAGCCGCAGCAGTTTTACCGCGTGGTGATGCGCGACAGCTATCCGCTCTTGGCCGATCAGAATCTGCGCCAGCGCGGCCAGGCCACCCGCCTGATCGCCGTGCGCCTGCCGGGGATCGATTCCTACGTGGTCTGCTACGTCCCCAGTGAATCCGCGGCCATCGATTACGTCCCGGAGCGGGCGACCGCCCGGCTGCTCAGTTCCGGGTCGACCATCCGCCAGATCGCCAGCAAGGTGGCGGCGACCCTGGCCATGAACTGGACCTCCGCGTCCGAGTTCACCTACAGCGAGGGCCTCAGCCAATTGGTGGCGACCGTGGTAAAGACGGAAGACCCGGCCCGGGACCCGGCGCCGGATGCACGCGGTTCCGTCATTAAGATTGACTTTTAGCCCCTGCGGCTCGCTCAATCGCCTTCGCCATCTATGAACGACATCGTCGTCAAGCGCGTCATTGCCGCCTTCCTCCTGGTTGCAACCGTGCTTGTCGTGGTGGCTTGGGCGTCCATCCAGAACATCCGACGGTCCATCGCCACCAGCGATTGGGTCAACCATACCCACGCCGTCATCCTGGAGGCCGACGCGATCCTCAAGTCGATGTACGAAGGAGATTCCGCGTTGCGCGACTTCCTCTTCACCGGTGACGCGCGCGACCAGCAAGCCTACCGCGAGGCCTATCGGGAAATGGTCGAACGACTGGAAATCGCCAAGGCTCTCACCCGCGCGAAGGAGGAAGAGGCGCAGAATTTCAAGCTCACCCAGGTCGAAACCCTCCTCAGCAATCGAGTCGATTTGGCCCGCCAATTGGTCCGCATGCGGGAGAGCGAGGGCGCAGACGGCATCCGCAAGCTCCTCGCCAAAGACCCGGGCGGGGAATCCCTGCGCCGCGTGGAGGCCCTCGTCAAACGGACCAAGGACGAACTCAACGGCCTCCTGCGCGATCGTGACAAAGCCTCCTACCTGCAAGCCCAGTCCACCCGCTGGACGGTCCTCACCGGGGTCGGCCTGAATCTCCTCCTCCTCGGCTTCGTAGCCTGGTTGGTCCGCGACGATATCGCGGCCCGGCGACGCGCGGCCCAGGCCCTGGAAGACGCCAACGCCCAACTCGAACGTAAAGTCCAGGAACGCACCGCCGAACTGGCCAAGGCCAATGACGCCCTCCGCCAGGAAAACCTCGAACGAAGATGGTCCAGCAAAGCCGTCGAACATCAATTGCGCTATAGCCAGTTGATCATTAACGCCATCTCCGACTCCGTCTTCGTCATCAGCAAGGCCCTGAACGTCAACCGCGTCAACCCCGCCGCCACCCACTGGACCGGCCTCGAACCCCAGCAAATCATCAGCACCCCGCTCAACCGAGTCCTCAAGCCCATCACCGACGGCCTGCGCGGCGCGGCCTCAGGACAGGATCCCCTCGCCCTGGCGCTCAAGGAGGGACGCGAGATCCAGGACTGCCCAGCCACCCTCCATGACCGGTCCGGACAGGATGTGCCCGCGCGCTTCAGCATGATCCCCCTCCGCGACCACGACCAGGTGGTCGGCGGCGTCATCACCGTCCGCCCCGACCGACCCGCCGCCCACTAGCCACCCCCGCGCACCCGCCCCACTCCCGGATGCTTCCACCGACCAACCCCGATGCCCGCCATGAAGAAACATATCCTGTGCATCGACGATGAGGAGGACATCCGCGAAGTCCTCCAGGAGGTGCTTATTCATAAGGGCTACCGGGTGTCCTCCGTGGGCAACGCCGATGAGGCCCGCCGCATCGTCCGCGAAGACCCGCCCCACCTCATCATCAGCGATCTGCAAATGGTCGATACCGATGGCCTGGTCCTGATCGAGGAATTCAAGAACGTCCTCCCGGAAGTCCCGGTGATGCTGCTCACGGGCGTCGTCTTCGAACCCGAAGTGGTCCGCGAAACCATCCGCAAGAAAGTGGACAGCTATATCGACAAGACGGCCTCGCTCGACCGTATCGTCGCCGAAGTGAAACGTCTGCTGGGCGAACCCCCGCCCGGCTGATCCGCGCAGGCCGGGAGAGAATTCCCCGATCGCAATCGCGCCTTGAACCCCTGAACCCCTTACATTTCCCCTCTCCCTTTCTCCCTCTCCCCAACCTGAGACAGCGCTTCGCTGGCATCGGTTGGGGAGAGG
>CAZVRY010000269.1:0-9226 GCA_964629545.1 uncultured Verrucomicrobiota bacterium | reverse complement strand
CGGGGAGAGCGTCGGGCGCCGCAAGAGGCTGGCCAGCCCACGGCACGCCGGTTCTGAGCACAGGGTTCTGAATCAGCCGCTCCGGCAGGCTGCGTGACCCCCTCCCCCAATCCAGATGAATCAACCGTGGAATTGCTGGGTTGGGGGATCGATTTGCTTGACGACAGGAGGGTGGGGGTGGTTTAGGATTCGCTCGCATGAACACGAGAATTAGTGGAATAGGTTGGCTGGCGGCGGCATGGTTGGCGGTGGGGGCGGCGTGGGGTGGGGAGACGCTGCCGTTGGACGAGGGGTTGGAGTTTTTCCGGCCTTACTTGGGGCGGACCTGGCGTGGGGAGTTCAAGAATTCGACGGCGGAGAAGCCGATGGTGGATGTGGCGCGGTGGGAGCGGGCGTTGAACGGGAAGGCGGTGCGGGTGTTGCACTCGTTGAATGACGGGGCGTATGGCGGGGAGTCGATCTTGCGGTGGGATCCGGTGAAGAAGGAGATCGTGTACCATTATTTTACGACCGCGGGATTCATGACGACCGGGAGCATGAAGGTGGAGAAGGACAAGGTGGTGGCGGTGGAGAAGGTGAGCGGCGTGGGGACCGCGGTGACCGAGGTGCGTTCGACCACCGAGTTGAAGTCGGATGGCACGATGCACGTGAAAGCGGAGTATCTGAAGGACGGGGAGGTGACGGGGGGCCGGGAGGCGGTGTATCGGGAGGATCCGAAGGCCGAGGTGCGGTTCAAGTAGGGGGTGTGCTGGCGAGGTGGCGGTAGACCTCGACGGTGCGTCGCGCAACGGCGGAGGGCTGGAAGGTGGCGAGGGCGTGGGTGCGGGCCTGGGCGGCGCGGTCCCAAAACCCGCTGGGCTCGCGGTGGAACTTCCGGAGAGTTTGGACGAGGTCGTCGGGTTGTTCGGGGGAGAAGAGGCTGCCGAGGCGGCCGTCGTGGAGGAGGCGGGGGATGCCGGCGGAGGCGGCGCCGAGGGCGCATCGTCCGGTGGCCATGGCCTGGATGAGGGAGAGGGGGGAGGTTTCCTCGCGGGAGGGGAGGATGACGAGGTTGGCCCACTGATATTCGGCGAGGAGTTGTTCGCGGCTGACGCGGCCGAGGAGGCGGACGTGGGGGGCGAGTTGGAGTTCTTGGATGAGGGCGTTGAGGCGGACGTCGTAGCCGGGGAAAGGGATGCCGACGAGGTGGCATTCGAAGGGGAGGCCGGCTTGTTGGAGGAGGGCGCAGGCGCGGACGAGCAGTTCCTGGTTTTTCCGTTCCGAGACGATGCCGACGCAGAGGAGGCGGAGGCCGGGGCGGTGGGGGGGAGCGAGTGCGAAGAATTCGGGGTCGATGGGGTTGGGGACGGGCCAAAGGCGTCCGCGGGTGCGTCCGCGGACGTATTCATCGACGTAGGGGGAGATGGAGATGATGTGGCGGGCGCGGCGGACGGCGCGGCGTTGGCAGAATTCGCGGATGGCCATGGCGAGTTGGCCTGGGTGGAGGCGGGAGAGGCCGGCGGCTTCGCGGAGGATGAGGCCGTGGATGGTGATGACGTTGGGGCAGGGGACGCCGGTGGCGGCCAGGAGGTATTCGGCGGAGGGTTGGCCGTGGACGACGTCGGGTTGGAGGGCGCGGACGCGGCGTTGGAGGGTGCGGACTTCGCGGAGGTAGAAGGTGGCGGTCTTGCCGGTCGGGCGGCAGGGGAGGTAGTGGTAGCGCACGGCTCCCCGTTGGAGGGTTTGTTCGGCGGGGAGGCCGTCGGTGAGGGTGAGGACGTCGACGGAGAGGTGATCGATGGTTTCGAATTCGCGGAGGAGGGTTTCGGAGACTTTGGGGACGCCGGAGACGGCGGGTTCGCCGGGGTGGGACATGAAGCTGAGGTAGGCGAGGCGCATGGGGCGGCGGTGGGGTGGGGGGCGCGCGGCCTCAGGCGGGGGGCAGGAGCCCTTCGAAGCGGAGGAGTTCGGTCAGCCCCTGGCGGAGGGTGATTTCGGGGCGCCAGCCGGTGATCGCTTGGAGGAGGGTGATGTCGGCGACTTGAACGAGTTTATCGGCGAGCCGGAAGCGGGCGGGGTCGGTGACGACGCGGAGGGGTCGGCCGAGGATGTCGGCCATGAGGCGGATAAGGTCATCGACGGAGGCGTGTTCGCCGCTGGCGACGTTGACTGGGCGGCAGCCTTGGGGGGGGTGTTGGGCGAGGCGGCGGAGGGACTGGGCGGTATCGGAGGTATGGATGTAATCGCGGCGGGGTTTGGTGTTGCCGAGGTGGAGTTCGTTGCCCTGGCGGAGTTGGGAGATGACTTCGGGGATGATGTGGGCGTTGGTTTCGCGGGGCCCGTAATTATTGAAGAGCCGGCAGAGGGTGATGGGGAGGCCGTGTTGGCGGGATTGCCAGCGGCAGAGGTCTTCGCCGAAGGACTTGCTCCAGCCGTAAATATCGACGGGCGCAACGGGGGATTGTTCGTGGAGGGGTTCTGGGGAGTCGGCGTAAACGGCGCCGGTGGAGGCGTAGACGAGGTGTTGGACGCCGGCGGCGATGCAGGCTTGGAGGAGCCCCATGGTGGCCTCGACATTGACGCGGAGGGTGCGGGTGGGGTCGCCGTTACATTCCGGGATGTAGTGGATGGCGGCGAGGTGGTAGACGACGGTGGGTTTGAGGTCGCCGAGGAGGGTGCGGACGGCGGGGTGGTCGGTGAGGTCGGCCTGGTGGACGGGGATGGACTGGAGGTCGTCCAGTCGCGGGGCGACGCGGTTGCGGTTATCGAGGATGGCCACGGGGTGCTGGCGGGCGAGTTGGCGAGCCAGCTCGTTGCCGATGAATCCGAGTCCGCCGGTGATCAGGTGCATAGGTTAGTTTGTATGGGCGGCCCGCCAGGCGCGCCAGGGGACCCACCAGTTGTTCCAGGAGGCTTGGACGAGGGCGACGGTCAGGAGCAGGCCCGCCACGCCCCAGCGCGGGGCGACCAGGCAGCCGGCGAGGAAGATCGCCAGCCCGGAGTAGACGGCTGCCCGGACGAAGGGGACCTCGTTGCCGGTGAGGATGAACGTAGCGCAATTGCTGTGGTTGAACTCAAGGAAATAAACCAGCGCCATCAGGGCCAGCCAAGGCGTCGGAACCAGCGTCTTGGTAGTCCCGAGCAGACCGAGCAGGTCGTCGCCGAGGAGGACGAGGGTGAGGGCGCCGGCGGCGAAGAGCGCGAGGCCGGCGGTGTGGCGATGGAGGAACTGGCGCCAGGCCTGGCGGGTTTGGCTCTGGGCGCGGAGGGCATTGATGGCGGGGATGCGAACGGTGGTGGGGAGGGCACAGAGGAGGAGGCCGACTTGGAACAGTTGAAAGGAAAGCCCGTAGCTGGCGGCTTCTTTGAGTCCGAGGAAATAGGCGGTGAGCTGGGTATTGGTGTTGTAGATGAGGAAGGCGCCGAGGCCGACGAGGCCGGATCGCCAGGCGACCGGCCAGATTTGGGCGAAGAGGCCTTTTTGGAAGCGGTGGGTGCGGTTGGGGAGGGCTTGCGGGAGCCTCGAACGGAAGACCCACCAGCAGCCGATTCGCAGGACCAGGCCGCCCACGAGGAAGCTGGCGGTGAGAGCGAGGAGGCCGTACCCGGCCAGGAGTCCGGCCAGCGCCAGGGTGAGGCCGACGGCGTTGGCGGCGAGGGTGAGTTGTTGGGATTGGCGGACCAGGTTGGCGCCGAGGAGGAGGGCGAGCCAGCCTTCGCCGTAAAGGTTGACCAGGATGCCGAGGGCATAGCAGCCCCAGACGAGGGCGAAGGGGAAGCGATGGGGGAGGGCGCCGAATCGCCAGAAGAGGTAGGCCGAGGCGAGGAGGAGGACGCCAATGGCGGCCCCGGCCACGCCGAGGTAGATCACGCGGACGGTGTGAACGTATTGGCGGACCAGTTCGAAGTCGGCGGCGGTTCCGGGGGCGGCCGAATTGGGGGCGAGGCGGCGGGCGCCCGCCAGCAGGTAGGACATCCCGCGAGCCAGCGTGGGGCTGAAGCCGAAGTCGGCCCGGATGGCCAGGGCGCCGATCCCGGTCAGGACATACCAGAGGCCGAGTTCTTCGTCGGTGAGCTTGCGGAGGGCGACCGGGAGCACGAGCAGGGTGGTGGCGCCGAACTTGAAAAACTGGGCGAGGAACGACCACGCCAGGCTGGATTGGAGCAGACGCTTCACGTCGGGCGGACACGCGGGAACGGGTGCGGGGCGGCGGCCATCATCGGGCGAGCGTGGGGACTTGGAGCGGGCAAGTCAATTTTCGGATGGCATTGGGCAGGGGCCATTGGTTTCCTCGCGGGGCGTGTGAACGACCAGGTGACCATCGGCATACCGGTTTACAACCGAACGACCTATTTCCGTCAGGCGCTGGAGAGCGCCCTGCGCCAGACGGCGGTGTCGCCGATTGTGGTGGTGGACAACGCCTCGGACCGGGCGGACTTCCCAGCGATCCTGCGCGAGTACGCGCATCCGTCGCTCAGCTATCAACGAAACCCGCGCAATCTGGGCATGGGCGGGAATTGGAACGAGTGCCTGCGGTTGTGTCGCACGCCGTATCTGCTGATCGTGCACGACGACGACTTTCTGGAGACGGACTACGTGGAGCAGTTCCTGGGGCGGCGGCAGGCGGGGGTGGTGTTGGCATGGTGCGATGTGGGGATTGTGGATGGCGGGGGGCGCGTGGTGACGGAGAAGTTCGTGCCGGACATGGGGGCATATGGGGAGGTGTTGGATTGGTGTTTCCACCATCCGGTGCGGGCGGGGGCCATCTTCCATGTGCCGACGGCGCTGCGGTTGGGGGGGTTCCGGACGGATCTGAAGTTCACCTTGGATTGGGATTTGTGGTTCCGCCTTTTGTTGGCGGGGCCCCGCCAGTATTTGCCGGTGCGCGGCGCGTGGTATCGGGATTACGTGGATGCGGATCGGGGGACGAGCCAGTTGCAGGTCTCGCCGAAGCTGACGTTTTACCGGCGGAACCAGTGCAAGCGGAACTTCCATCGGTTGGGGGCGCCGGCGCGGTATCGGGATTACCTGAGGACGGGGCGGATTCCTGGGGTCTCGTTGCCGGAGGTGCTGGCGTTGTGGCCGCGGTTGAGTGCGCGGCAGCGGCGTTATTTTGCGGCGGTGTGCGTGTTGACGCCGTCGATCACGGTTGGGGGAAAGCTGGTGCGGTTGCTGGTGCGGGGCTTGGGGCCACTGGGCATTACCCTGGCGCGGCCGTTGCTGGGGCGAGGGCTGTGATGGGGGGAGGGAGGCAGGGAGAGGGGGAATCGCTCCGGTTCAAGGGTTCAATGCGTGAACCCTTGGCCGGGAGAACTCTGTCCCTGTGAAATCTCCGGGTCAGGGGGTGCTGATCCAGTAGAAGCGCTGGGTGTGGTTGGGGGAGGAGGTGTCTTGGAAGCGGCCATTGGTGTCCGGGAAGGTGAGGCCGTAGAAACGGGGGGTGAAGGGGGCATCGAGGCGGTCGGTTTGCCAGACTGTGTAGAAGAGACCCGGGGTGGCGGTCCAGGTGAGGGTGACGACGCCTGCTTCGTCGGCGCTGACGGTGATGGGGTGTTGGCTGACGAGTTGGGGTGCGGGGTCGGACCAGGGGGCGCCATGGAACTGGCGTCCGGGGGTGGCGGGGAGGTTGGAGACCCAGTGCTGGGGGAGGAAGACGCCGTTGGCGTCGGGGAAGCGGGTGACGGTGCTGGAGGAGGAGAGGGTGGCGTCGGTGTAGACGACGCGGCAGATGAGGTGGCCGTTGGCGTTCCGGAGGAGGATGGCGTCGCCGCCCGTGTCGTTGAAGCCGAAGAAGGGGCTTTCGCTGGCTGGGCGGGTGGGGATATCGAGGCTGGGTTCGAGGCCGTTGAGAGGTCCGCCGTAGGCGATCATGGAGGATTGGGCAGCCAGGATGAAGGACTCGTAGAATTTGTGGCGGAGCGCGGCGCTGTCGCTGATGGTCCAACCGGCCAGGTCGAGGTCGGTCGGGGAGAGGTTGACGATTTCGACGTATTCGTCGGAGTAATCGGAGGGGAGGGGAGTGGGGAGGGAGCGTTGGAGGGGGTTGAAGTGGGGGGCGGTGGGCGTGGAGGAGGGGTTGGCGAGGAACTCGGTGATGGTGACTTTTTGTTCCTCGGGGGTGGGGACATAGACCTTCCAGGTGGCCTCGTAGGTGGCGACGGCGTTAGCGGCGACGAGGGTGGGGGTGAGGAGTTGGCCGGCCTCGTTTTGGGAGGCTTGGTAGGTGAAAGTAGCGGTGAGTTCGGTGCCGGTGGGGGCGCTGAGGGTCCACTGGGCCGAGGCGGGGAGGCCCGCGGTGGGGGCGGAGAGGTTGATGGTGCGGCCTTCGGGGTCGGTGATGTGGGCGTGGAGGGTGAGGGTTTCGCCGGGTTGGAGGACGAGTTCGGGGTAGGAGTTGGTGGGGAGATCGCCTTTGCGAATGAGTTGGAGGACGTTGGTGAAGCGGACGGTGGGGGCCTTGGAGGCGCTGAGGATATCGGCGAAGCGGGTGGGAATGATCTGGTAGGCGGAATCGCGAGGGTTGCTGTTATCGAACTGGCCGAGGACACCGAGGATGGTGACGGGGGTGGCGGGTTTGGCTTGGCCGCCAATATCGGTGCGGGCGTCGGCGAACATGGCGAACGTCTGGCCGAGTTCGTCGGAGAGGCCATTGGTGCGGCCGGAGATGAAGGTGGGGCCGGTGGAGAGGTCCACGAGGACATTGGAGACGACGACATAGCTGCCTTCGTAGAGTTCCATGGTGGCAGGGTCGAGTTGGTAATTGAAGTCGAGGGGGAGGGGCGTGGGGAGGGGTTGGTTGCTGGCGAGGAGGGTGACGGAGTGGCTGGGGTTGCTGAAGCTGGGGGCGAGTTCCAGGAGGCCGTTAAAGTGGGTGAGGGGGGCGGTGACCCGGACGCGGTCGCCGGCCTTGGGGAGGAAGGCGTTGGTGCCGCCGCTCCAGAAGACGGCGATGCCGGCGGTGGCATCCTGGAAGTAGAAGAGGACGTTGGCACTTGGGCCGGTGAGGTTGACGTGGGTGGTGACGGTGCCTTCGACGGTGAAGAGCGTCGTGGTATCGGTGGGGGTGAGGTTGATGGGGTCGAGGGTGGCGCGGAGCGAGGCGATCGTGGCGGGAGGCGGCAGTTCGACGTTGAGGGTGACGTCGGCGCTGGTGGCAGTGCCGGCGCTGTTGGAGACCGTGACGCGGTAGGTGCCGGCGTTGGCGGGGGTGACGTTGGGGAGGGTCAGGGTGGAGGAGGTTTGGCCGGTGATCTCGTTGTTGTTATGAAACCACTGGAAGGCGAGGGGCGGGGTGCCGGTGGCGGTGACGGTGTAGGTGACGGTGGCGCCGGGGTTGACGGTTTGGGTGGTGGGGGAGGGGGGGGCGGTGATCGCGGGTGGGGTGGCGACGGTCTCGACCGTGAGCGTGGCGGGGTTGCTGGCGGTCGAGCCGAGGGGGTTTGTGATCACCACGTCGTAGGACCCGGCGTCGCCAGGGGTGGTCGCGGGGATGAGGTAGGTCGGGCTGGTTGCGCCGGCGAGGTCGTTGCCGTCCTTGCGCCATTGGTAGGAGAGGGGGGAGGAACCGTAGGCGGAGACGGAGAAGGAGGCGGAGGCGCCTTCGAGGACGGTTTGGTTTTGGGGCTGTTGGGTGATGGTGGGCAAGGTGGCGGGAGGGGTGCCCAGCACCTCGGCGAACTCGGTGGCGACGAGGAGGTCATCAACGGAGAGCGCGCCGATGCCGGAGGCTTGGCGGAAAGCGAAGGTGGAGATATCGACTTTCGATCCGGTGTCGGTGGAGACGATGCTGGGGTCGGTTTCGGCGGCAGGGTTAAGCCAGAGGGTGGCGACGGCTGTGGGGACATCGAGTTTCATGACCACGCGGAAGGGCGTGCCGAGGGCGAGGTCCTGCGGGATGGGCGCGAGGGTGGTCGTGGCGCTGGAGATGGCGAGCCGGAAGGCGCCCGGGGTGGCGTCGTTCGTGAGGGCGAACAGCCGGCCGCGGAACCCGGTGCCGGTATCGCGGAAGTGGGCGAAGTAGGCGCCAGCGCCGGAGGGGAGTTCGTTGAAGGTGAGGGTAAAGCCGGCATAGAGCACCCCTCCAGTAAAGGGGGCTCCGGTCAGAGGGGCGTTGATGTCCTCGGATTCCGACTGGGTTAGGGTGAGGGCGCCGCTGACGACGTTGGCTTGCTCGGCGGTGCCGCTGTGGTTGGTCCATTTACCGCCAGAGGCGGCAGTGATGGGTCCATCGGGGTAGGGGAAATCGTCGGACAGAAGGACGCCGGCGTGGGTGAGGAGGGTGGGGGCGAGGGCGAGGGCGAGCGTGGTGGCGAGGGTGAGGAGAGATGGTTTCATGGGTCGGGTTGGGGTCACTGAGTGCAGGTAGAGGTGGGATTGGCCCAAGGGGAAGGGGGAGCGGGGCAGGCGGCGGTGCGTTGGGTTAGGGGACTTCGCGGTTGGGGTTCCAGTAGACATCGGGGTTGAATTTCTCCTCGCGGGAGGCGAGGCCGTTGGTGATGTAGTGGCGTTTAAAGAGTTGGGCATGGCCGTCCACGAAGACGAGGTTGCCGGCGTCGCCGTGCCGGCGGGTGAAGCGGTCGCTGCGGGAGGCGGGGAAGATGCCGTTGCGATTGGGGGTGGAGGTATAGTCTTCGAGGGTGGGGCTGAAGGCGGTATCGACGAGGAGGACGGTGGCGGAGGGTTTGGGGAGGGTGGAGAGTTTGGGCATCGCCGGGTATTCGAAGCTATTGCCTTGGACGTTGTTACGGATGGAGGAGAGGAGTTTGAGGTCGAGGTTCATGACGTAGCTGAAGAAGCCGAAGGAGCCGCCTTTGAGGAAGTTATCGTTGTTGGCGGCTTTGGCGGCGGGGCAATGCCAGAAGGGCCCTTTGGCGCCGGGGAAGGGGAGGTTCAGGCGGTAGTTGGCGTTGACGCCGGCCCAATAATTGGAGAAGGGGCGTTCGCCGGCGTTGGGGGGGAGGAGGTTGAACCAGGCGAAGGGGTCTTGGGGGCTGCCCGGGCCGGCGGTGGCACCGGTATCGACGCCGTATTGGCCGCCGGCGTCGGTGCCGTCGCGCGGGATTTCGTCGTTATTCTCGGTGGCGTGGACTTGGAGGGCGAGTCCCCATTGGCGGAGGTTGGAGAGGCATTTGATGGACTGGGCCTTGGATTTGGCGCGGGAGAGGGCGGGGAGGAGCATGCCGGCCAGGATGGCAATAATGGCGATGACGACGAGGAGTTCGATGAGGGTAAAGGCTCGTGGGGAAG
>CAZVRY010000268.1:0-9342 GCA_964629545.1 uncultured Verrucomicrobiota bacterium | reverse complement strand
GGGGGCATGGCGCGGGACGATTTGTTTACGAACGGGTTGGCAGGCGGGGCGGGGGGAGAGGGTCTGGGAGTGGGGGAGGCGTCGAGGAAGGCGGCGCCGTTGGCGGCGCGGATGCGTCCGCGGACGTTGGAGGAGTTTGCGGGGCAGGGGCATCTACTGGGGCCGGGGATGTTACTGCGGCGGGCGATCGAGGCGGATCGGGTTCAGTCCTTGATTTTCTATGGGCCGCCGGGGACGGGGAAGACGTCGTTGGCCCAGGTGATTGCGGGGCGGACGCGGTGTCGGTTTGAGCGGATCAGCGGGGTGGAATCGGGGGTGGGGGAGATGCGGCGGGTGTTGGCGGCGGCGGCGAATCGGTTGGCGAATGCCGGGCAGACCACGTTGTTGTTTGTGGACGAGATTCACCGGTTCAACCGTGCGCAGCAGGACGTCTTGTTGCCGGACGTGGAGAGCGGGGTGATTCGGATGATTGGGGCGACGACGGAGAACCCGTTTTTCTTTGTGAATGCGCCGTTGGTGTCGCGGTCGCAGATCTTCGAATTGCGGGGGTTGGGGGAGGAGGAGTTGACGGGGGTGTTGAGGCGGGCGTTGGGGGATGGGGAGCGGGGATTGGGGCACCTGCGCTTGCGGGTGGCGGAGGCGGCGTTAGGGCATTGGGCGAGGGTGGCGGATGGGGATGCGCGGAAGGCCTTGAATGCGATGGAGGTGGCGGCGTTGACGACGCCGCCGGGGGCGGACGGGGTGGTGGAGATTACGTTGGAGGTGGCGGAGCAGTGCATCCAGCGGAAGGCGGTGGTCTATGATCGGGAGGGGGATGGGCATTACGACACGATCTCGGCGTTCATCAAGTCGATGCGTGGGGGGGACGCGGATGCGACCTTGTATTGGTTGGCGAAGATGATTCATGCGGGGGAGGATCCGCGGTTCATTGCGCGGCGGATTGTGATTTGCGCGGCGGAGGACGTGGGGTTGGCGGACCCGATGGCGTTGGTGCTGGCGCAGACGGCTTTTGCGGCGTCGGAGTTTATCGGGTGGCCGGAGGCGAGGATTCCGATCGCGGAGGCGGCGATTTACGTGGCGACGGCGAACAAGAGCAACAGTGCCTACTTGGCGATTGACGCGGCGTTGGCGGACGTGCGGTCGGGGCGGACGCTGCCGGTGCCGGAGCCGTTGCGGGATGGGAGTTATGGGGGTGCGGCGCGTTTGGGGCGCGGGGAGGGGTATCAGTATGCGCACGATTATGCCGGGCATTTTGTGGCGCAGGATTATTTGGGGGCCAGTCGGCGGTATTACGAGCCGACGGAGCAAGGGGTGGAACGGAAGATCAAGGAGCGGGTGGATCGGTGGCGGGCGCAGTTGGAGGCGGTGCGGGCGGGGTCGGGGGGGGAGAGGTCGGCATGAGTGGGACGTTGGGGGCGGAGAAGGCGGCGTGGCGGCGTCGTTTGCGTGGGGCGATGGGGGCAATGACGGCGGAGAGTCGGGCGGCGGCTTCGGTGGCGGTCTGCGGGCGTGTGATGGGGATGCGGGCGTGGGTTGGGGCGAAGGCGGTGATGGTGTACGCGTCGTTGGGGGACGAGCCGGACGTGGGGGGGGTGGCGGAGGGGGCTTGGCGGGCGGGGAAGCGGGTGGCGTTGCCCCGGTATCGGGAGGGCGAGGAGGGTTACGAAGCGGCCTGGGTGGAGGCGGGGTGGAGGGGGTTGCGGCGGGGGCGCTTTGGGGTTTGGGAGCCGGGGACGGAGGCGGGAGTGGCGTGGTGGAACCAACTGGACTTGGTGTTGGTTCCTGGCGTAGGTTTTTCGCCCGATGGGTGTCGGCTGGGCCGGGGGCGCGGCTATTATGATCGGCTGCTGACACGGGTTGTGGGGCTGAAGTGCGGCGTGGCCTTTGACGAGCAGGTGGTGGAGGTGCTGCCGTGCGGCCCCTTGGACATTCGATTGGACTGCGTTGTGACGCCAACGTGCCGGTGGGCTGCCGGCCGGCGCGTGGTTGTGGAATGAATCTTCTGGCTGAAATACACTGGACGGAGGCCATCGGCTTCCTGAGTGCTGGGCTATTGCTGGGGTATTGGGGCTGGCGGTGGAAGGAGAAGGCGCGGCGGGGGTCGTGGCAGGAGGAGCGGGAGCGGGTGTTAGGGGAGGCCCGTGACCGGGCGGAGGCGCTGGAGCGGGAGGCCAGGTTGGCCGCGAGCGAGGAGGCGCTGAAGGCGAGGGAGCAGGCGGAGAAGGCGTGGGCCGCGCGTCATCAAGAGATGGTGGAACGAGAGAATCGGCTGACCGAGCGGGAGAACCTGGTGAGCCGGCAATTGGAGGGGTTGGCGCGGCGGGAGGAAGGTCTGCGGGAAGAGCACCAAGCGATTCAGCGGAAGGGTTTGGCGTTGGAGGAGGAGCGGTTGGCGGTGGAGGGGTTGGGGCGTCGCAGGCGGGAGGAGTTGGAGAAGGCGGCGCATTTGACCATGGCGGAGGCTCGCAGAGTGCTGTTGCAGGAAGTGGAGCGCGAGGCCTTGCAGGATGGGGCGGATTTGACCCGGCGCATGATCGAGGAGGCGAAGGCGAGGGCTGAGGAGCAGGCCCGGCGGGTGCTCAGCACGGCGATGCAGCGGTATGCTGCGGAGCACACCTACGAGACAACGACGGCGACGGTTGCCTTGCAGGGGGATGACATCAAGGGTCGGATTATTGGGCGGGAAGGGCGGAACATTCGGGCGTTCGAGGCGGCGACGGGGGTGACCGTGTTGATCGACGACACCCCCGGGGCGGTGGTGTTGTCGGGGTTTGATCCGGTGCGGCGGGAAGTGGCGCGGGAGGCGATGACGCGTTTGATCGCGGATGGCCGGATTCATCCGACGCGGGTGGAGGAAGTGGTGACGAAGGTGCAGGCGGAGATGGAGGAGACCATCCGGACGATTGGGGAGGAGGCGGTGAGCAAGGCGGGTTTGCCGCCCTTGCATCCGGAGGTGGTGAAACTGCTGGGGCGGCTCCGGTTTCGCTATAGTTTCTCGCAGAACATTCTGGATCATTCGATCGAGGTGGCGCGGTTGATGGCGTTGATGGCGGCGGAGATGGGGGGGGATGTGGTATTGGCGAAGCGGATAGGCCTGCTGCACGACATCGGCAAAGCGATCAATCACGAGGTCGAAGGGTCGCACGCCACGGTAGGGGCGGACTTCCTCCGGCGGCATGGCGAACAGGAGGTGGTGGTGAACGGGGTGGCGGCCCATCACGGCGAGGTGCCGAGCGAGTCTATCTACGGGGTGCTGGTGGGGGCGGCGGACGCGATCAGCGCGTCCCGGCCTGGCGCGCGGTCGGAGACGATGGCCACGTATGTGAAACGGTTGGAGGATTTGGAGAAGATCGGCGCGTCGTTTCCAGGGGTGGAGAAGTGTTACGCGGTGCAGGCAGGGCGGGAGTTGCGGGTGATGGTGCAACCGGATGAGTTGAGCGACCACGAGGCGTTTGCGTTGGCCCGGAGCGTGACCCGGAAGATCGAGAACGAGTTGCAGTATCCCGGTCAGATCCGGGTGACAGTGATTCGGGAGCGACGGTGTGTGGAGTTTGCGAAGTAGGAGCGGAGACGGGGCGAGGCTGCGCGTGGTCGGCTCTTCCTGGGAGATGCCACCGCAACGGCTCCGGGGGGCCAAGGCTTGCGGGCGGCTTGCCTGCTGGGGGCTTTGGGGGTTGGGATTCTGGACGGGAAAACTCCTCGTTGCCGCGGGTGGGGGGTGCAGACTAGGCTGGGCGCATGTTGTGGTGTCGTGGCGGTGGTGTGAGCGCAGGATGGCAGGGCTTCCCAGGGACGGGTTGGGGGCGGGCTTGGTTGAGGGCGGGGGGATGGATGGTGTTGGCGTTGGGGGTGGTGGCCGGAGGGTGCAGGGAGGCCGAGGGGCGGTCGGGCACGCCCGGGGTTGGGGTGCCGCCCCGGGCGGTGAGGGTGGCGGAGGTGGAGCGCCGGACGATGGAGCGGTCCATTGCGGTGACGGGGACACTGGCTGCGCGCGAGGAGGCGACCCTGAGTGCGAGGGTGGCGGGAAGGCTGCAGAGGTTGGCCGTCGATTTGGGGAGCGTGGTGCGAGAGGGAGAGGTGGTGGCGCAGGTGGAACCGAGGGATTTTGAGCTGCGGTTGGAGCAGGCGGCGGCGGCGTTGGTCCAGGCGCGGGTGGCGTTGGGCATGGAGGACGAGGGAGAGGATGATCAGGTGGACCTGCACGGGGTGAGCAGCGTGCGGCAGGCGCACGCGGTGCTGGCGGAGGCGACCAGTAATCGCGACCGGGTTCGGGCGCTTTACGATGTGGGGATTGCTTCGCCGTCGGAGGTGGACGTGGCGGAGGCGGCGTTCAAAGTGGCGTCCACTCGGCACGCCTCGGCGTTGGAGGAGGCGAGGACGCGTCAGGCGGCGGCGAGGCAGCGGCGTGCGGAGTACGAGATTGCGCGGAAGCAATGGGCGGACACGGTGGTGCGGGCGCCCTTCGATGGGGTGGTGCAGGCGCGGTTGGCGAGTGTGGGGGAGTATGTGGCGGCGGGGACGCCGATTGTGATGTTGGTGCAGGTGGATCCCTTGCGGTTGAGGTTAAGCGTGCCGGAGCGGGAGGCATGGGCGGTCAGGGTGGGGCAATCGGTGCGGGTGGGGGTGGAGGGGGATACGAATGTTCACGAGGGGAGGATCGCACGGCTGAGTCCCGCGTTAGTGGAGGAGAGTCGGATGCTGTTGGTGGAGGCGGATGTGCCGCGCGAGGGGACATTGCGGCCCGGGTTGTTTGCGCGGGCGCGGATTGTAGTGGATCCGGCGGAACAAGGGATGAGCGTGCCGGCGGCTGCCTTGCTCACGTTTGCAGGGTTGGAGAAGGTGTTTCTGGCGGAGGGAGGCAAAGTGAAGGAGCGCGGGGTGGTGACGGGGCGTCGGGGTGCCGGGTGGGTTGAGATTGTGCAAGGGGTGGGTTTGGGGGACGAGGTGGTGTTGGATCCGAAGGGGTTGCAGGATGGGCAGGGGGTGGTGGTGGCAGGGGGGGGTGAGGGGGCGGGGGGAAATCGCAGCGGGGGGATGGGGGAGGGCCGGTAGGGACCGCGGGGATGCAACGACTGGCGGACATCTGCATTCGGCGACCGGTCTTCGCGACCATGATTGTGCTGACGCTGGTCGTGGTGGGCGCGGCCGGGTATTTGAACTTGGATGTGGATCGGTTTCCGTCGGTGGACCTGCCGACCGTGCGCATCAATGTGCGGCTGCCGGGGGCATCGCCGGAGGAGATGGAGTCGGAGGTGGCGTATCCGATCGAGGAGGCGGTGAACACGATCGAGGGGATTCAGGAACTGCGGTCGATTTGCGGGCCGGGGGCGGCGTTCGTGGTGGTGACATTCGATTTGGATCGGGACATTGACGCGGCGGCCCAGGATGTGCGGGATCGGGTTGCGACCGTGTTACCGCGGCTGCCGAGGGACGTGGATCCGCCGACGATTGCGAAAGCCGACACGGATCAATCGCCGGTGCTCTCCGTGGCGGTGTCGGGTCCGCGGTCGCGGCGGGAGTTGAGCGAGTTGGCGGACAAGGTGATCAAGGTGGCCTTGGAGCGGGCGCCGGGGGTGGGGCAGGTGGATTTGGTGGGGGAATTGGAGCGGGCGATCAACATCTGGGTGGAGGCGGACCGTCTGGCGGCCTACCAGATCCCCATCACGGCCGTGCGGGAGGCGGTGGAGCGTCAGAATGCGAACACGCCCGGGGGCAATGTGACGGGGCCGGTGCGGGAGCAGACCTTGCGGACCATGGGGCGGGTGGGGACGCCGGCGGCGTTCAACGATCTGGTGGTGGCGACGCGTCAGGGGATGCCGGTGCGGGTGCGGGACATTGGGTGGGCGGAGGACGGGACGAAGGAGCCGCGATCGGCGGCGCGACTGGATGGGGAAACCACGGTGACGTTGGACATTTTGCGGCAATCGGGGGCGAACACGGTGGCCGTGATCGAGGGGGTCAAGGAGAGGATGGGGGGGTTGGCGCGGCTGCTGCCGTCGGATGTGCGGATGGAGGTGATTCGGGATCAGTCGAGGTATATTTACGAGGCGCTCCACGAGATTCAGCGGCATTTGATCCTGGGGAGCGTGCTGGCGTGTTTGGTGGTGTTGTTGTTCATGCGCAACTGGCGCGCGATGGTGATTGCGGCGGTGGCGATCCCGACGTCGGTGATTGCGGCCTTTGGGGTGATGAAGGCGCTGGGGTTTACGTTGAACAGCGTGACCATGTTGGCGTTGGTGTTGATGGTGGGGATCGTGATTGATGATGCGATCGTGGTCTTGGAGAACATTTTCCGCTTTGTGGAGGAGAAAAAGATGCGGCCGTTTGCGGCGGCGCGGGCGGCGACGGCGGAGATTGGGTTGGCGGTGATGGCGACGACGTTCAGTCTGGTGGTGATCTTTGTGCCGGTTTCCTTCATGTCGAGCATTGCAGGGCGGTTTTTGTATCAGTTTGGGATTACGGCGGCGGCGGCGGTGCTGGTGAGTTTGCTGGTATCGTTCACGTTAACGCCGATGATGAGCGCGCGGTTGTTGCACGTGGGCGAGGGCGGGGCCGGGCTCGGGGGGCCGCGGTCGCGAGGAGGATTTTACGGGGTCATTGATCGGTTTTATCTGGGGTTACTGGAGTGGGCGATGAGGTGGCGCTGGGGGGTGGCGGGGTTGGCGTTGTTGGTGGCTCTGAGTTCAGTGCCTTTGTATCAGTGGGTGCGGCAGGAGTATTTGCCGAGCAACGTGGACGAGGGGGAGTTTGACGTGCGGGTGACGAGTGCGGAGGGGACGAGTCTCGCGGCGATTGACGAGGTGGCGTTGCGGGTGGAGGCGGTGTTGCGGGAGGTGCCGGGGGTGGCGAACGTGCTGGCCTCGGTGGGGCGGGGATTCCTGGGCAGCGTGAACAGTGCGGGTTTCCTGGTGCGGATGGTGCCCCACGAGGAGCGGACGTTCGGGTGGCGGCGATTGCTGCAATGGCCGCCTTGGCGGGCGTTCGAAGGCAACTACACGCAAGCGGAGGTCCAGCAGGAGATCCGGCGGCGGCTGCGGTCGCTGCCGGATGTGCGGGTATCGATTCGGAATCCGCAGACGTTTGTGGGGGGGGGCCCGAACTGGGACATTGACTTCTCGCTCCTGGGGCCGGATTTGGGGACGTTGTATGAGTACGCGGAGCGTTTGCGGGTGAGATCGGGGGAATTGGGGCTGCTGGATGCGGACACGACGTTGAAGTTGGATCGGCCTGAGTTGCGGGTGGAGATCGACCGTGATCGGGCGGCGGCGCTGGGGGTGGACACAGAGGATGTGGCGACGGCGTTACGGATCATGGTGGGGGGGGATACGCAGGTGACCCGCTATCGGGATGAGAGCATGAACGAGGACTACGACGTACAGGTGCGTTTGCGGGAGGCGGATCGGAGCGATCCCGCCCGGTTGGCGGGCTTGTGGGTGCCTCGGCAGGGGGGCGGGCTGGTGCGTTTGGACAATGTGGTCACCATCGTCCCGGCGCAGGCACCGTCGCGGATCGATCGATTGGACCGGCAACGGCAGATCAGTTTGCGGGCGTCGGTGGCGCCGGGGTATGCGCAGGCGGATCGGATGGCGGCGTTGCAGGCTGAGACGGCGCGGATGGGTTTGCCTCCTGGCTATTCGACGCGGGTGTCGGGGCGGGCGCGCGAGTTGGAGACGACCTTCCGCGAGTTCTTGTGGGCGTTCGCGTTGTCGGTGATTCTGATGTACATCATTTTGGCGTCGCAGTTCGAGAGTCTGGTGCATCCGTTCACGATCTTGCTTTCGTTACCGTTGTCGGTGCCGTTCGCGTTCCTCTCGCTGTTGGCGGCAGGGCAGACGATCAACCTGTATTCGGCGTTGGGCCTCTTGGTGTTGTTCGGGGTGGTGAAGAAGAACGCCATTCTGCAGATTGACCACATGAACAAGCTCCGCGAGGCGGGGGCGGGGCGGTTGGCGGCGATCATGCAGGGGAACCGGGAGCGGTTGCGTCCGATTCTGATGACCACGTTCACGTTGATTGCGGGGATGTTACCGTTGGCGTTAGGGACGGGGCCGGGGGCGTCGGAGCGACGGGCGGTCGCAGTGGTGGTCATCGGCGGGCAAGCCTTGTGCCTCCTGCTGACGTTGGTGGTGACACCGGTGGCGTATTCGATTCTGGATGATGTGGGGCGGCGGCTGCAGTGGAGGCATTGGCGCCAGCCGGCGGACGGCGAAGCGATGCCGACGTCGGGGGCGGTGGGTTCGGACTGATCGGGGTGATGCGGTTCAAGCCGCCAGCCAGAAGTCCTGTCCTTCAACGAATCCCTGGCGATCGAGGGTGGTGCGGAGGAGGTGGTGGGCTCCCCGTTTGGCGACGTAGCCGACGATGACCTGTTGGTGGGGATGTCCGAGTTGGCGGGGGGCGAGGACGGGGCGTCCTTGGTGGTGGCGTCCCTGTTTGCGGGGGTCGATGTCGTAGAAGCCGGTGATGGGGATTCCCTGTTGTTCGAGGAGGGCGGCGCGGCGGCGGGTGAGGCGGCCGGCACCCCAAATCCAGAGCGCGCGGCCGCGTCGATGTCGTTCGAGTTCTCGGGCGAGCCAGGGGGCTTTGAGCGAGAAGAAGGCACTCGTGGCGTAGCGGGGGTCGACGCGGGAGAGGCGGTCGGGACGGTCGCGCCAGTGGAGGAGCACGCGGTCGACTTTGGCCATGCGGACGCCGGCGTCGAGCCAGCGGAGCCAGAGGTCGTAGTCTTCCGGAAAGGGGCCCTCGCGATAGGTGCCGAACTGGTCCAGGAGGGTGCGGCGGAAGAGGACAGAGGGATGGGCGAGGGGCGACTCGATAAAGCGGTTGAGGGCGATCTCCTGTGGGGTGACGAGGCGGTTGAGCCAGTCCACGTGGAGGGCGTAGCCGGTTTGGCGCTGGTCGTCCCCGCCGAATGCGACCAGGCAACCCACGAGTCCGAGGTCGGGGTGCGCGGCCAGGTAATCGAGTTGGGCGCGGAGTCGCTCTGGGTGGGCGACATCGTCGGCGTCCATTCGGGCGAGGAGGGGGGAGCGGGCGGAGGCGAGGCCGGTGAGGAGGGTGGGGACCAGACCCCGGCGGGGCTGGCGCATGAGGCGGCACCGTGGGTCAGACCCGAGAACGGCCTGGGCGAGTTCAGGGGAGCCGTCGTCCGAGCCATCATCGACGAGGATCAGTTCCCAGCGGGGGAAGGTCTGCGCAAGGAGGCTCTGGAGGGCTTCCTGGAGGGTCGGGGCGGCGTTGTGAACCGGGAGGATGAGGGAGACGAGGGGCGAGGAGGCGGGGCGGGTGGGGTGGGTGGGGTGGGCGGGCATCGACGGAGGACAGGATGGCTGCTTTTGGGGA
>CAZVRY010000267.1:0-9346 GCA_964629545.1 uncultured Verrucomicrobiota bacterium | reverse complement strand
GCGTTGCACGAAAATGGGGGCCGGAGCGGGTCTGAGGTCACGCCTCGCTAGGGCTAACAATAAAGGGTGTATTGCTGCGGATCCCGCGGGAGCGGGAGGAGCCAGCAACTACACCCATGGTTGAACAAGCCGCGGAGGAGAGGGAGGAGCGAGACGGAAGCGGACTATGGCGCTTGTGTTGGAGGCGGGAGGGCGCTGGGGGCGTGGGATGAGACAAGACCTGTAGAGGCGCGAGCTGCGCAGAGACGGTGGCAGGGCGCGGGGGTTCCCAGGGAGGGTAAGGAGGGGACTGCGCCGTAGTGTTTGGACGGGCTGCAGGACCCGATGGGGGAACGTAGAGGGACTGGGAGGGCGGCGGGCGCAGACCGGGGCGCTGGCGTGGCGGCGAGATGGTTGCGGCACGCGTTCATGCGGCTGGAGCAAGAATGGGTCGGGTGGCCGGGAGCGCGGGCGGCGCGCGGGCCGAACTGGGTTGGGGGCGAAGGGAAGGGAGGTGGTGGATGCGGTGGGTCCGACCGCCACAACGCGGGCAGGTTGGAAGCGGTTTGGCCAACGCTGAGGACACCGCCTGAGCCGAGGAGGCCCCCAACGGGGAGAAGGAACTTGGGATTGTGCACGCGGACGAGCTGTCCCTGCGCGTCCAACCCGGCCCCCGGGACCAGGCAGTGGATGTGGGGGTGGAAAAGCAGGCGCTGGTTCCAGGTGTGCAGGACGGCGGTGAAGCCGTTGAGGTGGGCGTGCAAGCCCTTCTCGGCGGCGAGCTGCTCGGCCAGCGCGCCGGACACGGCGCCAAAGAACAGATCGAAAGCCTGCTTGGCCTGCGGGCCCAAGAAGCACTCGCGCAACTGGGCCGGGAGGGTGAAGCTGACCAGGAAGCAGGGCGCGTCGACCCGTTTGGCCAACTCGCGCTCAACCCAGTCGTGCGTGGCTTGACGACCGCATTGCGGGCAGGCCTTGTGATTGCTGGAGTGCCAGGCGAAGTGGACGTGGCCGCACTTCTCGCAGGCAAAGGCCTGCCCGCCCAGAGCCGGGGTGCGGCAATGGGTGATGGCCCAGAGGGCGCGACGCTGGTCAGGGGACAGCGGCGGGGCGGTGTCCAGGAAGGCGGGCAGAAACTGACGCAGCGCTCCGCTGACGGAGGCGCTCACGGGAGCGATCAGGGCGCCAGCCGGTTTAGCGAGGCAGTTGGCGACAAAGCTCGTGCTGTGCCGGGCAATGGGACCACGCGCCCCTGGTGACCCTCGCTGCAGCGGATGCGCAGTTTGTTTTCGGCCTCGTGGATGTCGTGGATGGTCAGGCCCAGGCATTCGCTCAGACGCAGGCCGCAGGCGTCGATGAGTTTGAGGGGGGGCGGTAGCGGCGCAGGCGGATGGAAGCCAGCAGGTCATGGACTTGCTGGCGGGTGAGAGGAGCCGGCCCGAGCGATTGAGCGGGCGGGCGCTTGGCGCCCTGGCTCGCGCTGCTGTTGGGGATGGGGTTGCCGGTGGATGTAGGATTGGAACTGTTCATGGGCGCCGATCGTAGTAATTTGCCCCCGTGCTGACGCCCTCGAATCGCCCCTGCTCAACCGCTCAGCACCCATATCGCCGCGCAGCGGCTTTGTTCAACCAGGCGTGCGAGCTAACGCCGGACGAGCGCGCGTGGCGAGCATCTGGGCGCTTGCTCCGGCGTAGCTCCAATTACCGTTCGACAGAGGCTGCGGTCGGCATGCAGCACCTTGAGATTGAGCTTTCGCAGCCTTCGGGTATGGTGCGCCCATGAACATGACGGTGGAACAGATTGTGGATGAGGCGCTGGGGCTTCCCAGTGAGGCACGCGCCCTTCTCGCGGATCGCCTGGTGGAGAGCCTGGATCCAGCAGAGGACGGTTATGTTCGGCGGCTCTGGGTGGCTGAAGCCCTCCGGCGGCGGGATGATGTGCGAAGCGGGCGAGTCCGGACGGTGCCTGGGGAGGAAGCTTTGGCGCAGGTCCGGCGGGCGGTTGCTCGATGAGATACGAGTTCCATCCTGAGGCACTCGCTGAGTACGAGGATGCCGCACGGTACTATGCGGGGTGTCAGGAGGGCCTCGATCTGCGTTTCATAGCGAGTGTGGAGGCCGCCGTTCGTCAGGTCGCGGCCGCGCCGGAGCGTTGGCGGTTGATCGAGCAGGACGTGCGGCGGTGCCTGACCAAAGTTTTCCCCTACGCGATTTTATACACCATTGAGCCTGATTACGTGCTGGTTGTCGCTGTGATGCACTGCCACCGTGAGCCTGGGTATTGGAGGAGGCGGGTGGTAGGAAGTGCCGAACCCGACGCTCCACCGAATGCCGGCCCCACGACGCTGCTCGACAATTCAGGAGTCACTGAGGGGCCGCCATCAGTGAGCTGAATCGTTCGCCATAAACCACCACGTCAATGGCGGAGTTCCAGTCCACCGAGTATTTCCGCCATATCAGGAATCGCCCTGATCGCGCGGCGATTCTGGATCAGTGGATCCTTCGTGTGATGCGAGAACCCGAGAGGGAGGAAGTTCAGACGGACGGAAGAATACGTCGGTGGGCCCGGATTTCGGAGTGCGGAGGCCGAGCCCTTCGCGTTATTTTCCTTCCCGACGGACAAACGGTGCATAATGCATTTTTCGATCGCGGATACAGAGAAAGCGCAGATTCATGAGGATTCGATATTTCGAGGACACGGACACTGCCTTGCTTGAGTTCGGGGCCTCTGCGGTGGCCGAAACACGTGAGCTATCCGAGGACGTATACCTTGACCTCGACAGCGACGGCGGGGTTGTCGGCATCACCATTGAGCACGCAAGCAAGCGCGGCGATATGTCTGAGTTCAGCTTCAAGCGACTGCCATCGAAGGAGGCGAACCAGTCGGTCGAGGGAACCGGTGCCCGCCGCGTGGCTTGACCGCCGAGCCTGAAGGTAGAGTCTTGATTCGAGGTTGAGGTCGGCTCCCGGCACCGGTCCCTCACCTCGGCGTTCGCCCAAAGCTCGACGGACCAGCGCTCGCTCTCGACAGAGCGACGGAACCATGGTATCGAAGTCCCTGTGAGCGCGCAGTATGTATCCGATGAAGCGGGGCGGAGGACGGCCGTCCTGTTGCCCATCGAGGATTATGAGCGGTTGCTGGAAGATTTGCAGGATCTTGCCGCGATCGCCGAGCGCCGTGATGAGCCCACTGTTTCGCACGAAGACCTGGTCGCTGAGTTGAAGCGCGATGGCCTCCTACCGGCTTGAGTGGAGACGGTCCGCGACGAAGGATCTCCGGCGGATTGCCGCGACAGACGTGCCGAGGGTCGTCTCCGCGGCGGAGGCATTGGCGGATGATCCGTTTCCTCCCGGATGCACGAAGCTCTCGGGAAGCGAGCGGAGCTACAGGATTCGGGTCGGGGATTATCGGGTTCTTTATGACGTGTTTTCCGGCAAGCTGCTGATTGAGGTCATCAAGGTTGGACACCGGAAGGACGTATACAAGTGATGAGGGCGACCGAGAAGCTCCACTTGATGGAGGGGCTGTGGGAGGACATGCGCGAGCGGTTCGATTGCGCTGAATTAGCGCAGGACACTCGCGATCTGCTGGACAGGAGACGTTCTCGAGTGAGAGATGGGGTCGCCACACTGCTGGACTGGAAGACTGCAAAATCGACGCTCGGGCAATGTTGAGACCCGTCAAGATCTCGAGCGACGCCGTCGAGGTTCTGAATGACGGGTTCGCGTTCTACGAGGCGCAAAGTCCGGGGTTGGGGGAGTATTTCCTTAGCTGGCTTCGGGCCGACATCGATGGACTGCAGTTCTTCGCTGGAATTCACCGCATTGTCTATGGCGATTTCCGCAGGGCGCTCAGCAAGGTGTTCCCATTTGGAGTCTTCTACACCGCCGAAGAAAGCTGCGTGGTGGTATGGGCCGTGGTTGACCTTCGCAGCGACCCTGAGCGTATTCGTCGCAGATTGAGTGGATAGCATCGAACCATTCATGCGAGCCAACGGCGGTTAAGCCGCTCGCCAGAGATGCTGGTCTTCTCCGCCGTCGCTCCATTCAGCGTTCGACGACCATGCCCCGCCAAGGTGGCCGAGAATGTGCGCAGTTGGCGTGTTTCGTGGCGCCTCATCCGTGCTGGGGGCTCTTCCTCTGCGCCTCCGCGCCTCTGTGGGAGCCAGAACAAGCCGGTGGTTGTGATGCGGTGGCGGCGGAGCCTGTGTGCAGGGAGCCAGGACCGGGGGGATGTCCGGTGGCGGGGGGGGCCCACAGAGGCGCAGAGGCACAGAGGGGGGCGGGAGGGGACCGGTTTCTGGGCGTGGCTCGGCCTGGGGCCGGTTTGAGGGTTGACGTGGTGAGGTGACGGGTTTTGAGTTCGGCACACGGCAACGTCGAACCAGGCGTGCGAGCTAAGGCCGGACGAGCGCGCCCGGCGTGGATGTGGGCGCTTGCTCCGGCGTAGCTCCACTTACCGTTAGCCCAAAAACCTCACCTAAAATGGAAGCTGACTGGAAGCGATTCAGAGACCGGTTGCCCGTTTGGCGGGAAAGGTACGTGTCCAAATGCAATGCGCGATTGGTCAGGATACTGACTGACACGAGCAAGACCGAGACTGAACGGTTTTGGGATGCCGAGGATCTGAGCCGAAAGGAAGCGAAGGCATTGCAGCGTTGCTTAGACGACATCTCCCGTTCGAAGATGTGGTTACGATTGATGGAGATGCGCAAAGCCGGGATGATCACACGTGAGGATCTCGCCGATTTCAGCGAGGATCTGCAGAGACAAGTTTACTTCGATGAGTATGAGACGAGGGGCTGACAAGTCGGTCGAGAGAACCCCGGTTGAGCGCGCGGCTTCCAGGTCCACGCCACCATGGGCCCGGCGTCCCTCAGCTCTGCGTTGGGTCCTAGCGTAGCGACCATGCGCTCGGTTACGCAGTTACTCTTGTCGGCTACGCCCAAAGACTTCGACTACCTGCAACGTGTGTGCAAACAAGGTGACAGGTTCACGGTCTCCAGGATCACCCGGCATTTTCCGCCAAGCGCCATCGCCACCCCCGGCTGTTTTTGCCGCCTGGACCGGCTCGAGGCAGGAGGGTTCTGCCGGGGAGACGGGCGAGCCCATCCCCATCCATCTCTAACCTCGTTGATGGTCAACTGTTTGCAGCAGGCACAGACCTCTGGCATGGCCGTTGCTTGGCACTCCCGCGACGCACTCGCACATGAAAGCGGCCGAAACCACCAGCGCCCCACTGCCCACCGTGGCAAACGAATGCAGCCTCACGCTGCCCGCGGGCCTCCTGGGATTCGAGGCGATCAAGAAGTACCTCCTCATCGCCCAACCCGAGGAAGAGCCGTTCATGTGGCTCCAGATGCTTGAAAACCCCAACCAAGCCTTCCTCGTCCTCTCCCCCTTCGTCGCCCTCCCCTCTTATAGCCCTGATCTCAGCGATGATGACGCCTCCAGCCTCGGGCTCAAAGGCCCGCAAGACGCTGTCCTCCTGAGCATCGCCACGCTGCACAACGACGGGCGAGCCACGGTCAACCTCAAAGGCCCCATCGTGGTCAATCGCCACACGCTGATCGGGAAGCAAGTCATCCCGCTCAACGCCCATCAATTCGCCGTGCAGCATCCCCTCCCTGTGGACGCCTAACCCGGACCCTCACCATGCTGGTCCTTTCACGCAAACTGAACGAAAGCATCGTGATCGATGGTCGCATCACGGTCAAAATCGTGCGCGTGGACGGCGACGTGGTAAAGCTCGGGATCGCCGCTCCCGTCGAAGTCCCAGTACATCGGCAGGAGGTCTACGAGGAGATCCAGCGGAACAACCAGCAAGCGCTCACCCGGGGACGCCCGGCGCTGCCGAAGTTGCCCGCCAAGAAAGCCGCTCGGGCGGCGCAACCAGAACGCAGCCAACCGTCGGGCCCTCCCGTCCCAGAGCCCCCCCGACCCACCCAGTAAACAACAACGAATACAGGTAATATGGTCATCAATACTAACATGCAGGCTCAGTCCGCCGCGTCGACCCTGCAACGCAATCAGGCGCTCCTGAGCAAATCCCTGGCTCGGCTCAGCTCCGGCTCCAAAATCGTCAACCCTGCCGACGACGCCGCCGGTCTCGCGGTCGGCATGCGCCTCGACGCCCAGGTCGCGCGACTGAACGCCGCCAAGTCCAACGTCACCAACGCCATCACCTTCACCCAAACCCAGGACGGTTACCTCAAGAAGATCGCCAGCGCCCTCGACCGCATGAGCGAACTCTCCGTCCTCGCCCAGGATATCACCAAGACCGACTCTGATCGGTCCCTCTACGACAACGAATTCAGCCAGCTCGCGGCCTACGTCACTGAAGCCGCTGGCAAGGATTTCAACGGCGTCAGCCTCTTCACCACCGGTTCCCTCGATGTCACCATCGATCCCGAAGGCAATACCTTCTCCATGACCGGCATCGCCCTTGATACGACCACCTACACCGATGCCCTCAACTCGAGCATCGCCACCACCACCGCCGCCGCCGCCGCCCTCACCGCCGTCAAAGCCGCCATCACCCAGGTCTCCACCGACCGCGCCAGCATCGGCGCCTACCAGGCACGTCTCAGTAGCACCGCCGAACAACTCACCATCAGCCGCGAAAACCTCACCGCCGCCAGCTCCCGCATCCAGGATGTTGATATCGCGGAAGAAGCCACCGACTTCGCCAAGCAGAATATCCTCGTTCAGTCCGGAACCGCCATGCTCGCTCAGGCCAACCAACTGCCCCAGAGCGTCCTGCGACTCCTCCAGTAAGTGCTGTGACGAGGCCGGCCGCACCTGGCCGGTCCGCATCCAACGGATCATTCAAAGGGGGCCGGAGCCTGCCTCGGCCCCCTTGGTCTTTGCCCCCCAACCCGTAAACCGCACCACCCATTCCCCCGCCCCGCGGTTCGTAGCCTGTCCATCGGACGCCCAAACCCCAGCCGGCACCCATGAACCAAACCGCCCCCGCCATCGCCGACCCGCCCCTGGCACCCCCCTCCCTCCAACCCGCCGAACTCGGCCTCGCCCAACCCCTGCCAGCCTCGGATCATTGGCGCCGCCACGCCCTCCAACTAGCCCAACAACACCTCGCCGCCAACCGCCAGGAAGAGGCGCGTGCCGCCTGTCGCCGCGTCCTCAGCCAGTTCCCCAATGACCCCGAAGCGGTCGGCATCCTCGGCCAATGCCGCTTCGACCTCGAAGCGTTCTTCGAGGGCGCTCCACCACCACCGAAAGTCAAGCCCCCAGCCCCTCGACCGTCCCCCGCCACCCCAGCGCAACCACTACCCGACGCGCACCCTCCCGTGGTCCCCTGCCGCAACCTCGGACGACTCCCCCTCCGCCCCCACCCGCGCACTCCTACCGCCTCCTCCCTGCCCCCGCACCCACACCCCTCCCTCCGGTTCGCCGAAGACCTCCTCACCCGCCTCCGCGGACGCATCGCCGTCGTCGGCAACGCCACCCCCTCCCGCCCCCTCGGAGCTCTGATCGATGACTATGACATCATCATCCGGATGAACAACTTCCGCACGGAAGGGTTCGAGACGTTGGTCGGCTCTCGCACGCACCTGCGTTGCACCACTGGATGGGACGACGTCGAACCCCGCGGCCAACACCCCGAATTCAGCCCCTTTACACCCTGCGCGCGCGAGTCCACCAACGTGCCCGCCTACAACCGCGCCAACGCCCACCCCATCCTCACCGCCGCCCTCGACGTTCATCCCTTCATCCCCGAACTCCCCAAACCGTCCTGCGGCCTCGCCCTCGTCCAACTCCTCGAACTCCTCCATATCCCGGCCGACCTCTTCTGCTTCGACGGGTTCAAGTCCCCCCATTACTGGAGCCACCAGGACACCTACACCACCCATTCCCCGCGCGAAATCGAGGTCCTCCTCCAACGCAATAACGTCCTTCTCTTCGGCGAGACCTACCCCTACCGCCAACTCTACGATTACTGCCACGAGCACCACGCCGAATACAACGATAACGTCGGACTCACCCTCTTCCGCCAGATCCCGCACCCCCCACGCTCCCAGCGAATCCTCGAGTTCGGCGCCGGCAACGGCCAACTCGCCGCTTACCTCGAAACCCTCGGCAACGAAGTCACCGCAGTCGAAATCTCTGCCCACGCCTTCCAACGCATCCCCGTCGCCCGCAAAATCCAAGGCGACGCCCTCTCCCTCGCCTTTCTTGATGCCCCCTTCGACCTCGTCGTCTCCGTCGATGTCCTCGAACACCTCACCGAAAACGATATCCGCCTCTTTCTCCGCCAAGCCGCCCGCCTCGGTAACCACCTTTACCTCTCCGTCTCCACCCGTCCCAGCGGCCTCCTCGGGCCCGACGGCGAGAACCTCCACCTCACCGTCCGCCCCACCAACTGGTGGCTCCAGGAAGTCTCCCCCTACTTCGATGTCCACGTCTCCGCGGGCTTCGGCGACCGCCAAATCATCCTCCAAGGCCCCAACCGCCTGCCCCACTCAGCACCCATCGAGCTTAGCTCCCCCCCGACCCCAACCCCCAACCCCGCACCCAACCTGCCCAACTGGTGCCTCAGCCCCCACTACACCTCGCGCCCCCAACCCGATTACTTCGAAGACTCCGTCACCGAAACCACCGGCATCGTCTGGCAACCCGAAGTCTATCCCGCCGCCGCCACACTGGCCCGCCAACTCAACTGCACTCACGTTCTCGATGTCGGATGCGGCCGCGCCGCCAAACTCGCCGCCCTCCACCCCGAGTTCCAAGTCATCGGCCTCGACTACGGCCCCAACCTCGACCACTGCCGCTCCCATTACCCCTTCGGCCAGTGGATCGACATCGACCTCGAATCTCCCCATACCCCCGCCATCCCCGAGGACATCCTCGCCCGCACGATCATCATCTGCTCCGACGTCATCGAACACCTCGTCAACCCCCAACCCCTCCTCGACCGCCTTCACCACTGGCTCAACACCGCCCCCGCCGCCCTCCTCTCCACCCCGGAACGCGACCTCACTCGTGGCCCCTCCGACCTCGGGCCCCCCGCCAATCCCGCCCACGTCCGGGAATGGAACTGGACCGAACTCTTCGTCCTCCTCCGCCACGCCAACCTTCTCCCCGTCCACCTCACTCTCACCCCCAGCAACAACCGCGAACCCGACCCCAAGACTACCCTCGCCATCCTCGCCAACCCCCAACGCGCCGCCGAGGTCGGAGGCGCCTGCCAACAACTCCTCCCATCCACCTCCCCGCTGCTGCCCATCAACCTCGGTTGGATCGAACCCAGCCGGGACCAACCACTCCCCGTCACCCCTCCGCCACCACCCCAGTCGTCATCCCCCACCCGTGCCCCCCGGGGACCACCCCCCGGGCGGCGCCGCCCC
>CAZVRY010000266.1:0-9425 GCA_964629545.1 uncultured Verrucomicrobiota bacterium | reverse complement strand
TCCGCCCCACCCTCCCCACCCCTCCCCCCCCCCCGCGTCGACCCCGCCTACCCCCGCCTCCGCCGCCAGGTCGTCGCCGGCATCTTCCTCGGCTACGCCGCCTATTACCTGGTCCGAAAAAACTTCGCCCTCGCCATCCCTGATATCCTCCGCGACTACCCCGAATACTCCAAAGCCGCCCTCGGATCCGCCATGACCGGCCTTTCCATCGCCTACGGGGTCTCCAAATTCCTCATGGGCTCGATCTCCGACCGCAGTAATCCCCGCTACTTCCTCCCCCTCGGCCTCCTCCTCTCCTGCACCCTCACCGCCACCTGCGGCCTCGTCCCCGCCCTCTACTCCTCCCTCGCCCTCATCATCGCCATCCAAACCCTCAACGGCTGGGTTCAAGGCATGGGATGGCCCCCCTGCGGCAAAACCATGGTCCATTGGTTCAGCACCCGCGAACGCGGTATCACCGTCTCGGTCTGGAACATCGCCCATAACGTCGGCGGCGCCGTCGTCGCCAACCTCGCCCTCCTCGGCGTCACCCTGTTCCATGACTGGGGCGCCAAATTCTACTTCAATGCCCTCGTCGCCGCCGTCGTCGCCCTCCTCACCTTCTTCCTCCTCCGCGACACTCCCCAGTCCTGCGGACTTCCCCCTGTCGAGGCGTTCAAGAACGACTACCCCCCCGATTACTCGGACCAGCACGAGCAGGACTTCTCCTTCCGCCAGATCTTCCTCGAGCACGTCCTCACTAACCGCTTCCTCTGGGCCATCGCCGTCGCCAACGCCTTCATCTACTTCGTCCGTTATGGCGTCGTCGATTGGATCCCCACCTACCTCCAAACCGCCAAGGGCTTCTCCTTCAAAGACTCCAGCCTCGCGTGGTCCCTCTACGAATATGCCGCCATCCCAGGCACCATCGTCTGCGGCTGGATGTCCGACCGCGTCTTCAAGGGCCGACGCGCCCCCGCCACCATCCTCTTCATGGCCCTTACCCTCCTCGCCGTCATCGCCTACGCCCTCAACCTCCATGGGCCCCTCTGGATCGATTACGCCGCCCTCATCGCCATCGGCTTCCTCGTCTACGGTCCCATCATGCTCATCGGCCTCCACGCCCTCGACCTCGTCCCCAAAAAGGCCGCCGGCACCGCCGCCGGCTTCACCGGCTTCT
Organism: uncultured Verrucomicrobiota bacterium; assembly: GCA_964629545.1. GTDB lineage: Bacteria > Verrucomicrobiota > Verrucomicrobiia > Limisphaerales > CAZVRY01 > CAZVRY01. The sequence continues at coordinate 8,266 of CAZVRY010000266.1, read as the reverse complement.
TCGGCTACGTCTTCGGCTCCGCCATCGCCGGCTCCGGGGTCGGCTGGATCGCCGACCGCTTCGGCTGGAATGGCGTCTTCCTTACCATGATCGCGTGCTGCCTCCTCGCCATGGCCTTCAGCGCCCTCACCCTCGGCCACCAAGCCACCAGCAACCAACGTGCCCCGGCCCCCTAACCCGCATTTCCCCCCAGCCCGCATGGCCCGCCGCCCTCACCCCTCCCGCCCTCTCCAAATCCTCTTCCTCCACCAAAGCTTCCCCGGCCAGTTCCTCCACCTCTGCCAGCACCTCGCCCAAACCAGCCAACACCAAATCACCTTCCTCACCCGCAAGGCCTGGCGCCCACCCCAACGCATCCGCCTCCTCCGCTACCGCACCCCGCCCCTCGAACCCGCCCGCACCCCCGAAACCTCCTGGAACCTCGCCCTCGCCCACGCCCACGCCACCGCCCAACGCTGCTCCTCCCTCGCCCGCCAAGGCTACCAACCCGACCTCATCGTCGGTCACACCGGCTGGGGCGAAACCCTCTTCCTCAAATCCGTCTTTCCCCAGACCCCCATCCTCGGTTACTTCGAGTGGTTCTTCGGCCCCACCGCTCCCGCCCCCCACCGCTCCCGCCCCCGGCCCCCACACTCCCAACTCCTCTACGACGCCCCTAACCTCCTCGCCCTCGCCACCGTCGACCACGGCCTCACCCCCACCCGCTGGCAATGGAGCCGCTACCCCGCCCTCTACCAAACCAAGATCAGCGTCATCCACGAAGGCATCGATACCCAACTCCTGCGCCCTGACCCCCACGCCGCCATCCAACTCCCCAATGGCCAACTCCTCAGCCGCCACGACGAGGTCGTCGTCTACCACGCCCGCGGCCTCGAGCCCACCCGCGGCTTCCCCACCTTCTACCGCGCCCTCCCCGATCTCCTCCGCCGCCGCCCCCACTGCCAGGTCCTCATCCTCGGCGGCGACGAACCCCTCTACGGCCCTCCCCCCCCCTCCGGCGGCTCCTGGCGCCAACAACTCCAAGCACAAGTCCCCCTCCCCGACCCCTCCCGCGTCCACTTCCTCCACACCCTCACCCAACCCCAACTCCACGCCGCCTTCCGCGCCTCCTCGGTCCTCGTCTACCTCACCACCCCTTTCGTCCTCTCCTGGTCCCCCCTCGAAGCCATGGCCATGGGATGCCTCCTCGTCGCCTCCGATACCCCGCCCGTCCGCGAAGTCCTCACCCACCATCACAACGGCCTCCTCGTCCCCCCCAACGATCCCCCACGACTCGCCCGCCAAATCGCCGACGCCTTGCACCGACGCGAAACCCTCGACCCACTCCGCCGCGCGGCCCGCTCCACCATCGTCCGCCGCTACGACCTCCACCGCGTCTGCCTCCCCCGCCAACTCGCACTCCTCCAACACATGCTCCGACGATCCCCACCCCGGACCTAGCTCGGTCGTCGACCGCGAGGCGCCCGGCTACTCCATCCGCCGCTTCGTCAACTCCATGTAATGACGCTGCCGCCGCGCTACCGCCTGGTCATTGTAAAGCTCCCCGAAAAGCCACCTCAACCCCCCCTCCAATTCGGCCACCGACATCCCCTGCGGCCGGAAATTCACGTCGAATAAGGTGCAGCGATCCCAACGCCCCGACTCCAAGAGCCGGCCCTCCGCCTCCAGCCGGCGATACAACGGCGTGCCCGGAAACGGCGTCTGCACCGTCACCTGAACCTCCAACAAGCCCGAGTCCTCCACAAACTCCTTCACCAGAGGAAAGACGTCCGGCGTCTGGCCATCAAGCCCCAAAACAAAGCAGCCATTCACAGTCACCCCGCGCGCCTGAATCCGTTCGATCGCCTCCCGATAACGCCCGCAACGCCTCCGCTTCCACTGCCCAGGATCCACCGCGCCCAACCCTCCCTCCTCCGGACTCTCCAAACCAATCAACACCTGCCGGCATCCACTCTCCCCAAGCAAATCAAGCAACTCCTCGTCGTCCGCCACCGAAATGTCCGTCTCCGTAAACCAACTCAACCCCAACGGCGCGATCGCCCGCAGAAATTCCTTGCCCCATCGCTGGTCCAGAAACGTGTTGTCATCCGCTAACTCGAAGAACGGATGCTCGGTCACCTCCCTCGCCGCCTCCAACTCCGCCACCACCCACCCCACCGGCTTCTGCTGAAACGATGACGTCAACCGAATGCTCGCCGCGCAAAACTCGCAGTTCCGCGGACACCCCCGCGACGTCTGGACCGTCAGCCGATGATAAGGACGCCCCCGCAGCAGATCGAAACGCGGCACCACGTAGTCCGGCGCTCGGAACACGCCGGAGCGCAGTCCCTCGTAACGCGGACGGAGCCGGCCCCTCTGAAAATCCTCCAGCAACCGCGGCCAAGCCCCCTCCGCACCATACAGCACCACCGCATCCGCGTGCCCCGCCGCCTCCTCCGGCAGCAGGCTCACATGCAACCCGCCCAAGACCACCGGAACCCCCGCCGCCCGATACCGGTCCGCCAACTGATAGGCCTCCCCTATCTGCGCCGAAAACGAGGAAATGCCCACCAAATCGAACAGCTCCAACTTGTCCTCCGATCGCACCTCCGCCACCTCCCGATACACCACCTCGATCCCCGGCGGCGTGAGCGCCGCCACCGTCAGCAAACCCAGGCTCGGCAGCGACGCAACCACCTTCCCTCGATTCACAAAACCCGGCAGCGTCACGCCCAACTCCGCCAACTCCCGCGTCCGCACCCGCACCCCGCTCATCGCAATCAGTCCAATCCTCATGCTCCACCTGCTTTCTCGTTCACCAAGTCACCCCGCCGCTCAGCCACACCCGCACCCTCCGTCGGACGCACCCGCGCCGACCCGCCCACCCCTCCCCCCTCGCCCCGCGCCCCGCGCCTCCTCCACCAACTCCAGCACCTCGCGCAAGGTCCGCACCGCCGCCAACCGATCATCCCGAAATCGAATCCCCAGTCGCTTCTCGACCCCAGCCATCACCCGCAGCCGGCTCAAACTGTCCAACCCCAACTCCAATACCAAATCCGCCTCCACACTCAGCCCCGCAACCTCCCCCCGAGTCACCTCCGCCAACACCGCCCGCACCACCGCTTCCTCCGCTGACACCCTCATCCCCCTACCCCTCCTTCCCCACAAAACCCGGTCTGCCTCTGACTCCATATCCGAACCAGCTCCCGTCGACGGACTTTCCCGCTCGCCGTGCGCGGCAGGGCCCCCTCCCAACACACCAACCGCCCCACCCGCAACCGCGACGGCGCCTTCGCCCGCAATTCCTCAAAGGCCCGCTGCAAATCCCCCACCCCCGTCGCCGGCCCCCGCGGCACCACGAACAACGTGGGCACGTCATTCCCCTCCGGTCCCGGCACCCCCGCCACACAATGCTCGCCAAACCACGCACTCGCATAGCAAGGCTCAGCCTCCTCCGGATAAATGGTCTCCCCAGCCGCCGTCACCATCGCCTCCTTCAAACGTCCCGTGATGAACAGATGCCCCTCGCCATCCAGGAATCCCCGATCGCCCGTCCGCAGCCACCCGTCCACCAGCGCCTCCCCAGTCGCCCCCGGATCCCGGAAATACCCCCGCATCACATTCGCGCCCCGCACCCACACCTCCCCCTGCGCCCCAATCCGAACCTCCACCCCCGGCAACGCGCGCCCCACCGAGCCCGACGGACATTCCTCCGCCCACCCCAAACTCACAATCGGACCGGCCTCCGTCAGTCCGTAACCCACCTCCAACCGCCAACCCAACCCAGACGCCAAACCCGTCCACCCCCGATCGATCGCCGCTCCCCCGACAATCAGCGAGCGCAAAGTCTCACCCACCCGATCCCGCACCGCCGAGCGTAACCGGGCCCAATCCGCCGACCGCCACCCGGTCGCCAACCGCCGACACACCTCCGCCACTCCTCGTCCGCGCCACTCCAAACCCGCCAGGCCGGCCTCGATCAACCCGTCCAACACCTCCGCGCCCAGCAGGTCCATCAACGCCGGCACCGCAACCAGATGCGTGATCCGCTCCGACCGACAGGCCGCCACCAATCGGTTGGGCAACAGGGTGCCCGGATAGACCACCCTCGCTCCGCAAGCCAACGGCCCCAATAAACCAACCGTCAACTCGAACAAGTGAGCCGGTGGCAGCACCGACAAGAACGCATCCCCAGGCCCAGCCGCCCGCAAACCCAATAAGCCGTCCAAATCGGCCCGCACATTCGCGTGGCTCAGCTCAACCCCACGCGGCCGATCCGTGCTGCCCGACGTGAACGCGATCAGCGCCAACGCCCCGCTCCCCACCGCCCCACTCCCCCCTCGAGTCCCACCCCTCCTGCCCCCCAACCGCCCCCCACCCTCCCACCTCCTCCCCTGCCCTCCCCCGCCGCCAACCCCGTCGCCCGCAAACTCCGTCACCGACATCCCGCAATCCCTAGGCAACTGCACCCTCGCCCCCGCTGTCGTCACCCCTAAAATCACCCCGCACGCCTCCGTCACCGCAGCCAAACGGGCCACGACCGTCGGCGGGGTCGCCGCCGGCAACGGCACGACCACCAACCCTGCCTCCCAACACGCAAACAACGCCAGCGCCCACTCCGGCCGCGATTCCATATACAGAACGACCCGGTCCCCCGCCCGCCACCCGCGCTCCCGCATCCCCACCGCCCATCGCCTCACCGCCGTGTCCAACTGCGCATACGTGTAACCACTCCCTCCCGCATCCCGCGCCCACCCCACCGCCTCCGCCTCCGGATGTCGCCCCGCCGAACAACGCAGCACCTCAACTAACGTGCTCATCGTGCCGCCCCCTTCCCCTCCCTGCCACCCGGCCCCACCTGACCCCACAGCGCGCCACCACGAGGCTGGATCACCGCACCAAAAGCCGCCAACCCCAAGGCCACCCCCACCCCCCGCGCCGGCCCCGGGAACAAATACTTCAAAGGCGCCCACCACGCCGCCGCAAACAACGCCACCGGAAGCCACACGTTCCCGAAATTCATCGCCCACGACGCCACCCGCCGCCCCATACCCCCCAACGAGGTCTGCCCCAATTCGCGCGCCAACAGCAAATTCAACATCCCCAATCCAAAAAAGGCGATGTGCCCCAACCGCGCCAACCGCCTCGGCGTCGCCCCGTAATCCCCCAACCAACCCGGCGTCGCCACCGGACCATCAAACGACCAAAGCCCCATCACCAGACCGCTCAGCGCCCCCATCACCGCACAGCACCAACCCACCCGCCGATTGCTCTCTCCCTCTCGCCTCCCCCACCTTCCGCCCGGGTCAAACTCCCCCCGCGAACCCCGATTCACCCACTCTGCCCTCATGCCGTGACCCTGCGAAGCAGTGCTGGTTTGCATGGTCCCCCTTTACCCCCTTCCCCTCCCAACCCCTAATCGAAAAAAACCTCGCCTCTATCGACCCCCAGCCATTCCGAACAACCAGCGAACATGCCACCCAGTCTGCATCTGCCTCGGCCTGACTCCCTCTCCTCCGTCGGACGGAGAAGAGGGTCGGGGTGGGCCCCCTCTCCATGAACCGGAAAGGGAGAAGGCAGAGTGCAAGAGGCAGAATTCGTACTCTTGCTCTTGCTCCCGGTCCGCCCGGTTCATGGTCCCCATGCGCGTCGGTTCGTTCGACTTGGAAGCCCTCAAGGTCTGTGCAACAATTCCCGAAATCGGCTTTGCACAGACCCTTACTTCCTCCGCCAACTCGCCTCAATCTCCTCCAACGTCCGCCCCTTCGTCTCCGGCACCATGAACACCACAAAGACCGTGCTCAGCACACTGCACCCCGCATACACCCAGAAGGTCCGCGCCGGCCCAATCCCCTCCCGCAACATCGGAAAGGTCTGCGTCACCACCCAGTCCGCCAGCCAAAGACAGAAGATCGCCACCGACATCGCCCGCCCACGTAGCTTGGTCGGAAAAATTTCCGCATTCACAATCCACGGGATCGGCCCCATCGCCACCGCAAATGCCCCGACGAAGCCGAGGATGCCCACCAGCAGGCTCGCCCCGCTCCGGCCAGCCGCAAACATCGCCCCCACATACGCCAGCGATAGCACCTGCACCAACGTCCCCACAATCAACAACGGCCGGCGCCCCGCCTTGTCCACCAGCCATATCGCCACAAACGTGAACACGACGTTCATCACCCCCACAATCACCGTCTGCTGAAACGCCGAGGCCGTCCCCGACCCCGCCGCCTTGAAGATCTCCGGCGCGAAATACATGATGGCATTGATCCCGCTAAACTGGCCAAACACCGCCAACGCGATCCCAATCAACAACGCCCGCGAATACCCCGTCTTGAACAACTCCGACCACCGCCCCTCCTCCTGCCGCAAGGCATCCTCAATCTGACCCAGTTCCCGCGCCGCATTCTCCTTGCCCCCAATCCGCTCCAGAATCCGCTGCGCCTCCTTCCGCCGACCCACCTTCATCAACCACCGCGGGCTCTCCGGCACCACCGCCATGAACAGCCCAAACGCCAACGAAGGCGGGATCAGGGACGCAAACATCCAACGCCAACCCGTCGTGATGTTCCACCCCTCATCCCCCATCCCCTGAATCTGCAAGTTCACAAAGAACACCACCAGGATGCCCCCCACAATCGCCAACTGATACAACGCCACCAACGTCCCCCGGATCTTCTCCGGCGCAATCTCCGCGATGTAAAGCGGCGACAACATCGACGCCGCCCCAATCGCCACGCCCCCCGCAAACCGCGACCACGTGAACATCGTCAGCGTGTCCGGCAAGGCGGACAGCAGCGACGACACCGCAAACAACCCCGCACAGGCAATCAGACTCGGCTTGCGCCCAAACCGATCCCCCGCCGGGCCCCCCAACATCGCCCCCACCATGCAGCCCACCAGCAAACTCGACGCCGCCCAACCCGTCAGCTCCGCCGACAACTTGAAATGCACCTTCAGGAACCCTATCGCCCCCGACACCACCGCCGTGTCGTAGCCAAACAAAAACCCGCCGAAGGCCGCCACCAGGCTGATCAACAGGATGTAGCCAAGATTGTATTGAGATTTCATGGTGCAAAGACCCAACTCGCCGGGGCAAACGGCGCTAACTCCACCTGGAACCGCCCAGACCGAACCGGAAGGGCCGCCCCGCTCGGCCTTCCCCGCAAATCCACCGGTTGAGCCAACCCACCCGACCACCCCTCGGGCAACTCCACCGTGCAACTCCCCCCTCGCCCCGCCTGCTCCCATAACCGTAACACCGTGCCCGCCCCATCCGGATTCGGCCCCCAAGCCGTCACCCCCACCCCGCGACGAGACAACGCCAACCCCCTCCTCTCGACCGGCAGCTTGCCGGCCGCACCCTCCGCGCAGCCCACCTCCAACGGCACCCGCGCCTCCCAGGCCGGCGTCACCAGGGCCTCCTCCTCGCCCCAACCCGGCCGCACCACCCACACCCGCACCCGCGATACCACCGTCCCCTCATTCCACAGCCGGAAATTCGTCGTCCACTGGTTGTTGAACACGTTCACATACCCCGCCGCCCGCCGCGGCCTGTCCTCCATCGAATACTGCCAACACCCGGGCTCACCCAGGCTCACCAGCGCATGGTCCACCGGGCAAAAACCTAAACCCCACCCGTCACCCCCGCGAATCGTAACCCCGCTCTGCACCGCGAACAGATGCCGATTCGCCCCCGACACGATATCCCGACTCGGATCCACGATCCCCGCTGGACGCCCCAACCGAAATCCCGACTGCTCCGCCCGCACCGGCAAACATACCCACCCCGCCTCCGGCCACGGATCGGCCGGCTTGTCTTGCACCGTCACCTCCACCTCAAACCACGCCTCCCCTTCCGGCAACCGAACCCGGGTCGTCACCGCAAACGGCATCCCCTCCCCCACCCCCGACCTCATCGTCACTTCACCCCCCACCGCCGTCCGCCGCGTCACCGCCGCCACCGGCCTCGCCACCACCGCCCGATACGGCGCCTCCCCCGCCGAGGGCAGATTCGGCTTCCCCAACTCCGTCACCGCCCAGTCCGCCCCAATCTTCACATACGCCCTCACAAACGCCGCCACCTGATCCGCATCGAACCGCTCATACAAAAACTGCCCCAAAAGACGCCCCCCCGAACCGTCCACCAACTCCCGCCCCGAACGCCGATCCACCACGCTCGCCCCCCCCCCACCCCCCCAAACCACCCGCCACCCCCACAACACGGTCGCCCATTCTGCCAGGTCTCCCCCCGCCCGCACCCGCCCCCCCCCCCCCCCCCCCCCCC
>CAZVRY010000265.1:5411-9470 GCA_964629545.1 uncultured Verrucomicrobiota bacterium | reverse complement strand
GGGGGGGGGGGCGGCCGGGGGGGGGGCCCCCCACGGTGGGGGGGGCCTCCCGGGGGGGGGGGGGGGGGGGGGGGGCGGGGGGGGGGGGTGTGGGGTTCATGGCGTTCGAGGCATCTGACGCATTGATGGGGGAGGAACTATGCGATGGACGGGCCGGGTGTGGCAAGAGTGGGGGAGGGGTACGAGGCTGGGCTTGCGTGGGGGGAGGGGTTGGCCTCTACTCGGCGTTGGTGCGTGGGCAGCGGCCAGCGTTGGGGTTTATTTTCGTGACGCTCGTTCTCGATGTGCTTGGGATTGGGCTGATCATTCCGATTTTGCCGAAACTGGTGGAGCAGTTGCATGGGGGCGGGGTGACGGAGGCGGCGCGCGTGTTTGGTGTGTTGGCGGCGCTGTATTCGCTCATGCAATTCCTGTGCGCCCCGGTGCTGGGAAGTCTTTCCGATCGCTTTGGGCGTCGGCCGGTGGTGTTGATTTCCCTCTTTGGGTCGGGTTTGGACTATTTTCTGTTGGCTTGGGCGCCGAGCTTGGGGTGGTTTTTCGTGGGGCGGGTGATTGCGGGGGTGACGGGGGCGAGTTTTTCTGCGGCGACGGCGTATATTGCGGATGTGAGTCCGCCGGAGCGGAGGGCGGCGAATTTCGGGTTGGTGGGGGCGGCGTTCGGGTTGGGGTTCATCCTCGGCCCTGCCCTGGGTGGGCTGTTGGGGGATTATGGGTTACGGGTTCCGTTTGTGGTGGCTGGGGTGTTGACGCTGGTGAACTGGGGGTATGGGTGGTTGGTGTTGCCGGAGTCGCTGGCGCCGGAGAATCGGCGGGCGTTGAGTTGGGCGCGGTCGAATCCGGTGGGGGCGTTATTGAGTTTGCGTCGGTATCCGGTGGTCTTTGGGCTTTCGGGGGCGCTGTTCTTATTGCACATCGCGCACCAGGTATTTCCGAGCACGTGGGTGTTGTATACGGGGTATCGGTATGGGTGGTCGCCGCGGGAGACGGGGTTGTCGTTGGCGGTGATCGGGGTGATGGCGGCGGTGGTGCAGGGGGGGGTGACGCGGGTGGTGGTGCGGCGGGGGAACGAGGCGAGGGTGGCGACGGTGGGGTTGTTGATCGCCGTAGCGAGTCTGGTGGCCTACGGGTGTGCAACGCGCGGATGGATGATTTACGTGATTTTAGTATTCGGATCGTTTGGCGGGGTGGCGGGGCCGGCGATACAGGGTCTGATTTCGCGGGGGGTCGGTGCGGACGAGCAAGGGGGGGTGCAGGGGGCGTTGGGAAGTCTGGGGAGCGTGGCGGGAATTGTCGGGCCGCCGATCGCCGCGGGTTTGTTCGGGTATTTCATCAGTCCGGCTGCGCCGTGGCGCGTGCCGGGGGCGGCCTTTTTCTTCAGCGCGGCGCTGATGCTGGCGGCGCTGGGGCTGGCGGCGCGGTCGTTCCGGGGGACTGGGGTGGGCACAGGAAACGGGGTTGGGCCGGCGCTGGGCACAGGGTCGGCGGGTCGCGCCGGTGAGGAAAGAGCGGGTTAGGGAGTGGAGACGACTTTGAGGACGCCTTCCTCGTTGGGCCGGATTTCAAGTTGGGCGGTGAAGGCGAGTTCGGGGTCGCCGCGGCGGGCGAGGGTTGCGGCGAGGGTTTTGAGCGACGGTTTGAGGGGATGCGAGGTGGTGCTGCCGTTGAGTTCGATGCTAACGGGGCGTGAGAAGTCGACGAGGCGGGCATCGGCGAAGAGGGTGAGGGTGGGGACATCGGAGCCTGCGGTGAGGACAAAGTGGTTATCGCGGCAACTGGCCCAGAAGGAGCGGCCTTTGGCGGCGTCCGGGACGCGGAGCCAGAAGAAGTCGGTGATGACGGGGTCGGTCATGAGCCAGGTGAGGTCGCGGGGGACGGGGTTGCGGATAGCGGGGAGGAGGGCGGGGAGGAGGTCACGGTCGGGGAGGCCGGAATGGCCATGACCTTCGCGGATGTCGATGCGGACGGGGTAGATTTCGGTTTGGGAGCCGCGGAGTTGTTGGATGTCGGCGGCGAAGCGGCGGACACGGTCGATGCGGCCATAGGCGGTGTCGCGTTCGCCGATCATGACGGAGAAGACGGTATGGCGGAGGGTTTTGGGGGTGGTCTCGCCGTCGGTGGGGGCGGCGGCGGAGGCGTGGACCGCAGCGAAGCGGTCGGGCATTTTGGGTCCGATGGCGAAGGCGCCATAGCCGCCGTGGGAGTATCCGATGAGGAAGACCTTATTGGGGTCGACGTCGGCGAAGAGGAGGAAATGGCGGACGAGGTTGGCGACGAGGGGGTAGACGTAGTTATCGTAGAATCCGTTCCAGGAGTCGTTGGGGGCGCGGAGGGCGACGTAGAGATAGCCGCCGGCTTCCGGGTGGTCGTGGTAGTAGCGCTGCATGACTTGCCATTGGGAATCGTTGACGCGTTTTGGGGCGTTGCCGCCGCCGTGCATCGCGATGACGAGGGCCCAGCCGTTGGTGGGGCGGGTGCCGACGGTCTTGACGGTGTAGGGGCTGAGGTGTTGTTCGAAGCGGACCTGGTGGGCATCGAAATCGGCGCGGGCGTCGGCATGGATGGGGGCGTTCCGGTAGGCGTCCCAGGCGGTTTGGCGGACGGCGGGCTCGTTCTCGAGGAGGAGACGGTCGAGGGAGGTTGGGAATGGCCAAGAGGCTTGGTCGGGGGCGGGGGCGGCGAAGTAGGCGTTGAGGGTGTCGCGAAGGAGGGTGGCGGACTGTTCCGCGAGGGGTTGGGAAACGGGGGGAGGGGCGTAGCAGGCTTGGGAGGGAGAGACGATGCGGACCTGGTCGGAGAGGGTGAGGGTGACGACTTGCTGAACGTTGGTGTGGGCGGTGACCTCGCGGGAGATCAGACGGTCGCCGGCCTGAGCGCTGATCCGGTAGGATCGGCCGGGGAGCGCGTCGAAGGGGAGGATATCGTTCAGGTCGGCGGTCTCGCTGCGGCTGGTGCCTTGGCGTGGCTGGTCGGGGTGTTGGAGGTCGAGGAGGGTGACGGGGACAGCAACGCGGCGGCCGGCGGGTGCGTCGAGGACTTTGACGAGGAGGCGGACGGTGTTGGCGGGGGCGGGCTGGCTCTTTGGGATATAGCGGGCGGTGACATTGACGGCGGGGACCCATTTGATGCGGGGGGCCCAGACGAGAGGGAAGGCGAGCCCTGTTTGGCGGAAGCTGGAGGCGTAGATGGCATGTTCGGGGACCTCGGGCTTGGCCTGGGCGGCATCGTGGACGAACCAGCCGCGGTCGAGGCCGTTGGGGTCGGGTTCGGCCGCGCCGGTGAAGTGCCAGTCGCCGTCCCAGACTTCGACCCAGGTGTGGTTGCCGCGCATGTTGGTCCACATGGGGGTGCCGGCGACGCGGGCGGGGACGCCGACGGAGCGGCAGGCGTCGACCAGGAGGATGGCGAGCCCGGTGCAGGTGGCCTTGCCGCTGCTCATGGTTTCGAGGGAGGACTGGTCGGGGCGTTTGCGTTCCGTGGAGTAGCGGACCTTGACCAGGGGGAAGAGTTCGCGGTTGAGGCGTTGGGCGGCTTCGGCCGGGGTGGAGCAATCTTTGACGAGCGGGGCAGAGAGTTCGCGGAGGCGGGCGCGGGACTCGTCGCGGGTTTCGTTGAGGCTGGCGTAGGGGAGGATGTCGTTGAGGAAGAGGTCCTCGGGGATGCGATCGCGCCAGGGGGCGGCGTCGAGGGCGTCATGGGCAAGGGCGAGGTGGCGGAGGAGGAAATCGGCGCTGAGGGAGCGGCGGTCGCGGGCGGGCATGTTTTCGAGGAGGAATTCGAGGGACCGGCGATGCTGGGTGGGGACCTGTTCGAGGGCGCGGACGAGTTCGGCGCGGTTGGTTTGGGCGTCATCGAGGGCTTGTTGGGTGGCGGCGGACCACCAGGGGGCCGGGGTTTGGCCATGGGTGGTGGCTGAGGAGAGGGAGGCCAGGGCAAGGGTGAGGGTGAGGGTGAGAAGGAGGGGGGTGCGGGTGTCGACGGTCGAGACCATGGGTGGAAGGATGGCAGAGGGGGTGGGGAGATGCAGCAGGAAAAGGGGGGACAGGAAAAGGCGACCGGAGA
>CAZVRY010000265.1:0-5401 GCA_964629545.1 uncultured Verrucomicrobiota bacterium | reverse complement strand
CCCGGCCCCCGCCGCCGGGCGGGGGGCCGGGGGGGGGGGCGGGCGGCCGGCCCCGCGGGGGCCGGGCCCGCCGGGGGGGACGACGGGGACACGAGGGGTGGCAGAGGAGGGTGAGCGGGGCTGGACAGCGGGAGTGGGGTTTGGTGGAGTGGGGGTATGATGATAGCTACGGGGCAGGAGCAGGTGGTGGGGGAAGGGCGATGGCCACAGCGGTTGGTGGTGGCGGAGGATTATGAGGGGATGAGTCGGGAGGGGGCAGCGGTGATGGGACGGGCCCTGGCGGCGCGGCCTGAGTTGCTGCTGTGCACGGCGACGGGGTCGTCGCCGACGCGGGCCTACGAGTTGTTCGTGGCGGAATGTCTGCGGGCGGAGGGCGTGGCGGCTCGGTTACGGGTGCTGAAGCTGGACGAGTGGGGCGGGTTGCCGGAGGGGAATCCATCGACCTGCGGGGCGTATTTGCGAAGGACGCTGGCGGGGCCTCTGGGGTTTGGGGCGGAGCGATTCGAGGGTTTTTGCTGTGAGCCGAGGGACCCGGAGGCAGAGTGCAGGCGAGTGAGCGGGTGGCTTCGGGAGCACGGGCCGATCGATCTGTGCGTGCTGGGGCTTGGTTTGAATGGGCACTTGGGGTTCAACGAGCCGGGGGCGGCGTTGCGGCCGCACGCGCATGTGGCGGAGTTATCGGAGACCTCGTTGGCGCACGGGATGTTAGCGGGGGGCGGGGTGCGGCCGCGTTATGGGATGACGATCGGGATGGCGGAGATTCTGGGGGCGCGCGAGATTCTGGTATTGGTGAGTGGGGCAGCAAAGAGGGAGGCGTGGCGGCGGTTGTTGGAGCCGCGGGTGGATGCTGGGTTCCCCGGGTCGTTTCTGTGGCTGCACCCGCGGGTGACGCTGGTGGGGGATCGGGCGGCGGCGGGGGCAGGCGAGCGAGTTACTTGAGGAGGGATTCGAGTTCGCCGAGGAGTTGTTCGAAGAGGGCCATGGCGTCGGCGATGGGTTTGGGGGTGGTCATGTCGACACCGGCGACCTTGAGCATATCGATGGCGTACATGCTGTTCCCGGTTCTGAGGAAGCGCATCCAATCGTCGCGGGCGCCGGGTTCTTGGCGGAGGATGCGGCGGGCGATGGCGGCGGCGGCGCAGTAGCTGTCGGCGTAGCGGTAGACGTAGAAGTTGCGGTAGTAGTGGGGGATGCGGAGGGATTCGACTTCGAGGGCTGGGTCGACGACGAAGTCGGGACCGTAGTAGTGGACGTAGATGTCGCGGGTGAGTTTGAGGAGGGCATCGGCGGTGATGGGTTCGCCCTTTTCGGCGAGGGTGTGGGCGGCGAGGTCGAATTCGGCGAATTGGGTTTGGCGGAAGATGGTGCCGCGCATGTCTTCGAGCATTTGGTTAATAAGGTAGGCGCGTTCTTTGGGGAGGGTGGTGCGGTCGAGGATGGCCTGTTTGAAGACGATTTCTGCGGCGGTGGAGGCGACTTCGGCGGTGAACATGGGGTAGCCGGAGTAGACGGGGGGTTGGCTTTCCTTGGCGAACCAGCTTTGCATGGCGTGGCCAAGTTCGTGCGCGACGGTGGAGACGTCGTTGAAGGTGCCCTGGAAATTGAGGAGGACGTAGGGGGCGGAGAGGTAGGTGCCCATGTTGTAGGCGCCGCTCCGTTTGCCTTTGTTGGGGTGGACGTCGATCCAGCGGGAATCGAACGCGCGGCGCATGATGGCGCCATAGTCGGGGCCGAACGGTTGAATGCCGTCGAGGACGAGGTCGCGGGCTTGGGCAAAGGTGTAGGTCTTTTCGGGGACGTCGACGAGGTTGACGTAGAGGTCGTAAAGGTGGACGCCGTCCGAGAGGTTCAGGATGCGCTTCTTGAGGGCGACGTAGCGATGGAGGAGGGGAGCGTGGGCGCGGACAGTCTGGAGGAGATTATGATAGACGCCCAGGGGAAGGTTCTCGGCGTCCAGGGCACGGTGGAGGCAGGATTCGTAACGCCGGGCCTTGGCGTAGTACCAGTCGCGTTGGAGGCTGCCGGCCAGGGTGGCGGCGAGGGTGCTCTTGACGTCAAGGAAGCTCTGGTGGAGGGCGTCGAAGGCGTCACGGCGGAAGCGGCGGTCCTTCGAATACATGGCGTGGTAGAAGGAGGACGACGTGATCTCAAGGTCGCGGCCGTCGGGGTCCTTGACGGTGCGCCAGCGCAGTTCGGTGTTGCTGAGGAGGCCGAAGGCTTCGGCGGCGGCTTCCGTGGCCTTGCCGGCCATGGCCAGAAGTTCCTCTTCGCGGGGGGAGAGGATGTGCGCCTTCGAGCGGAGGAGGTCGTCGATATAGTGCTGGTAAACCTTGAGGTCGGGTTGGGTGAGCCACTGGCGGAGTTGGGATTCGGGGATCTGGAGCAGTTCGGGTTGGAACCAGGCGGCGGCTTCGTCGTATCGGACGGCGAGGCTCTGGGCCCGCTGATACAGGGCCTGGGGGGCAGGTTCGCGCATGTCCTCGTCGCGGCGCATGGCGGCGTAGGCGTAGAGTTTCTCGAGTTGGGTATTGATCTGGTCGCGCAACTTGAGGGCCGTGAGGAGGTCGGAGTGGGAGCTGCCGAGGGTGCCTTTGCGGGCCGTGAAGTCGGCGATCAGACGATCGATTTGCTGATGATGGGCGTCCCAGGCGGCGGGGTCGGCGTACATCAGGGACAGGTCCCATTTGTCCGCCTCCGGGATCGAGGCGCGTTCGGGGGTGGTGGCAGCAGGCAGGAGGGTCGACATGGCGAGGGTGGCGAAGCAGGCGAGGCGGCCGAAGCGGGTTGGGGTGAGACTGGGTTTCATGGCGGAGCGCGGTTTGATCAATCGCACGGTGGATGATGGGGCAAGGGGCGGGGGTTTGTCCATCGCGCGGCGCGCCACGCCAGCCATTCATGGTTGCCCACCTTTCCCCGCCCCTCCCCGCCCGCCGCGGGCAGGGAGGGAGGTCGGAAAGGTCTGAGCGGAGCAAATCACCGTGGTCATGGCTCCCTCGCCTCCGTCCGACGGAGGAGTGGGGGCGACTACGAACCTGTCACCATGGAGAGCCGGACACCGGTGCGAGCGTGGTGAACCTGTCACCCTGTTTGCCGCCGTCGGGGTGAGCCTCATGAATTCAGGGCGAACATGAAGAAGGCCTGGGGCGACTATGAACCTGTCACCATGGAGACGGTGAACCTGTCACCCTGTTTGCCCCCCCGAGGAAGGGCGTGAGCCTCATGAATTCAGGGCGAATATGAAGAAGGCCTGGGGGCGACTATGAACCTGTCACCCTGTCGGTGGCGTTGCGCCAGAACTAGCGAGGCGTGACCTCAGACCCGCTCCGGCCCCCATTTTCGTGCAACGCGCCTTCGCCGTCTGGACCCCAATCTCCACGCCTCGCTCTGTAGAATCCTTGCCGGCAGGAGGGACGGGACGAGGACTTGACTTGATTTGATCAAGTTCTGGGCGGCAAGGATTCTAGGGCTGGCCGGGGGGGAGGTATTGTTGGATGCGGCGGAGGTCGTTGACGAGTTTGTCGTCGCGGGAGGAGACGCTGCCGCGGGCGAAGAACTTGGCGCCAGATCGCCATTTCCAGTTTTCGACATGGCCATCGTAGAGGGAGAGGGCGGCGCCGTTTTGGTGGCGTTTGCTGGGGGAGTCGCCGAACTCGAGGGTGGGGGATTGGCGGAAGCCGAGGTTGCAGTCGTTGATGGAGTTATAGGGGTTTTCCTTTTTGTCGGCCTCGTCCATGAAGACGAGGGCGCGGGCTGGCGGGGGGTCGGTGATTTGGTTTTCTTTGGTTTGCTGGTCGGTGCCCATTTTGTTGCTCATGGAGTATGAGCGCATGACCGGGTAGGTTTCGTTGCGGACGGCGATGGTGGAGCGGTCGAGCGGGCACTTATAGATGGCGACGGATTTGTTATAGGGGAAGAGGCATCCGGCTTCGATGTTGGTTTCGTGGTTGGGGTTGTAGGCGTAACCGTAGACGTAGGCGCGTTCGCCGGTGGCGGCGGGTCGGACGAGGCCTGGGTAGTTGGGAGGGATGACACCATCGTTGTCGTCCGCGTACATATTGACGCAGATTTGGAGTTGTTTGAGGTTGCCGACGCACTTGGTGACGAGGGCCTTGGACTTTGCTTTGGCCAGGGCGGGGAGCAGCATGCCCGCGAGGATAGCGATGATGGCGATGACGACGAGGAGTTCGATGAGGGTGAAGGCGGCGTGCGTGCGACAGGGGCGACACCGGGACGGGTTGTGCCGATTGCTGATGGGCTGCATAGGGAAAGCTTAGGACTGTTCTTGGCGCAGTCAACCGTCGGAGTGGGGTTTCGGAGCGGGGTGAAGAGGGCGTGGCGCGAAGCGGCATCGCTCGGGGCGGAGCGATCCGCAAAAAAAGCCAGGCCGGGCACAAGGCCCGGCCTGGAGACGCTGGGGAGGAGAGAGAGAGTCTAGCGGCGGCGGCGGAGCGCCGCGCCGGCGAGGAGGCCGAGGAGGCCGAGGGAGATGGTGCTGGGTTCGGGCACGGCCATGTAGTTCACCGCGTTGGCGAACATGCGGGCGCCGTCGCCGGAGAGGTCGTAGATGCCCGAGCCCTCGCTGGTGAGGCCGGAGGCTTCGCGGCTGCCGCTGAGGAAGACGAGGCGGCGTCCGCCGAGGATATCGGCGGTGGCGTTGCCCATGGTGGCACCGGCGGGCCATTCGCCGATGATCAGGCCGCCGGCTGGAGTGCCCGCGGCGGAGATGCTGGCGAGGACCGTGCCGCCTCCGGCGACGGGGTCGGTGTTGACGGAGACGCCGCGTTGGCTGGTGCCGTTGAAGGAGGCGATGCCGGCGAAGGAAGTGATCATGGTGCCGGATTCATCGAGCGGGATCCCGGCGAAGATGGGGTGGTTACGGTCGGAGGCGGTGAGGCTGATATCGGCGGTGGTATCAGGGATAGTCCCTCCAGTGGTATAGCCCATGCGGCTGTTGCGGATGACATAGCCGCCCATGACGATGGCGGGGGCGGTGATGCTGTTCCAAGCGGTGGCGCCCGCGTTCTGGTAGTTGGCGCTGGGTACGGAGCGACCGATGATGACGAGGTCGAAGCTATTGAGAGTGGCGGCGTCGGGCGTCGCGGACGTGACGACACGGGTGACGGTATGGCCATGAGCGGCCAGGAGATCGGTATAACCGATGTCCGGGGCCATGGTGAAGCCGGCGGTGGCGGCGGCCGCAGAGGGAGACGCATCGCCGGGGTGGAAGCTCACCCACGCGATGTTGGCGGCGTTGAGGGAGGCGGCCGAGAGGATTCCGGTGAGAAGGGAAACAGTGAGACGTTTCATACTGTCTAGGGTTCCGTGCTTATCTGGGTGGGTGAGTAGCTAGCCCGGCCTCCGCAACTGGAACGGGTTTTCATGAATTTTCGTGCGGTTCAGG
>CAZVRY010000264.1:0-9485 GCA_964629545.1 uncultured Verrucomicrobiota bacterium | reverse complement strand
CGCCCGCGGCGCGGGCCCCCGGGCCGGGGGGGCGGTTCCGCCGGGTGGCGTGTCGGAGAGGCGGCGGGGTGGCGTTGCGGGTGGGGGACAATGGCGTCGGGTTGCCGGAGGGGGAGGAGGCTCGCATCTTCGAGCCCTTTTACAAGGTGGACCGTTCGCGGCATGACCGGAAGGCGCTGGGGTTGGGATTGACGTTGGTGCGGACGATCGTGGAGGCGCACGGGGGCTCGATCTGGGCGGAGAGTCTTGGGTTGGGGCGGGGGACGACGGTTACGATGAGGTTGCCGGGGGGGGGTGTGGGTGGGGAAGGAGGCGATGGAGCATGATGCGGGTGATGGTGGTGGATGACGACGAATCGATTCTACGGACGGTGGAGTTGGTGTTGCGAACGGGGGGATTCGAGGTAGTCAAGGCGAGTTCCGGGGGAGAGTGTTTGGAGCAGTTGCGGCGGGACTTTTGCGGCGTGATTCTCATGGACATCATGATGCCCGGGTTGGATGGGTGGTCGACGATTCGGAGGATGGTGGAGGAGGGTCTGGTGGGGGGAAGATTGGTGTGCATGCTGACGGCGCGCGAGTTGCCCGGGGAGGAGGCGAACGGGTTGCAGGAGTACGTCTTCGATTATTTGGCGAAGCCGTTCGATGCGCCGTCGCTCTTGGCCATGGTCCGGAATGCGGCGACGGTCCTCGCAGCATGAGGGAATCCGGAACGTTGATGTCGCGAGGACCGCGGTGCCTGGTGCTCATGGGGGCGTCGACCGGGGGGCCGCGGGTGTTGGGCGAAGTGTTGGGGGCAGTGCCTCCGTTGCAGGCGAGCGTGGTCGTGGTGCAGCACATGCCGAGGTTCATCAACGAATCGTTCCTGCGGACATTGGGCCGGCAGGCGTCGATGGAGGTGAGGATGGCGGTGGATGGCGAGGTGTTGCGCGAGGGGAGGGTTTACCTGGCGCCGAGCGAGGTTCATTGCCGCTTGGTCTGGAACCGGTCGCTCCAATTGGCGGCGGGTCCGCCCGTTCATTACGTTTGTCCGGCGGTGGATGCGCTGATGTTGAGCGTGCAGGCGCCGCGGTTCGACCAGCGGGTGATTGGCGTGCTGCTGACGGGGATGGGGAAGGACGGGGCGGTGGGGATGGCGCACCTCAAGCGATTGGGGGCGCTGACGCTGGCGCAGAACCGAGAGACGTCGGCGGTTTACGGGATGCCTGCGGAGGCGGTGCGGCTGGGGGGGGTGGATCGGGAGTTATCGCCGCAAGGGATCGCGCGGGCGTTGGCGGCGGAGGCGGCCTGATGGGCACTGGCGACGCAGGACGGGGGAGGAATTTCTTCCGCTCTCCCCTCCGTCCTCCTTCACGCGGGTGAATGAGGAGAGGAGGGGGCGGTCTGGCGGCGGAGGAGGAAGGGGAAGGCGAGGAGGAGGAGGAGGGCGGTGCTGGCATGATCGGGGACGTTGGCCATGGTTTGGTCGATCCAGCCGCGGTAGGAGGAGACGAGCATGCCGCCGCCGTAGGTGCCGAAGGTTCCCGGGGTTTGCCCGGCGAGACGTCCGGCGAAGGTATTGACGCCGAACAGTTCGAGACCGTTCCCGAGGTCGATGAAGCTGGGCCCGCCGGAGTCGCCGGGGCCGATGGCGGCTTCGAGGGCGTTGCCGAGGGTAAGGAAGATGGGGTTGCTGGAGTTGCCGTAGAGGTTGGAGGCGGCGGTGGGGCCGTCGAAGTCCCACTGAAAGACCTCCTTCGCGCCACTTCCTTCGTCGTCGAGGCCGTAGACTTCGGCGCGGTTGTAGCCTACGCGTTTGGTGCTGAAGGAGGCATCGACGGTGTAGCCGTCCACGCCGGTGCCGCTTTGGCCGTAGCCGACCATGGTGATGGTGCGGATGAATTGGAAGGGGTCGCTGGAGAGCGAGTAGATGGGAACGCCAGCGGGGAGGGGGGTATTCAGGGTGATGATGGCGATGTCGTCGTTGAGGTATGGGTTATTGAAGCCGGTGTATTGCGGGTGGACGGAGACGCTGCTGGCGGTGAGGATGTGCGAGAGGCTGGAGCCGTAGTTGAGGCGGAAGGTGACGTCGCCGGGGGCGACGTCGATGGCGCCGTCACCGTTGGTATCGAAGAGGTGGGCGGCGGTGAGGATATGGCGGGTGGAGATGGCGGAGCCGGAGCCGAGGTAACCGCCGGCACCGGGGGTATCGACGAAGATGCTGCCGACGCCGGCGTAGGGGGAGGAGGTGGTATTAGGGTCGACGCGGTTGGCCGGGGAGTCGGCGGGGGAGCCGTTGGGGTCGCCGGCGACGACGGTGGGGAGGAGGACGGAGGAGGGGCGGAGGTCGAGGGGTTGGGTGAGGAGGGCGGCGTGAGTAGAGGTGGCGGCGAAGGTGAGGAGGAGAGCGAGGGCGCCGCCGGGGGTTTGGGTGGATACGCGCATAATCGGCTTGAGAATTGTCATTCAGGCGGCGTTTCTAGCAAGACTCTTGCCGGGATGGTGAGTGAGCCTGGTGATTGTGATTAACCTATTTGTGCGGAGACAGTTACGATGAAGTGAGATTCGAGAATAGGGCGAGAGAGCGGGGGGTGCGGGAGGCAGACTGTAAAGCCAGCCGACGCGGAGATCAGCGCAGGGAAGGCTCGGGAATGGCAAGTTATTTGGGGTGAGGGAGTTGTGATGGGATTTGGTGTGGGCTCGGGTGTAAAGGCCGCCGACACCGGTGTCGGCGTGGGTTACGGTTGTCGGGCTTTGAGTTCTCGGGTCAGTTGGCGGATATCGCGGGCGGCCTTAAGTCCGACGTAGAGGAGGAGGAAGGCGTACCAGGCGATGGAGGCGAAGACGATGACGGTCCAGAAGGCGACGAAGAAGAGCGTAAGTGGGGTCATGGGGTGGGGTTGGGTGGTGGGGTTGGGCGATGGGGATGGAGGAGGGAGCCGGTGAGCATGCCGAGGAAGGCGAGGGCGAAGGAGGAGGCGCCGGCGACTTCCGGGCGGATGGGGTAGTGTTTACCCAGGGCAAGGAACGTGAGAGGGCCGATGGCGCCGAGGAGGAGGGCGAGCAGCGCGCCGGTTTTGCTGGCGCGGGGCCAATAGAGGCCTGCGACGAGGAGGGTAAAGACACTGGCGAGGTAGATGTTGCCGGTGACGGCGAGGTAATCCCACACGTTGCCTTTGAGTTCGTAAATGAGGCCGTAATAGACGAGGAAGACACCGATGGCGCAGACGAGGAGGCGGGTGAGGAGCAGTTGGGCCCGGAGGGAGAGGGGGCGTCGGAGGCAGGGGGTGACGAGGTCATTGTAGATGACGGTGGCCCAGGTGAGGAGGTAGCCGCTGTCGGTGGACATTTCGGCGGCGAGCATGGCGGCGATGACGAGTCCGAGGAGGCCGATGGGGAGTAGGGGGCCGAGGTAGGCGGGCATGGCAGTTCGGCTATCGAGGTGGTCGGGGAGGCCGCCTTGGGCTTGGAAGTGGGCCCACGCGCAGGCGCCCCAGAGGACGGGGAGGGCGAAGCGTCCGACGAAGTAGAAGGCGGACCGGCGGTACATGCGGCGGGCGGTGGGTTCGTCTTTGGCGGACAGAACTCTGGAAACCGTGGTTTGCCAGGTGGTGACGACGGCTACTTGGAACAGGGCTTGCCAGAGGATATAGCCCCATCCGAGGCTGGTGGCGTGGGTGGGGTCGAAGGGGTGGGCGTGGAGGGTTTTGGGAGTGGAGGGGTCGGAGGGGGCGAAGGCGGTCCAGAGGGAATCGACCAGCGAACTCCAGCCGATATCGCGGAGGACGAGGAAGGAGACGATGACGATGCCGAGTCCCATGACGAGGAATTGGAGGTAGTCGGTGACGAGGACGGAGAGCATGCCGCCGAAGACGGTATAGAGGAGGACGAGGGCGAGGAGGGAGATCATGATGAGTTCGAGACTGTAGGCGGGGAGCCCGGTCGTGTGGACAAGGAACTCGCCGCCGACGCGGAGGAAGACGCCCATATTGAGGACGCCGCCCAGGACGACGAAGAGGCCGGCGAGCCAGCGGACTTCGGGGCCGAATCGCTTTTGGAACAGTTCGGGAATGGTCATGACGCCGGCGCGTCGGAGGGGGCCGATGACGAATCCGGTCGCGCCGACGCCGAACATGGCGGCGGCCATGAGGACGCCGACGGTAGCGCCGGCGAAGGCCTTTTCGAAGCCGAGTTGGGCGGTATACATGATGGTGACGAGGCCCAGTTCGGTGGCGGCGAGGGAGGCGACGCCGAGGTAGACGTTGAGTTCGCGGCCGGCAACCGCGAAGTCCTCGACGCCGCGGACGAAGCGGCGCATCCAGAGGCCAGCACCGAGGCAGCCGGCGAGGTCGAGGCCGATGTGGAGCCTGTCGATGGGGTGGAGCGGCAGGGGGGGCAGAGGAGGGGACGCACCCCGGGTTCCGGCGCCGGGGCGCGGGGGGGCGGCGGGGGGAGCGTGATGAGGGTGGCGGCAGGCGAGAGGACTGGCGGACACTTGGAGTCCATTGGGTTGGGTGGGAGTGTGGCGGTGGTGTCGGGCGGTGGCAACGTCCTTTTGTGCGGGGTTAAGGGTAGGGGGATTTGGAAAAAAGAAAACGGCGAGCCGCTGGGGTAGCCAGCGACTCGCCGCGCAAAGGAGACGAGGAAGTAGTGAGGCGCGCCTCCGACCGGACGACTAGCGTTGAGCGTGGCGGCGGCGCAGCAAGAGGGTTCCGATCCCGCCGAGCAGGAGCAGACCCGGGCCGCCATCGGGGACAGCGTCACCGATTTCGAAGGTCAACTTCTGGATGATGGCGTTTTCGAAGTCATTGAAGGTGGCGGCGCCGATGACGAAGGCATCGGTGCCGCCTTTGATATTCGCATTGTACCAGGTTGTGATGCTGGCGCCGCCGATGGCGAGGCCATTGATGCGGGTGATGCCGTTGTTGAGGGCGTTGTCACGAGCGGCTTGAGTGGCTGAGACGTTGCCGGTGCCGTCGCCGGAGACGTCGATGACCAGGTAGGTGCCTTCGAAGCCGTTGTTGCTGAATTTCGGCACGGCGTAGTTGATGGCGTCGTCGGGTTCGGTGGAGCCGCTGAAGGCGCGGGAGGTGGCGAGGATGGCGCTGGCGAAGGCGTTGGCGGAGGCGGCTCCGGTGAGGTGCGACCAGCCGACGAGTTGGGCCTGTTGGGAGGCTCCGGACCATTCGATGTAAGTGACCGCGATGCCTCCGGAGACTTGGGAGATGAGGTTTTGGACGGCGGCGGTTTGGAAGGCGTTGGCGTAGCCTTGTTTTTGCAGGTTGTACTCTGTGGTGCTGACGCTGCCTGAGACGTCGACGAGGAGGGCGAGTTCGAGGCCGACTTGGACGGCGGAGGCTTGGTAGGAGAGGAGGCCGCAAGCGGCGAGGCTAGCGGCGCGGAGGGTGAAACGGGGTGACTTCAAGGTCGATCCTTTCGGTGGTTAGTGGTCGCGTTATTGAATGAGTGTTACGAATGTCAACGTAAGTGACGCTCACTGCAGGGTCGACATTTAGCTAGATTTGTGCCGACTTCGGATGAACGCTGCCGTCTATGTTGTATGCCATTGGTTATCAATTACTAATGTGATTCAACGGTTCTCCTGAGCGGCCGCAAGGAAGGCACGGGGGAGGGAGAAACGTAAGGTATTCCGACAAGGGCTGCACGTTGGTGGTGTTGGCCCACTATGTAACTAATTGATAGGCAATAAATAAGGAGTCTCCCGAGGTGCAAATCGGACTGTAAGGTTGGCCGACACGGTCGAGTCGAACTGTAAGGCTGGCCGACAACCTCGGCCAGGTCAGCGGGGAGGCAGGCGGCCGTGGGAGCGGGGTTATCGTTCGGTGCGCGCGCGGTAGAATCTGTGGGCGTTCGGAAGGGGAGCTGGATCGAGGTAATGAAGGTGGCCGTCTGGGGGGTTCGTGAGGGCGAGGGTGGTCCAGGCGAGGAGGTCTTGGGAGGCTTCGAGGCGGTGGTAGTAGTTGGGTTGGCCGGCGAGGTGGAGGTGGAACGTGTCGCTGGGGTTGGGGGTGAGGGTGAGAGTGGGGGGAGGGACGGAGCGGGTGGCGAGGGGAAAGGAGAGGTCTTTGGCGAGGGTGGCGACGCCGATGGCGCCAGGGTAGGCGTTGGTGTTGGGGAGGCCGGGGTT
This sequence comes from uncultured Verrucomicrobiota bacterium, assembly GCA_964629545.1. Taxonomy (GTDB): domain Bacteria; phylum Verrucomicrobiota; class Verrucomicrobiia; order Limisphaerales; family CAZVRY01; genus CAZVRY01. The sequence continues at coordinate 3,362 of CAZVRY010000264.1, read as the reverse complement.
GGCGGCGGTGAGGTGGCCTTCGAACCGGGCATTGACGGGGAGAGTATGGGCAGGGAGGACGATGGCGTTGGAGGCGCCGTTGAGTGCGCCGTCCTGGAAGGGGATGGGGCTGGCGAAGACCACGTTGCTCGAGAGATCGAGGATTGTGAGTTGGAGGAGGGTGAGGGCGGTGCCGACAGAGTTCCAGCGGAGGGTGAAGTCGGAGGAAGTATCGATGTCCTGGGCGTCGGGGAGGTTGGCGATGGCGGGGGTTGTTGGGGCGGTGATGCTGAGGAAGGGGGGGGCGATCCAGAAGGTGAGGTTGGCTCGGCGGAGGCCGTCGTTTAGGGTATGGAGGGAGTTGGTGTAGGTGACGACGCTGAATCCGCCGCCCGCGGGGTAGGCGGCGTCGAGGGCGTCGAGGGTGTTGAAGTATTCCTCGAATCGGAGGCCGAGGCCATCGGCGAGTGGGAGCAGGGTGCGGGTGACGGCGGAGGCGGAGGGTTTGAAGGAGACGGTGGCGTTAGTGACGGCGTTATTGGTGGAGGCGATGACGAAGGCTTGGAAGGAGAAACCGTTGGAGGGGAGTTCTGCCGGGTTGCCGCCGGGCGTTTGGGCATATTGACGGAGCTTGACGAGCCCGAAGAAGGCGGCATCGGCGGCGTGGGTGGGGAGGAGGGTGGAGACGGCGAGGGTGGAGGCGGCAAGGAGCGGGAGGAGCGGGCGCGACGGCGTCATGTGGGGACGACGATACCGGGGAGGGTGAGGGACGACAAGGTTGAGGGGGGTGGTCGATCAGGGTTCGAATTGGAGGTAGATGCCTTTGAGGTAGTGGGCTTCGGGGAAGGTGGCGGGGTGGTCGGGGGGGTGACCGGTGGTAGCGAGTTCGCGGAATGGGCGGCGGGAGCGGCGGGCGGCGTCGCGGACGGCGTGGAAGAACTCCGTGGAGGAGACATGAGCCGAGCAGGAGGCGGCGAAGAGGGTGCCGTGGGGCCGGAGGTGGCGGAGGGCAGAGGTGGTGAGGTGGTCGTAGGCGCGGATGGCGCCGGGGCGATCGGCTTCGCGGCGGGCGAGGGAGGGAGGGTCGAGGATGATCAGGTCGAAGGCTGGGGGTCGGGGTTGGGCAAGCCAGTCGAAGGCGTCGGCCTGGACGAGGTGATGGGGGCAGTGGGCGATGGCGGGGTGGGTTTGATGGAGGAGGAAGTGGCGGTGGGAGCCGGCCAGGGCGTGTTCGCTGATGTCGAGGTCGGTCACGGAGGCGGCGCCGCCGCGGGCGGCGTAGAGGGAGAATCCGCCGGTGAAGCTGAAGGCGTTGAGGACATGGCGTCCCGCGGCCAGCGGTTCGATGCGACGCCGGTTTTCCCGTTGGTCGAGGTAGAAGCCGGTTTTTTGGCCGCGTCGGACTTCGGCTTCGAGGTGGAGCCCCGATTCGAGGAACGGCTGAGGTTGATCGGGCAGCGAGCCCTGCCTCAGATCGGGAGACCCAACACTATGGTCTACCGCTGATCTCCGTTTCGCCTGATCCCCCGCGCCTTGCTCCTGAGAGTCCTTGAAACCTGGGTGAAGAGAGAATCCTGGCTTGACCTGTCCACCGTGAGTTTCGGGTTTCGAGGATAGCTGGCCCCAGACGATCTGGCCGTCCTGGAGGTTGTGTTGGGTTCGGGCTGTTTCCTGGATATTGCGGCTAAGTCGGAGGACGAGGGTGGCTTGGGACGATGGGGGTAGGAGGGGTAGGAGGGCGCGTTGGAGGAGGCCGGAGAGGTCGGCCCAGCGGGGCAGCCAGGCGGCGGAGTATAGTTTGGCCACGAAGGTGTGGGCGTAGCGGTCGAGGACGAGCCCGGGCCAGCCGTCGTTTTCGCCATGGATCAAGCGATAACCGTCGGTGCGGGCGTCAAAGTGCCCGTCCCGTCGCGCCAGGGCAGCCTGGACTCGTGCGGTCCACCAGTTTGGGTCGATCTGGACGGGGTTGCCAGCGTGGAGGACGCGGACGCGCAGGGGGGAGTCGGGATCGAACAGTCCCAGGGCGAGGAAGCGGTCGCGTCGGTCGTAGATGACCGCGAGTTCGCCGCTTTGCCCTGGGCGATTTTGGGAGCGGATGCTGGTCTCGAAGACCCAGGGGTGTCCGTGGCGGAGGGCGGATTCGGCGGTGGGGGAGACGCGGAGTCGGAGGCGGGGGGAGGGGGAGTTCAGGGGATCGGGGATTACGGATGGCGGATGGGGGATTGTGGTGAGGTATTAGGACATGAGGATGGCGCGGAGGAAGGGGCGGTAGAGGTGGGGTTCGAGGAGGAAGGAGTCGTGGCCCTTGTCGCTGTGGACGGTGATGCGGGTGGCGTCGACGCCGGCCCTCTTGAGGATGTCCATGAGGGCGGCCTGTTCTTCGGGGTAGAAGCAGGCGTCGGAGTCGATGGTGAAGACCAGGTAATTCTGGTTGCGGCAGCGTTGGAAGAGGGCGATGAGGTCGCTGGCGACGGCTTCGCGGACGAGGTCGAAGCGATTCCAGGCGTCGAGGATCCGGAGGTAGGTATTGGCGTCGAAGCGTTTTACGAACTTTTGGCCTTGGTGGAGCATGTAGCTTTCGAGGGAGCTGCGGAGTTGGTACCAGGCGAGGGTATCGTCGCGGCGGACGACTTCGCTGCGGGCGCGTTCCTCCATGGCGCTGAGGGACACGAACGTTTTATGGCCGATCATGCGGGCGAGGGCGAGGCCGCGGGAGGGTGGGGGTCCTTGGTAGTATTCGCCGCCTTGGAAGTTGGGGTCGGCTTCGATGGCGAAGATCTGTTCAAAATTATGGAGGCGTTGGAGTGGGGTGATGCGGGCGCCGGTGGCGAAGGGGATGACGGTGCGGACGCGTTCGGGGTAGCGGGTGGCGAGGCTGAGGGAGAGGAGGCCGCCGAGGGAGGCGCCGAGGGTGGCGTGGAGGGTTTCGATGCCGAGGTGGTCGATGAGGGCGAGTTGGGAATCGACGATATCGGCCATGGTGACTTGGGGGAAGCGTGGGCCGTAGGGTTTACCGGTGCGTGGGTCGAGGGAGCTGGGGCCGGTGGAGCCGTAGCAGCCGCCGAGGTAGTTGACGCAGATCACGCAGAAGTGGTCGGTATCGAGGCCTTTGCCTGGGCCGATGAAGCCGTCCCACCATCCGAGCTGGCACTCATCGGTCCAGAGGGGGCCGACGCTGGGCACGGCGGGGTTGAGGCCGGCGGCGTGTTGGCTGGCGCTGAGGGCGTGGAAGACGAGGATGGCGTTATCTTTGCGGGCGTTGAGGGTGCCGTAGGTTTCGTAGGCGAGGACGGCAGGGGCGACGGCCTCGCCGCTTTGGAGGAAGAAGGGTTTGGCCTCGGTGGCGAGTTGGTAGAACTGGGATTCGGAGTGGGGGACGGTGG
>CAZVRY010000263.1:0-9493 GCA_964629545.1 uncultured Verrucomicrobiota bacterium | reverse complement strand
CAGAGTGCAAAAGGCAGAATTCGTGCTCTTGATCATGCTCTTGCTCTTGCTCCCGGTCCGCCCGGTTCATGGTCCCCCTGCGCGTCGGTTCGTTCGACTTGGAGGCTCTCCATGAACCGTCGCCCCTCACCCCGTCCCTCCCCCCAACCGTTGCCAGCGAAGCGATGACTCAGGTTGGGGGGAGGGAGACAGGGAGAGGGGGAATCGCTTCGGTTCAGGGGTTCATGGTGCGAGTCCTTGGTTCGGAGAATCCTCTCTCTCTCCCCCCTCGACATGTGAAGGGCGGGAGGACAACCGGGGCGCTGGCCAGTGCCCTGGGGACACGCTATCTTGGGCGCGGCCCGGTCGACCCGCCGGGCCCACACCTATGCTAACCCTGGAACAAGCTCGCACCCGCCTGCTTCAGACGGTTGCCCCGCTCGGACGCGAGACCATCGCCGTGCGACGAGCTCACGGCCGCTGCCTGGCCGAACGCATCCTCTCGCCGCTCGCCTTGCCCGCCTTCGCCAACAGCTCGATGGACGGCTACGCGGTCCGCGCGGAGGACGTCCGGACCGCGGGGCCCGATCGGCCGGTTGCGCTCCGGGTGGTCGGCCGGGCGGAAGCCGGGCAGCCGTGCGTCGGCAGCCTCGGGCCCGGCACCGCCGTGCGCATCTTCACCGGGGCGCCCATTCCCCCGGGCGCGGATGCGGTCGTGATGCAGGAGGACGTGCGACCGGTGTCCGGAGAGACCGAGACCGTCGAGGTCCTGGCGGGGGCGCAGCCGGGGGAACACATTCGCCGGCGCGGCGCGGACGTGTCGCCCGGGGCGATCGTGGGGGACGCGGGCCAGTGGATCCATCCGGGGCGGCTGGCACTCCTGAGTTCGATCGGATTGAGCGTGGTCCAGGTGGGGCAGGTGCCGTCGGTGGCGCTGTTGGCGACGGGGAGCGAATTGGTCGAGGCAGGGGAGACGCTGAGGGCGGGGCAAATCTACGACAGCAATCGGACGATGTTGGCGGCCTTGACGAGCGCGACGGGCGCAGAGCCGCGGGTGCAGCCGTTGGTGGGCGATTCTCTGGAAGCGACGGTGGCTGCGTTGGAGGCGGCGGCCCGGGCGGCGGAGGTGGTCATCACGTCGGGCGGCGTGTCGGTGGGGGAGACGGATTACGTGAAGGCGGCGTGGGAGCGGTTGGGGGGGGAGATTGATCTGTGGAAGGTGGCGATGCGTCCCGGCAAGCCGTTTGTCTACGGGCGTTGGCGTGACCGTTACCTGTTTGGTCTGCCGGGCAATCCGGCTTCGGCGCTGGTGACGTTTCTCCTGTTGGTGCGTCCGGCCTTGTTGCGGTTGCAGGGGGCCTCCGAGGTGGAGTTGCCGTCCCATCCGGGGGTGCTAGCGGAGCCGGTGGCCAACCGGGGCGATCGCCGCCATTTTCTGCGCGTGACGGTCGACGGGACGGGACAGGTGCGGCTGGCCGGTCTGCAGGAGTCGCACGCGGTGACCTCGCTGGCCGCAGCCAACGGGTTGGTCGAGGCGCCGCCGGGCACGGCGTGGAGGGCCGGGACGACGGTGAAGGTCCTCCGTTGGGGGTAGGGAGAGAATCTTCCCAACGAAACGTCGCCGTATTGAACCCCTGAACCGAGGCGATTCCCCCTCTCCCTGTCAACGGTTGGGGGGAGGGACGGGAGGGGCGCGCGCTCTCCCCCATGGGAGCCGCTGAACTCCGGCTTGCTTCCGTCGGGCCGATTTTGAAGATTACTCTTATGGATTGGATCGCGAACCCTGAGATCTGGATCAGTCTCGTCACCTTGACCGTGCTCGAGATCGTGCTGGGGATCGACAACATCGTGTTCATTTCGATTCTGGCGGGGAAGCTTCCGCCGGAGCAGCGGCATCGGGCCCGGCAGTTGGGGTTGAGTCTGGCGTTGATCACGCGGGTGCTGCTGCTTTGCGGGCTGGCCTGGATCGTGAAGCTGACGAAGCCTCTGTTTTATGTGCCGGCCGTCCTGGGGATGGACGCGCCTCACGGGATTTCCGGGCGAGACTTGATCCTGATCCTGGGAGGGCTGTTTTTGTTGGCCAAGGCCACGCACGAGATTCACGACAAGCTGGAGGGGGACGATGGCGGAACCACGCGGCGGATCGCGCCCACCTTCGCCTCGGTCATCATCCAGATCCTGCTCTTGGACATCGTGTTCTCGCTCGACTCGGTGATTACGGCGGTGGGGATGGCCAAGTATCTCGGGGTGATGATCGCCGCCGTGATTCTGGCCATGGGCTTCATGTTGGTTTATGCGGGCACCATCAGCGGCTTCATCGAGCGTCATCCTACGCTCAAGATCCTCGCCCTCAGCTTCCTCCTGCTCATCGGGTGCGCCCTGGTGGCGGAGGGTTTCCACAGGGAGATCCCCAAAGGCTACATCTACTTCGCCATGGCCTTCTCCGTCGGCGTCGAATGCCTGAACCTCCGCCTGCGGGCCAAAGAAAAAGCCATCGCCCTCCGCCAGCCCTACCGGTAGGCGAGGGCAGGTGGCGGATTGGTTCTGCCGGCGGTGTCGGCGACCCTGGTTGGGACTGGCGGCTTCTGGCCCGCGGCCCCTGGCGCGGCCACGAAGGTTACGCTAACCACGCGGTCGCTCTCTGCCCCCGACAAGGTCGCCCGCATCCTGCTGCGACGATCATCTCGGTTCTGGGTGGCCTTCGTGAACTTCGTGCACTTCGTGGTGGGCATGGTCGTTGGTGTACCAGCCTTCCGAAAGCCCGTGCAGAACGCCGTTAGACATGGCCGAGCGCGCCCACCGCGCCCCCTCCGGCCCCAGGTCGAGCAGCCAGCCCGTGAACGGCTGCGCCTGGTCTCTGGCGAACCACCGGCCATCGCGCTCGATCAGGTCTCAATGCTGGCGGCCTGCCGCACGCATTACGGTCCCGGCCATCTCCAGAACTGGAAGGCGATGGGCCAACTGGCTTGGGCGTGCCTGGGCACGGAGCGCCACGCGGAAGCGATCCATTTGGAGGAGGAAGTCCTCGTCACCAGTCGCGCGATCAACGGGCCCAACCATGGCCGCACGACGAAAGAAGATCCAGCAAGCGCGACGGATCCGACGGCATGGATACGGCTTAGCTGAGAGACCAGCCGGTTCGATAATCCCGCCGCAGGTGGCGGTTGGCTTCCTCGGAGTTGGCGATCCGCAGCTCGACGGGATCCCAGCGCAGGGGCTTGAAGGTGAGTTCTTCCCGAAGCTGGACGCGGAGGGCCGTGTTGCCGAGCAGAACGATCTCCGCCAGGGGACCGGCCCAGTCGAAGTTGGATCCGGCCGGCGGACCGCCTTTGCAGGCGGCGATCCACTCCTTGTAGTGACCCGAGGAACGCGGGATCGAGTTGGGGACGGAGGCCACGTCGTGGCGGCGCGCCTCCGGATAAACGCGGTTGCCCAGGATGAACCCCTCGTCCCCCACGAGCAACCGGCCATTGGCCCCCATCGGGATCTCATCGGGCAGGCCGGGCGGGCGGGGCGGACGGATGCCGCCGTCGGACCAGACGACCTTGAGCCCCGGGTCCGGGCCGGTGGCGGCGAATTGGTAAGTGACCACCGAGGCGAGCGGGTAGGTTTCCTTGTTCACCCGGCTGGACGAGGCTTGCACGGTCAGGGGATGAACACAGCGGTCCGGCGCCACGTCCGCCTCCCCCCAGTCCTTCTTGGCCCGCCACACGATGGGGGACCCGAGTTTGAGGGCGCGGAACACGGGATCCAGGGCGTGGCAGCCGATATCGCCGAGCGCGCCCGTGCCGAAGTCCCACCAACCCCGCCATCGGAAGGGGGCATAAGCGGGGTGATAAGGCCGCTCCGGAGCGGGCCCGAGCCAGAGATCCCAGTCCAACGCGGATGGGACCGGGGGGGTGTCGCTCGGGCGGTCAACCCCTTGCGGCCAGTATTCTCCGAACAGACCGTTGGACGGGCGGTCGGTCCAGATGTGGGCTTCGCGGACGCGGCCGATGGCGCCCGCCCAGATGAGTTCGCACAGGCGCCGGCTCTCCTCGGAGGCCTGTCCCTGATTGCCCATCTGGGTGGCGAGCCCGGCCGCCCGGGCGGCGAGGGCGACTTGGCGGGCCTCCCAGACGGAGTGGGTGAGGGGTTTCTCGCAATAGACATGCTTGCCGTGGCGGAGGGCCGCGATCGAGGCGAAGGCATGGACATGATCGGGCGTTGCCACGACCACCGCATCGATGTCCTTCTGCTCCTCGAGCATCACCCGGAAATCGCGGTATTGCTTGGCGGCCGGGTACTTCTTGAACGTGCCGGCCGCGTGGCGCCAATCGGTATCGCAGAGGGCCACGATGTTCTCGCTGGCCAGTTCGTTGAGGTCGGAGGCGCCCTGACCACCGACGCCGACCCCCGCGAGGTTGAGCCGTTCATTGGCGGAAACGGCCCCGTTCAAGCCCAGGACGGTGCCGGGCACGAACGGGATGGCCGCGGCAACGGCCGTCGAGCGAACAAGAAATTGGCGTCGGGTCAGTCGGGCAGAGGCTGGGTTCATGATGAGACGGGATCGCGGTTGCAGCGAGGTGAATGCGCGGCAGTCTAATGGCCTCGCGCCGCGGTGCAACCCAGGAATTGTGGCCCTCCGCAAACCCGGTTGAGCAGCGTCATTACCGCGGCACCGCCCCGCAGCTCGAAAGCCATTCGAAGCCCGCCACCCAATCATCCGCGTGGCGGATCAATCCCAGGTTCTTCTCGTCCTCCTGCTAAGGGTCTGTGCAAACATAACTTCCGATTTTGGCGGGAGCAGCACCGGGCCGGCGGCTCGTGCCCTCCTACGCCACGCGCCCGAACTTCTTCTCCAACTCGCGGTAGCTCATCTCGATCAAGGTGGGGCGGCCGTGGGGACAGGTGTAGGGCATGGTGCACCGGCGGAGGTCTCTCACGAGGTGTTCGAGTTCCGATCCGCTCAGGGCATCGTTCGCCTTGACGGCATGGCGGCAGACGGTCTTGGCCACGGTTTCTTCACCGAGGCGGAGCGAGTTGACCCCTTGGCCGGCGGCTTTCAGCGCGTCGACCAACCCGATGACAAACGTCCGCGGGTTGGGGGCCTTGGCGAAGGGCGGGAGGGCGTCAAGGAGGAAGGTGCGTTCGCCGAATTCGCTCAACCCCACCCCCAGGCGCGTGAGGGTCTCGAGGTTCTCGCGCAGGAACTGGGCATCGCGCGGCCCCAGTTCCACCGTCTCCGCCAGGAGCAGCCGCTGGGAAGGAGCCGAGCCCTGCTCCAGCCGGTCCAGCATTTGTTCGAAGAGAATCCGCTCATGGGCGGCATGTTGATCGAGCAGAACGAGGCCGCGATCGGATTCGAGAAGGACGTAAAGCCGGCCGACCACGCCGATCAGGCGCAGTGGGATGGCGAGGAGCGGCTGCGGTTCGGTGGGGGCGTTGGCCGTCGCGGCAGGCGGCCCCGCCGCCGCGGGGGAAGGAGGAGGCGGGGAGGCTGGCTCGCGAGGCGGAGGCGGATGAGCGACCGTCCCCAGTCGGGCGAGACCCGAACCTGGAGCGAAGGATGTCGGGGGCCCAGGGGCGGGTGGCCGTGGGGTCACGGCGGGACCGGGTTGGGGGGCTGGGGGGAGAAGATCCGGCAGAGGGGGAGTGGCGTCGTCGGGCGGACGCGTTCGGGGGGTGGCGGGGGCGGCGGGTTGGGATTGGGGATCGGTGGTGTGGTAGCGGAGGAGGACATGGCGCACGGCGGCGGTGACCAGCCGCCGGACCGCGAACTCGCGGTGGAATTTCACCTCGCGTTTGGAGGGATGGATATTGACGTCCACCTCTGCGGGGTCGAGTTCGAGGAAGAGGCAGCAGACCGGGAAACGGCCCTTCATGAGGGCCGTGTGGTAGCCTTCGAGGAGGGCGTGGTTGAGTCCGCGGTTCTCGATGGGGCGACGGTTGACGAAGAGGTGCTGGTCCTCGCGGGTGGCGCGGGAGACGCCCGGGGCGCCGATGAAGCCGCGGACGCGCAGGGTGGGCGGGCGGGCGGGGGCGGTTTCCTGGCAGGCCGGCCACTCGTTCCCCGATGGCATCGGGGGCGGGGTCTCGAGGTCGCCGGAGAAATCCACGGGCAGGAGCGGCACGTCGCCGCCGAGGAACCCGCGGAGGCGCTCTCGGAGGGCGTCCTGGCTGGGCGCCTCCTGGCTGGCGGGGCCGAGGGGGGGCAACTGCCAGACCGTGCGCTCGTCCTGGACGAAGGTGAGGCCCACGTGCGGATGGGCCAGGGCGGCGAGCATGAGGTAATGCTGGATGTGGGCGCGCTCGGTGTCGTCGGAGCGGAGAAATTTGCGGCGGGCGGGCAGGTTGAAGAAGAGCTGGCGGACCTCGACCGCGGTGCCGGGGGGACATCCGGCGGCGCGGACTTCGACGATTTTGCCGCCGTGGACGATGACTTGGGCGCCTTCCGGGGAGGGGCTTTCGCGTTCGCGGGTCGTGAGGGTGAATCGGCTGACGCTGGCGATGCTGGGGAGGGCCTCGCCGCGGAAGCCCATGGTGGCGATGGCGGCGAGGTCCTCGGCCCGTTCGATCTTGCTGGTGGCGTGACGTTCCAGGCAGAGGAGGGCATCGTCCCGGCTCATGCCGAGGCCGTCGTCGGTGACCCGGATCAGGCTCCGTCCGCCGGCCTGGATTTCGACTTTGAGGCGAGCGGCGTGGGCGTCGAGGGCATTCTCGACGAGTTCCTTGACGACGCTGGCGGGGCGTTCGACGACCTCCCCGGCGGCGATTTGGTTAGCGACCTGTTCGGGAAGCAGCCGGATGCGGTTCACCGTTTGAGCGGGAGGCTGAACGCGAAGATCGCGCCTTGGACGGGGGCATTGCGGGCGCTGATTTTGCCGTTGTGATCCTCGACGATGCGCCGGCAGATGGAGAGGCCGAGCCCGGTGCCTTGGGCCTTGCCGTAGGTGGCGAAGGCCTCGAACAGGCGGGGGGCGATCTCGGGGGAGATGCCCTTGCCGGTGTCCTGGACTTCGACCACGAGTTCGGTGGGGGTGGTGAGGAAGCGGAGGGTGATGATGCCACCCTTGGGGGCCATGGCATCAACGGCGTTGTGGACGAGGTTGTAGAAGACGTGGGTGAGCCGTTTGGGATCGACCAGCAAGGCCACCGAGGGGGGCGGGCTGGCGAACTCGAACTTCACGCCGCGGGCGGCCACTTCCGGGGCCAGTTCCTCGACCAGATGGCCAACGAAGGCCCCGATATCGGTCTCGGCGAAGACCATCGAGGAGTGGGACCCCCGGGTGAACTCGAGGAGTTCGTTGATCATATTGCTCAGCCGCTCCACTTGGCGGCGAATCCGGTCGCGGGCGTTCTCCCGCATCGCCGCCGTGGCCTGGGGCATGGCGGCCATCTCGGCCGAGATCCCGATGATGTTGAGCGGGTTTTTGAAGTCGTGGACGATGGACCGGGCGAAGCGGCCGACCAGGGTGAGGCGTTCGGCCTGGAGGGATTCCTGGACGTACTGGCGGTTGAAATCCCGCATGCGCAGGCTGAACTCGCGCACGAGGCTGACCGCCAAGCGGGGTGACCGTTCCAACATGGCCAGCAAATCCTGGCGGGGGATGAAATAAAGCTTGGAGTTCTCCTCCGCCGAGGCGGTCGCCGACCGCGGCTCCGTATCGAGCACCGCCATCTCCCCGAAAAACTCGCCGGGCCCCAAACGGGAGAGGACGCGACGCTCGTTCTGGCCGATGACGGCGGAGATTTGGACCTGCCCTTCGATGATGATGTAGACGCCGTCGCCATCGTCCCCTTCCTGGAAGACGATCTGCCCGGCCTTGTAGGCACGGGTGACGGCCGTTTGCTCCAAGGCCTGCAACTCCTCGGCCAGGACACCGCTGAACAACTTCGTTTGTTTCAGGGTCACCATGGGCGGAGCTTGCGCTGAAACCCTCGGGGCGTAAAGGAGAGAGATGCAAGAAACTTCTTTCTGGCCATTGAATAGAAGTGGCCCTAAAACTCTCCAAGTGCTACTGCACGTAAACCACTATGAAATCTCCTGATCCGGCCTCCCCCACGTTGTTCCCTTTGACCCGCGCCTCGCGCCGTCAATTCCTCCGCACCAGCGCCACCGCGGCCGCCGCCACCCTGGCCTTCCCCTATGTGGGCCAAGTCCTCGGCGCCAATGGCAAAATCGCCGTCGCCTGCATCGGCGTCGGCGGCAAAGGCGACAGCGACAGCAGTGACGCCGCCAGGTGCGGCGGCGAGATCGTCGCCCTGTGCGACGTGGATGAGAACACCCTCAACAAGAAGGGCCAGCAATTCCCCAACGCCAAGAAATTCAAGGATTACCGCAAGTTGCTGGAAGAAATGGGGAACTCCATCGACGCCGTCACCGTCTCGACCCCCGACCACAACCATGGCGTGGCCGCCATCCGGGCCATGAGGATGGGCAAGCACTGCTTCTGCCAAAAACCGCTGGTCCAAAACGTCAACGAGGCCCGCATGATGCGGTCGCTGGCCAACGAAAAGAAACTGGCCACCCAAATGGGCAACCAAGGCAGCGCCGAAAGCGGGCTCCGCCGCGCGGTCGAGGTCATCCAGGCCGGCGTCATCGGCAACCCCCTCGAACTCCACGTCTGGTCCAACCGCCCCGTCTGGCCCCAAGGCTACGACCGCCCCGCCGGTTCCGATCCCGTCCCCTCCTCGCTCGACTGGGATCTCTGGCTGGGCCCCGCCGCCCAGCGCCCGTATAAGAACGGCTGCTACCACACCTTCGCCTGGCGCGGGTGGTACGACTTCGGCACCGGCGCCCTCGGCGACATGGCCTGCCACACCGTGAACATGCCTTTCCGGGCGCTCAAGCTCGGCTATCCCACGGTCGTCGAGTGCGAACTGGCTTCGCGCATCTACGCCGAGACGTTCCCCGAGACCTCGCGGATCCGCTTCGAATTCCCCGAACGAGACGGGCTGCCCCCGCTCAAATTCTGGTGGTACGATGGCAACCCCGGCGGCACGCCGGAGGCCCCCGGCGCCGGGAAACGCGCCAAAATCGTCCCGCTCCGCCCCGACGCCGGCCGCGCCCGCGAGGTCATCATGACCCAAGGCAACCTGCCCGGCAGCGGCGCGCTCATCATCGGGGACAAGGGCAAGCTGTTCTCGCCCGACGACTATGGCGCCCGCTTCTACCTGGCCATGAAAGGGGAGGAGGAGTTCAAGGACGGCGACAAGCACGAGGCCTGCAAGGCGGTCGAGCAGACCATCCCGCGGTCGCCCGGCCATATGCAGGAGTGGTTCAACATGATGAAGGACGGCACCCCGGCCTACTCGAACTTCGACATCGCCGCCTATCTCACCGAGTGCATCCTCCTCGGCTGTATCGCCCTGCGGGTGGGCGAAGGCGTGCGCATGGATTGGGACGGGCCCAACATGAAGTCGACCAACCGCGCCGAAGCGGAACGCTTCGTCAAGCGCCAGAACCGTTCCGGCTGGGAAGTCTAACCCCCCTCAGCCCCCCCATGAACGGTCACCCCTCACCCCGCCCCTC
>CAZVRY010000262.1:0-9502 GCA_964629545.1 uncultured Verrucomicrobiota bacterium | reverse complement strand
CGAAACCACGCGCCCTTACCTCCGCACCGTCGCCGGCATCGACCCCCTCTGGATCGTCGACCTTGCCCCCCACGTCTGCCGCGTCACCCACGAATCCCCCGCCTGGGATCGCGCATCCGGCCGCGTCCTCGCCACCGAAAAAACCCTCCTCCGCGGCCTCCTCCTCCGCCAGCGCCACGTCGGCTACCTCCAGGTCAACCCCGAAGAAGCCACCGCCCTTTTTATCCGCGCCGCCCTGGTCGAGGGCGACGTCGACCTCGCACTCCCCTTCCTCGAAGCCAACGCGCGCCTCCGCCACAAGATCGAGCTCTGGCAAACCCGCCTCCGCCAACGCGTCATCCCGGACCTCGACGACGCCTTTCACCTGTTCTACGCCAGCCGGCTCCCCGCCGTCGGCTCGACCCACGACCTCCAGCGGGCCATGAAAGCCGCCGGCGGTTGGGCCTTCCTCCACGCCAGCCCCGCGGACCTCCTCGGTCCCCAGGCCCCCGCCTTCGCAGCCGGCGGCCTCCCCGACCAACTCCAACTCGGCCCCGAAACCATCCCCGTCCGCTACGCCTACGCCCCAGGCCAAGACCACGACGGCGTCACCCTCCACCTCTCCGCCCCCCTCGCCCAAGCCATCGACCCCGCCCTCCTCGACTGGGCCGTCCCCGTCCTGCGCGAAGAACGCATCGCCGCCCTCCTCGCCCTCCTCCCCAAATCCCTCCGCCGCCCCCTCATGCCCCTCGCCACCACCGCCCAGAATATCGTCCGCCACGTCCACGCCTCCGGACCCGACTTCCTCCCCGCCATGACCGCCTACCTCACCCAACACTACCCCATCTCCCTCCGCACCGAAGACTGGCCCGTCGACCAACTCCCCCCCCACCTCCGCCCTCGCCTCCTTGTCCTCGGCCCCAAAAACCAAATCCTCGCCACCGGACGCAACCTCGCCGACCTCCGCCAACAACTCGATACCGCCACCCGCCCCTCCCACGACGATCCCTGGCCCCGCTTCGTCGCCCCCCACGAACGCCCCCACCTCCAAGGCTGGACCTTCGACGACCTCCCCCCGGAAATCACCGTCGGCGAAATCGCCGGCTTCCCCGTCCGCGCCTTCCCCGGCCTCCTCCGCGACCCCGACAACCACGTCCACCTCCGCCTCTTCCGCCAACGCAACGACGCCCTCCTCGCCACCGAGTCCGGCGGACCTCGCCTCGCCGAACTCGCCCTCCACCGCGAACTCGTCCACCTCCAAAAAGACCTCCGCGCCCTCCACCGCGCCAAAGACCTCTACGTCACCCTCGGCCCCGTCGATGAACTCCTCGAAGGCGGCTGGATCAACCTCCGTCACTACCTCCTCCCGCCCCCCCATTGGCCGGCCCTCACCTCCGCCGCCTTCCAAGACTACCTCGAACGCGCCCGCTCCCTCCTCCCAGGCCTCGCCCAATCCCTCGCCGACCGCGTCACCCGCATCCTCCAAAAACGCCACGAAGTCCTCCTCTGCCGCAAACCCCTGCCCCGCATGCGTGAGGCCCTCGACGCCCTCGTCCCGGCCCGCTTCCTCGAACTCACCCCCTACGAACGCCTCGAACACCTCCCCCGCTACCTCCAAGCCCTCCTCACCCGCGCCGAACGCGCCGCCGTCAACCCCGCCAAAGACCTCGAGAAATGGCGCAAAGTCGAACCCTACGCCGCCGCCCTCCGCACCCTCCGCGCCCAAGCCAAATCCGCCCCCCTCGCCCCCGCCGCCGACCGCTTCCGCTGGCTCCTCGAAGAATTCAAAGTCTCCATCTTCGCCCAGGAACTCGGCACCGCCGAACCCGTCTCCCCCAAACGCCTCGACCAAGCCCTCGCCGAAACCCAAACCCCCAAGTGAATCCGCCCCCCCCAAAAATCCGTCCGACCGTCCCGCCCCGTCCCAACGCGCACCCAGCATCCATCACGGTGCGTCTCGAAGTCGTCGCAGCGCAACCTCCAACGCGGGGCCCCGCCGATCATGCCCGCCGGGAGTTCGCTCCGAGCCACTCCGCGTAAGCCGCTTCCGCCATCTCCCCGGCCGCGAGAGCCAGAGTCCGGACGACCACCTCCGCCTCCGTCGCCCGAAACTCAAAACGGTTCCGTTCGAGAAAACCCGCGCCCAGCATGAAACCCGTCCGCCTGTTGCCATCGAAAAACGGGTGGTTCTTCACGATCCCCGCGACATACGCCGCAGCCAAATCCGTCATTTGCGGCTCGCCGTAGTGAAACCGTTGTCGGGGGCGGGCCAGAGCGGACTCCAGCATGTTCTCGTCTCGCACGCCCGCAATGCCGCCGTACTGCGACAGCATGAGGTCGTGCAGCGCAAGACACTCCTCCCGCGTAAACCAGCGGGGCTCCTTCATTTCGCCAGTTCGCGCAGCGCGTGACGGTAGCGGCGGTTCAACGACTCGAACACGGCCATCGACTCGGCAAACTCAGGGTTGCTGGCGCTTAGGCGCACGCCATCCTGCGCCTCCGTCAGCGTGATCGTGTCGCCCTCTTCCACCTTCAAATGCGCGAGTGCTTCCTTCGGCAGCACGACTCCCAGCGAATTCCCCACTCGGCGGACTTTCAACTCGATCGTCATGCTTTGAACGTAAGCACTGATGTTATAACGGTCAAGCCCGTGGCCATGCGAACCTGCGGCGCCGGCGCCCACCCCGAATGCCACCCCGCCACCACCCGCTGCGCTGCGTTCCCCTTCACCACCCAGAGCACCGCCGCCGACACCTCTCGCTGCTCCTCGCTCAACACCACTTCCTCCTGCCCGTACCACTCCCCCAACCACCGCTGCGCCCACCCCAGCGTCCGATCCAAATGACATAGATTGCACGCGTTCGGCGTCCCGTAACGCGCACTCGCCGCCACGCCCGGCGACGCGATCTGATGCGAACGGATGGCCCGGAATAACGCGTAGCTCGTGTGCGGCATGTGACCGTTCAGACAGTCGCTCCCCGCCGACCCGGCCCCATGGAACGTATGCCGCGTTACCTCGGTCGTATACGGCGGAACCGGGCCGATCGACGGCAGACGCTCATCGCCCACCCCGCTCCCGACCGCCGCCAACGCCCACACCCACATCGCACCTCGCTTCATGCGCTCTCTCCCAAGGGAAAGGGGGCCGGACCTCGGCCCGGCCCCCTTGCGGCACAGCACTCTCACTACTCCGCCAGGAAGAACACGCGCGCCTCCGTCGGCGTCACCGTATGCGGCGAACTCGCATTGGCCACCGCCTGGTAGGGACCCTGCACGCTCGTGGCCGACTTCAACACGCCCGTGTAGTTCAACACCAGATTCCCATTCGCCACCGACCACGACGTAATCTGACCCGCCGTCGGCTCCGGCACGGTCCGCACCCGATACGCCTTCAACGCCCCAGGCTGCGTCCCCCCCACCAAGGCCCGGCTGCCGTCCGCGTTCACCGTAAACCACTCCACCCGCGCGTCACTCGTCCCCTCCATCCACAACAACCGGAAGAAATACACCCCGGGCTGCGTCACGTTGAAGTAAAACTCCGTGTCCGCCGCGCTCCGGCCCCCATCGAACAGGCCCAACTTCAACTGCGTCGGATTGTTCGTCGTCCCCACCGAAACCTGAAACCCATCGTCGCTGTTCACCACCATCGTATACAGGCCCGCCTGGCCCAGCTCCACCAAGGCCCGCGCCTCCCCCACCACGTAGTCCGTGCTGAACGTCGTCCCCGGGATCCCAGGAATAAACCCGTCCGCCACATCCTGCGGCGGCGCCTGCGACGCCGTAAACCGCCCCGCGTCCCCGCCGTTCTGATCCAGGTTGACGTAATCGATCAACCACGTCCCATCCGCCTCGAACCCGGCCGGATCGTGCACGGACGGCCCCATGGTGCCCGCCAACTGCGCCTCCGCGTCGGCCAGCGTGTTGTTCCGCGCACTCCCCAACTGATGCGTCCGCCACTTCATCCCAGGCTGCGCCCCCGTCCCCAACGGCGTCGCCAGGCTCGCCGGCAAACTCACCCATTCCGGCGCCTTGAACTCCAGCGGCTCCGTCAACGCCTGACCCGCCGTCGTCGTGTAGGTCGCCTTCAATAGATGCGTCGACCCCGACGCGAATACCCCCGCATGCTCATACCGCACCGTCACCTGAAACGTGTCCGTCCGCTCCACCGAACTCGGCGTCACCGCCACCCCGTCCAACTCCAGCAGCACCGCCTTCGTGTCGTCGATCGAAAACCACTCCGCCTCGTTGACCACCACCGTCACCAGCCTCGGCGTCGACGACACCGTCGCATACCCGGGCGCCACAAACGTCCCCGCCTCGTCCCGCCCCACATTGTCGCTCGTCGTGTAACGCACCCGCACGGTGTGCGCCGACCGCGGCTGAAACACCATCGGTGCCATGTTGTAGTTGACCAGGTAGTAACTCCCATCCTGCGACAAGTTCAACGGCGTCACCCCGGCCCCGTCCAACTCCGCCGTCACCGGCTTGCTCTGATCCACCGACTTGCCCAGCGCCTCCACGATCCGCACCGTGAAACTCACCCCGTCCGCCGACACCCCGGTCAGGAACGGCGGCACCCCCACCGCCAGGTTGTCCACCGCCCACCACCAGTCGTTGGCCGCCTTCTCCATCCCGAAACGCAAGACCAAGTTCTGCGCCCCCGCCGGGTTCCCCAACGGCACCACCACCGACTCGTTCGGCATGTGATCGTGATACGTCGGCTCCCCATTGATCGACGTCCACCGCTGCACCTCCGCCTCCGCCAACGCATCGAACCTCGCCTTGATGAACCCCGTCTGATCGTTAATCCGATTCCCCTCCGCATCGACCGGGAAGTTCGGCAGTCCGTCGTCCACCGCCTCCGGCCGCCACGAGGAATCGTAAACCAACACCAGCGAATTCGCCGGCGCGCTCGTCACCCCAATCGGCCCCGTCGTCACCACGCTCTCGAATAGCCCCTGCACGTGCGCCGCGTCATCCCACTCGTCCGGATCCGCAATCATCACGGTCCCGATCCCCAGCTTGTACTCCGACCGCCGCTGATCCCCCGCCGCCCCCACCCACCAGTCCTTGTTCGCAAAACTCCACCCCGCCCACTCCGTCATCCCGTCCATCGACGTCCCCACCCCGGGCATCTTCGAATCGTCAATCAACCACCCCGGCGGCGGCGTCTTCGTCCATACCGCCGACCCCGGCCGCGCTTCCTCCACCTTCGGCCCCAAAGCCAATCCCTCGAAGTCCTCCGACCAATACCGCTGCGCCTGCGCCGCCCCCGCCGTCGCTGCCAACGCCACCGCCCAGATCAACCCCCGCGGCGCCGTCCCTTTCCTCCCTGCCATCTTGTTGCTCGATTTCATGTGAGTCTTTCGTGTGAGTTTGCTCGTTCCATCCGTCGACCCGCCCAAGCAGGTCCCAAACGCGCGCATTAAATCCCGCCTCGCTCTCCCACCCGCAAGCCGCAACCATCCCCTGCCCGCATTCTTTACTCTCCCGTAATCAAAACGATGCCTCCCCGAAACCAAACCACCCCCCACACCGGCCGCCCCCCAACCCCCACACCGAGTCCTGTGCTGACAAACCCGGCCCGCCCCCTATGCTCCCCCTATGACCGCTCACCCCCGCGCGCCCCGTGGCCCCATGCCTGCCCTCCTCCCCCTCTGCCTCCTCCTTGCCCCCTCCCCGGCCCTCGCCGGCGACCTCGTCCTCGCAGAGCGCTTCCTCGGCCCCCTCGCCCCCGGCTGGTCCTTCGAACGCGAAGACCCCGCCGCCTGGCGCACCGGCCCCGCCGGACTCGAAGTCCGCATCCAACCCGGCAACATGTGGGGCGGCGCCAATAACGCCAAAAACGTCCTCGTCCACCCCATCCCTTCCCCCGCCCAGCAAGCCGTCGAGATCAGCGTCACCGTCAGTAACCGCCCCACCGCCCAGTGGGAACAATCCAACCTCGTCTGGTACTACGACGCCAGCCACATGGTCAAACTCGGCCAGGAACTCGTCTCCGGCCGGCTCACCATCGTCATGGGACGCGAGGAAAGCGACCGCGCCCGAACCGTCGCCATCGTCCCGCTCGACGATTACCGGGTCGAACTCCGCCTCCAAGCCTATCAGAACCGCGTCCGTGGCCAGTTCCGCACCGCTCCCTGGCGCGACTGGCGCGACGTCGGCGAATGCGATCTCCCCGTCAAAGGCGACCCCAAGGCGAGCCTCCACTTCTATAACGGCCCCGCCCAGGAGGAACATTGGGTTCGAGTCAACGACTTCACCGTCCGCCATCTCCCGCCCAACTCGGTCACCTGGCCCCGCCAGCGATCCCAACAACTCGTCTCCCGCGCCGCCGATGACCCCCGCCGCCCCAGCGACCACCTCGCCCTCTCCGGCGGAGCGAGCCTCCAAACCCACTCCACCCCCCTCGTCCACGAACCCAAAGCCCAATACGAATTCACCCTCGTCCAACACCAGGACGGCACCTGCGGCTGGCATTGGCACCGCCCAGCCTCCAGCCGCCCCGACCCCGCCACCCTCGGCCTCCACCTCGACACTGCTCACCTCCACCCTGCTGACCCGCCATCAACCCCCTCGCCCCTCACCCTCGCCCACATCGAATCCCTCACCCTCGAAATGGACGCCGTCACCCGCCTGGAAAACGACCAGGGCCACCACAACTTCCTCGTCCGCCTCCAACTCGAACCCGGCGGTCCCCTCGACATCTGGTTCGATTGGTACGGCACCCCCACCCCCACCCAAACCCTCCACGACGGCCACCGCCCCTACGAGTTCGTCCCTGCCCCACCCGACCAACAACGCTTCCGCTATCGCCTCCATGGCCTCCTCGGCGCGCCCCCTCGCCTCAACCTCAGGCCCTTCCTCGACGACCTCCGCCAACGCGGCCTCCCCCCCACCACCCACATCCAAACGATCGCCCTCCTCAACGAGGTCTGGGACGGTTCCCGCGGCGGCACCCTGGTCACTCGCTTCGATGTCCTCCTCAACGGCCGACGCACCTCCTGCGTGCCCTCCCCCACCCCGCCCCGCTCCCAACCATGACCACGCTCCACCCGGTCCAGGATAACGAACCGAACCGTAACCTGCCCTCCCGACAACTCGATCGTCGCGGGTTCTCCGTCCTCCCCCCACCTCTCCTCCCATCCACCCGACGCCTGGCTCAGGCCGACCGCGCCTCTATCGAAATCATTGATCATTAACATATTAACACGCAGCAGGCCCGTCGCCAAGGCAGCGGTTTCCCTGTTGACGGCCCAATTGCAGGACCTCTAAGCTGATTCCATGCGTCGGCGACATGATGTCGCCGACCCCCTTTTCTTATGGCCGAAGGATACTGCGTGAAGTGCAAGGCGAAGAAAGAGATCGCCGATGCCGTGGAAGAACTCATGAAGAACGGCCGCAAAGCGATCAAGGGCAAATGCCCCACCTGCGGCGTCGTCATGTTCAAGATCCTCGGGGGCAAGGCCACCGTCCCCACCCCCGAAGCCCCACCCCCTGCCCCCCACCTTCCCGAAACCTCAGCCCCGTCCGAAACCTCAGCCCCCTCCAACTAATCGCCTATGCCTCAAGAACTCGCCTACGTCATCATCACCCCCCACTCCCTCCATAAATCCCGCACCGGAGGAATCATCGCCCGTCTCATCTCCCGCAGCGGCGTCGACCTCGTCGCCGCCCGCATGTTCGCCCCCAGCCCGGAACTCACCCGCGAATACGCCGACAATATCGTCTCCGCCGACGACCCTCAGGAACGTAAAATCCAAGAACTCATCCGCGATTACATCCAAAGTCAGTTCGCCCCCGACCCCAAATCCGGCCTCCGCCGCCGCGTCATGCTCCTCCTCTTCCAAGGCGAGGACGCCGTCCGCAAAATCCGCGCCGTCGTCGGCACCTTCCGCCTCCACCACCGCGGCGGCGAAACCATCCGCGATACCTACGGCGACCTCGTCCTCGACGAGAACGAAAACGTCCGCTACTTCGAACCCGCCGTCCTCGCCGCTCCCACCGCCCAAGAGGTCAAAACCAAACTCCAAATCTGGGCCAAACACTCCGATGCCGACGGCGGCGTCCTCGACGGCGTCGTCGCCTACAGCCCAGGGGAGGTCGGCGAACGCACCCTCGTCCTCATCAAACCCGAAAACTTCCGGTTCCCCACCGGCAAGCCGGGCAACATGATCGACTTCTTCTCCCGCACCGGTCTCTTTATCGTGGCCATCAAGGTCCACCGCATGAGCACCGCCTCCGCCGTCGAGTTCTATGGCCCCGTCCGCGATATCCTCCGCTCCAAACTCAAAGACTCCGTCGCCTCCCGCGCCCGCGCCGCGATCGAAAAGGAACTCCAGTTCTCCATACCCCCCACCGAAGAAAAACAACTCGGCGAACTCCTCGGACCCCTCTTCGGCGACAACCAATTCGATAATATCGTCCGCTTTATGTCCGGCCGAGCCGCCTGCGAATGCCCCGCAGACCAAATGAACCAGCCCGGCACCGAAAAATGCATCGCCCTCGTCTATGAAGGCGTGAACGCCGTCAGCAAAATCCGGGAAGTCCTCGGCCCCACCGACCCCTCCAAAGCGCCCCCAGGCTCCATCCGCCGCGAATTCGGCTCCACCATCATGGTCAATGCCGCCCACGCCAGCGATTCCGCCGAGAACTCCAAACGCGAAATCGGCATCGTGAACGTCGCCGAAAACACCTTCCGGAAGATCGTCGACTCCTTCTACGCCTAACCCCCCCCGCCATGACCTGGACTGAAATATGCCAGGACCCACACCTTGCGGCGCTGCCCAACCGCATCGAGTCCGATCGCTGGGGTAGGATTGTCCTGAGCCCCCCCCCGCGCAGCCGCCACGGCGAATACCAACTCGAGATCGGCGGCCTCCTCCGTGAACTCCTCCGGAACGGCCGCGCCCTCACCGAGTGCCCCATCCAAACCAGCGAAGGCGTCAAGGCCGCCGACGTCGCCTGGGCCTCCCAGGAACGCCGTCGAGCCAAACCCACCGACCCCCTCTTCCTCGTCGCCCCAGAAATCTGCGTCGAAGTCCAATCCCCCTCCGATCTCGAACCTGAACTGATGGAGCGTAAACGGCTCTTCTTCGAACGTGGCGCCCTCGAGTTCTGGACCTGCGACCTCCAAGGAACCATGACCTTCCATGACCCCTCGGGAGTCATTCCTCAATCCCAACTCTGCCCAGCCTTCCCCCGCCAAATCACCCTGGACTAAACCAGCCCTCCTCCCCCCGTAACCGCTCCAGCAACCGCGCGTCCGCCGCCGGAAACGGATAACGGCCCAGGTCCTCGCGCCGTACCCACGCCACCGCCTGGCACCCCAACGGCCGGGGCTCCCCCGCCTTCAATCGGCACCGGAAAAACCGCAGCCGAACGGTCCGTTCAGGATAGGCATGCACCAACTCCTCCACCAACTCCCCCACCTCCACCTCCACCCCCAATTCCTCCTCCAACTCACGACGCAAACACGCCTCGTAACTCTCCCCCACCTGCCGCTTGCCCCCAGGAAACTCCC
>CAZVRY010000261.1:0-9559 GCA_964629545.1 uncultured Verrucomicrobiota bacterium | reverse complement strand
ATCGGGGATTGTCCACGGACTACGAGCAGGGCGACCGTGAACCTGTCACCCTATACGGGAGGGGTGGGCCGTGAACCTGTCACCCTGTTGTCACCCGGTTTGCCCCATCGCCGGTGGCCACCACGAGCCGGCCAGGAGGTCATGGTCGCGCCCGCGAACCGCCGTCGCCGACGGGGGGGGCGTTAGTCTCGGCCGGGTAGGCCCAGACCCAGTCATCCGAGGTTGGCCGGCGCCGGTCGTCGATCAGGTTGCCGCCGGCGCCGCGCAGCGCGTAACGGCCGTGGGAGGGCAACTCGTAGCCCATCGCGCGCCCGGTGCGAGCGTCGGGAGGCACGCGGTTCAGGAACTCCGGTACGAGGGCGTCCAGGGTGGCCGGGTAATGGCCGTGGGCGAGCCAATGGAGTTCGAGGGCACAGGCCAGGACCGCTTGGTGGACGGCGTTTTGGGTGTAGGCCAGGCCGCCCGGGGTCTCTCCCCACCAGGGCAGATCGGCCATGAGCACCTGCTGGACCCGGCCGTCCATGGGGATGTCCCGGAGTTCGGACCAGTCGAGGAACTCGGTGACGCAGCCTCGAGCGGCGTCGGTCCGCTGGAACGTCTTGTCGGCCACCTCGTAGATCCGCATGGCGCGCAGCAGCCACCACGCCCGGGGCTGGAGAGCCTCCGCCACCGGGCCGAGGGTGGTCCCGCCAAAGTCGCGGCCTGGTCGGAAGATCCAGTTCGGGTCGGCCCGCTTCTCCCAGGCCTCGATGCTGGCGAGGGCGATGCGCCCGACGACGTTGGTGTGGTCGGCCAGGAGGTTAAAGCCGGCGAGGAGGCGCTGGAAGTCCCGCAGGGAATCTGCCTTCCAGGAGTGCGTGGATAAGCCCTCCCACAGCGGCTGGAGCGATCGGGAGGTCATCTGGCGCACCCTTTGCGGCGCTCGCAGGTCGGTGGACTGCCGCCCCAACCCGGCCAGGCGCAGGCTGGCGAGGAGGTCCTGGGCGGCGTCGCTGGGTTGCCCCATGGCCAGGCGGGCCTGGGCGCGCAATTGAAAGAGGTAATGCAGGCGCTCGAGGTGAGCGAGCGCCGAGACCTGATCCTGGGTGAGGGCGGAGGCGGTGCGGTTGGTGGAGGGTTGGAAGAAGGCGAGCCCTGCCGCGGACGCCACCTGGTCGAGGGCGGGGCCGAACGGGGCCAGTTCCTCGAGCACGAACGCCGCCGCCTGGGCTCGATTCGTCAGCCCGGTTGCGCCTGGCTTGCCGGTGAGCAGACCCACGTCCGGGGCGAGCGGCGCGTTGGTCTGTTGGGTCCAGCCCAATCGCATGGGAGATCCCATGACCGCCCCCATGTTCTGGTCGGCCTCCACCGCGCTGAGCCGGCCGTAGACCGTCACCGGATAGTCGAGCTGGCGGCGGCTTCCAGGGCTGGCGAAGTGGAGGAAGGCGGCGGACTTGGCAAAGTTCTCATGCTCAGGAACGGGTCCGGGCAGCCGGTCGGCCAGGGCCAGGGATTCGCCCCGTTGCCGCCGTTCCTGGATGAAGGCCGCCCAGGCCTGACGCCCCCGCCGATCTTGGTCGAGGTAATAGGCGGCGACCAGCAGGGCCGCCACCCCGCCGGCCAGGCTGAGGCGGACGGTCCAGCGCAGGACGGCACGGCGGGAGGGGAACCACCACCCGCGCGGCCTCGCGGGTTGGAAGCGGCGAGTGACCGTGGTGCGGAAGTCGCGGCGCAGTCGAAAGGCGGCCCAGGCGGACAGCAGGCCGCAATGCCCCAGCTGGAGCCCCACCGCCACCCACTTCATCAAGGGCAGAAATTGCCGCTCCGGCAGCTGGTCCAGGTTCAATTCGTCGGCCAAGTAGCAGAGGAAGGAGAAGATGATCACGGGGGGAACCAGGAGCAGGGCCAGGCTCGTGATGGGGGCGAAGCCCGGGTGCTTCATGCGCAACCCAAGCCACCGCGCCACCCACCCCAGGCTGATCCACACGGCCGCCAGGAGCAGGAAGATCCAGAGGAAGATCCCCAGCATGAACCCGAACTCCCAGCCCAGAGGCTTGCCGCCTACCGGCACGTTCCACCAGGCGCTCCAGAGCAGACGGCCAACGCTGAGACCCGGGGGCAGACGATCGCGTTCCTCGTAGGCGATGAGCGTGGCCCCGATCCAAACGACGAAGACGTGCGCCAGCCCCGCCACCAAGACCGGAAACGCCAGCCGCCGTCCGTAGGCCAGCCAGAGCCCGCGTCCGATGGCGCGTTCGTTCGTGGGCGTGCTCAACACCAACTCCAACGCCCCCGCCTGCTTGTCCTCGGCCAGGCGCTGCGACGACACCAGCGCCGCGTAATACGTCACGAGCAGGTGGATGACCAGCCCGGTCCACAACCACGCAAAGCCGACCGACTCCAGCCCGGAGGCGGACCGGCCGAGGATGATCCGGCAATAAGGTTCGAAGACCGTCACCGAAATGGAGACGACGATCACCACTAGGACCATGAACACCGGCGACGCCACCCGTTGCCGGCTGGCCAGCCAGAAGTACGGGTTGATCTCCAACAGACGACCGCGCAAGGCGCGATCCGATCCGCGCCGCCGGGTTTCCCAGCCTTTCCAGAACCGGAGACGCTCCCACGCCAGCGTGCGCTCGGGCCGGTCGCGCCAGAGCTTGCCCAGGCGCCAGGTGACGAATCCAAGCCAGAGGGAGGCGAGGCCCGCCACCGCGCCCAGCGACACCCAATACCCGCTCGCGCCCAGCACGGTGGTGGGGGAGACGCTCGCGTTCAGGGTGTAGAGCGGGCTCAACGCGGCCACCAGTTCGCGCGCCTCGCGAGGCCCATGAGCGGCTCGGATCAGTTCCGACACGCCCAGGGGGGCGATCCCAAAGAGCAGAGCCACCCCCAGCGCGACGGCCACCGCCGGGAACTGCTTGCGGCACACCGCCGAGGCCAGGAAGCCGGCCGCCACCGAGAAGAGGACCGTGTTCACCAAGGCCAGCACGGCCTTCCAAAACTGGTCGAAGGTGACGCCCCCCATCAACAGCGGCACGGCCAGCAACGGAAAAATCGCGAACAACCCATACATGCCGGCCAAGGCGCTCGAGCAGAGTTTGCCCGCGACGATCTCCGCGCTGTTCAGGTTGGTCAGAAACAACAATCCCAAGGTCCCCTCGCGATGCTCCACGCTGATGCAGTCGGCGGTCCGGGCCGTCCCCACCAGGAGACAGTAGAAAAAGGTGACCACCGACATCGCTTCCAGGATCGCCCGGCCCGCCTGCGGTCCGCGGCGGTTGCCAAACAACCAGAGCAACCACAGCAGCAGGCCCAGAAAGGCCAGTCCCGTCACCCAGCGCAACCGGTAGCTCCCCGCCTGACGGGCGGCCGCCCGCAATTCACGGTCGGCGACGGAGAGGAAGCGCATGGCAACGGTCCCCGAAGCTCTCACCTTGCCGGCTAGCCGGCCAGCTCGTTAAAGCAGATCTCGAATCCGGGGAGGAGCTTGGAACCGACTTTCTCGGCGCCCGCGCCTCGGCCCTGAAGTTGGTAGCTGCCATCCACCAGCACAAAGACCTCGAGGGCGCGGCGCTCCGGGTCCACGATCCAATACTCCGGCAGGCCAGACTGCTCGTAGAGCGCCTTCTTCTCGATGCGGTCGCGGCGCCAGCTTCCTTCCGAGATCACTTCCATCGCCAGGTCCGGCACCCCGTTAACCTGGTTCTGAATGATGTCTCGCCGGGACTTCGCAACGAATAGCACGTCTGGCTGCACAGACCGATGAGGAGTGAGGACAACATCCACCGGACTGAACAAGACCTCTCCCAGGCCGCGTTCTTCGACAAAGCGATCGAGCTTCTTGTAAAACCTGGCCACCACTCGCTGGTGGTCGGGATGCGGTGCGGGTGACATGACGATCTCTCCGTCCCACAACTCCGTGGGGAGATTGGTTTCCGGCAGTTCGGCGGCCATCTCGGCGTAGGTCCAAAGTCGCTCGGTCTTGGGTTCTGGCAAGCTGCCCGTCGGCATGGCCTCAGCATCCGTCATCACCCGGCGAATTCAACCTCAAAGGGCCGCCCGCAGTTGGCCGTTGCTGAACGCCCCGACTCGGGCTATGCATTCAACGTATTGTTCATCGCGTCTGATGACCCGTCGCCTCACTTGGTTCGTCGTCCTCGCGGCCGCTCTCGTAGCGGCGGGCGTCGCCCTCCATCGGTCGGGCCCGGTCGACTCCGGGCGCGACACCCGGGTCGAGGCGGGTCCCGTGCAAGGGGCCTTGATCACCGCTCCGCTGCGCGACGCCCCTGTGGCCGCCGCCCGACCCCCCCCCCCCCCCCCCCCCCCGGGGCGCCCCCCCCCCACAGGCCCCCACCGGACCCCCCCCCCCCCCCCCGGCCCCCCCCCGGCCGGGGGCCTCACCCCACCTTCGGCAAGCAACGTTCCCCCGCCCAGCGCCGCGTCCCCGACCGCGGCCGTGGCAGTCACGCCGAACGAGGCGGGTTATGTGCCCGCGCCGGTGCCGGTGGAGGGGGAGGCGTTGTCGGTGACGTTCGATCAACTGGCCTCGTTCGAGTATGCGATGCCGGAGGAGCCGATGGTTGACAGTCCGGCCTTGATCCCCGGGGGGAGCGAGCAGGTGCCGGTCGAGATCAAGGCCTACGATCAGAAGGTGCTTGGGGTCAAGGGCTTCATGCTGCCGCTGAAGGTGCAGAATGGCCTGGTGACCGAACTGCTCCTCATGCGCGACCAATCGATGTGCTGCTACGGGGTGGTGCCGAAGATCACGGAGTGGATCAGCGTCAAGATGGTGGGCAAAGGGGTGAAGCCGATCATGGACCAACCGGTCACCTTGTTTGGTCGCTTCCAGGTCGGCGAGGTGCGCGAGAACGGCTACCTGGTCTGCCTCTATCGCATGGAGGCCGACCGCATGGTCACGTCGCTCGACCTATAGCTCGAAATCGCGGACGCGGCGGAGGGCCAGTTTCAGCGGCAACCATCCCAGGGTCATCGAGAGCAGGGCGAAGCCGGTCTGGCCGGTCAGGAGGCCGCGCAGGGTGGGCAGGCCGAACGCGCCCCACGGCGATCCCAGGGCGAGAAGGACCACGGACGCGACGATATAAAGGAAGCTGAGCACGAGGCAGAAGGTGCCGCCGAAGCCGCTGACGATCTTGCTGGGATTATCCTCCTTGAAGTTCGGATACAACACGCCCAAGCCGACCGCCAGCCCGTTCAGAGTCAGGGTCATCACCGTGATGGCGGCGGCAAAGTACAACGTCCGGGATGCGGCCAGTTTCAGCATGGTGCACGAGCCGATGACCAGGGACAGGGTGATGAGCAGCGAGCCGAGGGCGGCGAGGAGGAATTTCGCCCGCACGATGCGGGGCAATCCCATCGGGGCCAGGCCCACGATCCACACTCGTTTGCCTTCGAGAGAGAATTGCGGGTAAACGAAGCGCGTGGTGAGGGTGGCCAGGTTCAGGGCGCAGGCGGCGAGGTTCAGATAGGACACCAGGTGGATCCAGAACGGGTTTTGCAGCTGCTGGGTGAAATGCCGCAGGTTCATCACGTACACCGCCAGCAAGCCGAACAACACCAGGGTCTGGCCCCATTGGGTGGTGTCCCGCCAGAAGACCCGGATGTCCTTCACCAGGATCGCCTGCACGTCCCCGGGCAGGCCGGGCACCCACCCCAGGACGCGCTCCACCGGGCCCGCCCCATAGCCGAACCGCGGGCGCCGCTCCTTCCACGCCCGAAACCAGTCCCAGCGGGCGAACATGCTCCCGCGACTCTGCACCACCGAGGCCGCGTCGTAGAAGAGGTCGCCCCACCGGGTGGCGGCCAGGTGCCCGAAGAACAGCGCGTAGCTCAGCAGCACCAGGGCGAAGAATCCCGCCGCGGCCAGAGCCCCTTCCGCCCACTGGAGCACGCCGCTGGAGAGCCAGTAGCTCGGCAGGAGGGGAAACTGTGCGAACGCCGTCTTCACCAGCAGTTTCTCCAGCACCGAGACCACCCGCGTCTCGAATAGCTCCTCGGTGACGGTCTCGGCTTGGAGCCAGAACCGGGCGCTGACCAGGAGCAGTCCCGCCGCGACCAGGGCGCCCACCTGGAAGGTGCGTCGATCCAGAAACCGCGCCACCTGGATGGCGCACCACGAGCCCGCCACGGCCGGCAGCACGATGAAGAGCGTCACCAACACCACGGTGGCCGCGTAGAAATGCCAGGGCACCCGGTAGGTCAGCCCGTAGGCCATGAGCAACGGCGCGATCAGGAACACGAACGCCCACGACGCCAGCACCGTCGATTCGATGAACTTCCATCGGAAGATCGTCTGCGGCGTGAGCGGCAGGCTGAGCAGGAACGCCGCTTCCCGATTCCGAAACAGGTTGGTATAGCCGATCACCAGGTTGCTGAAAAGCAGCAGCATGAAGAGGCAGGCAAAGAGCAGGAACATCAGCCGCTCGACCAGCAACGCCCCGACCCCAGGGAATTGCCCGATGGCAAAGGTCAACCCTCGCCGGAACAGCCAGAAGGCGATCACGACATAGCCGGCCACGAACAGCCCGATCAGGAGCGACAGCAAGCGCGACTGTTCCCGCACGGCCAGCAGCCGGCGCCAGCCCTGCCGCACATTGGCGCCCAGGAGCAACCACAGTGGCGAAGGCTCGACCGCCGCCGCGAGCGGTCCCGCCCCTTGCGGTTTCTCCCGGCTCATCCCCGCGGCCCTCCCCTGGCGGCTGCGGCCGACGCCCGCCCCGCCTGCGCTTCGAGCAGGTTCGCCTCCTGCGCCGTCAATTGCAGGAACGTCTGCTCCAGCGGCCCCTCCGCCCCGCTCTGCTCGCGCAACTCCTCCCGGGTCCCGACCGCAATCAGCCGGCCCCGATGAATGATGCCGATCCGATCCGCCATCTCCTCCGCCACGCTCAACTGATGAGTGGACACGAACACGGTCATGCCCGCCAGCGACCGTTCCTTCAAGATGTCCTTGACCACCCGGGCATGATGGGGGTCCAGTCCGACCATGGGTTCGTCGAGGATGATCACTTCGGGGTCGTGGAGGAGGGCCGACACGATGGCCACGCGCTGGCGGGTGCCATGGGAGAGTCCCTCGATCATGCTGCCGAGGAACGGTTCGAGGCTGAACCGCTGGATGAGGGGACGCGTCCGCTCCTGGAACTCGGCCTCGGGCAGTCGAAAGAGCTGGCCCGTGAACCGGAAGAACTCCCAGGGCGTCAGCTTGTCGTAGAGGAACGGGAAATCCGGCACATAGGCGAGTCGGCGGCGTGCCTCCAGCGGATGGGTCTGCACGTCGAACCCGGCCAGCTTCGCCTGCCCGGAGGTCGGCTTGATCAACCCGGCCAGAATGCGGATGGTCGTGGTCTTGCCCGCCGCGTTCGGTCCGAGCACGGCGAAGAACTCCCCGCGCGGGACCGTGAGGGAGAGGCCGTCGACCGCGGTCAGGCTGCCGAACCGCTTTACCAATTGCACAAGCTCGATCATGGTGCGTTCGCCCGGGGACGGATTCTGCTGGTCGTCACCGGATCAGCAGCGCGTCGTTCTGGAGTGTCACTCCGCCGGGCAGTTCCACGCGCAAGATTTCGCCCACTCGGCTGATCACCACGGCCACGCGGTGGCGGTCCAACACCCGCGCCTCGATCCGGTAGACGCGCAGCCGGGAATGGCCGAAGGACAGCCAATCGGTCCGCGCTTTCCACGCCAGGGGGCCGCTTCCGGGGGCCGCGCCTGCGGGGTCGGGGAGGTTGAGCCCGAGGGACGCCAGCAACCTGGGCCACACGGGAAGGTCGAGTTCGCCCGCAAGCGCCTGCGGGTCCCGCAACTGGTCGAAGGAGACGATCCGGCTCATCTCCTGGTCCCCGGTGACCACCCGCAGGTGCAGCGCGCGCTCGGCCGCGGTCGCGCGCACTTCGAGCCGATGGGGGCGATGGGTGAGATGGAGGGAGAAGGCGCGCCAGACATTGTTCGTGCTGCATTCGAGGTGGAGGGCGAACCGCAGGCGGGTTCCCGCCAGGAGGAGGTTGCCCTCCAGGTCGATGGTGTAGCCGCTGAGCGCCGGGGCCAGCGAGGACGGCTCGTACTCCTCCGGAAGGACGCGTCCGGCCGCCTCCGGGTCCTCGACGTTCGGCGTCCAGCGGCAGTAGCCGATGTTCTCCCCCGCCCGTTTGATCTCGAGGGCGGAATCGTCCGGCGCGGTGAGGATCCGATGCCACACCAGGTCGAGCGGCACGGGGCTGCCCAGATCGGCACCGCGGCCGAACTCGGCCCGCCAGAGAAGCACGTTCATCGCCACGAAGAACAGGGCGATGAGCGGGAATTGAAGCCGGCTCAGCATGCCGTCACGGACTGGGGATGTTCAGCTTGTGCCCGACCGGGATGCGGTTGGGATTCAGCCCCGGATTGGCGGTCTGCAGGGCCTTGAGGGTGACGCCGTAACGCTTGGCCAGGCCCCCGAGGGTTTCGCCCTTGCGCATCGTGTGCGTGCGGGGCGGCGCCGGCTTCGCCGCGGAATCGGGCGCCCGGTTCGTCGCCCCTGCGGGTGGCGCGGGCGACGGCACCACGTAGGCCGCGGGGCCCGACAGGTTCGGAGCGGCCCGATTGGTCGCGGTCGCCGGGGCCTGCGGCGGCGTGGCTGCGGAGGGGCGGGTGGGAGGCTGGTTGGAGGGGCCCAACCCAGGGGGCAGGGTCACCGGCGGTTGGGCGGGGGGATTGGTGGGGGTGAGGACGGCTCGCTGGGCCAGGTAGAGCCGCATCTGATCGAGATGCTGCCGCAAGACCATCACCTCGTTCGTCAGGCGGGAGTTTTCGGCCGTCAGCTTCATGATCTCGCGCTGCACCTGTTGGGTGACGGGCCCAAGGGGGACCTCCCGGGCCAGGCCCTGTTTGCAGACCGTCACCCGCTCCCGAATCATGTCCGCGTTATGCGCGTTCTGCTGCAACCGCAGATACCGCTGCAAATGGTAAATCGCCGCCGCGTAATCAAGGACGGCTTCCTTGTCGGAGAGGAGCAGGCCCAATTCGAGGTGGGCGGAGGCGGAATTCGGGTTGGCCTGCAAGGCCCGCTCGAACGCCTGCACCGCCCCGATGTAGTCATAGGCCGTCACCCGGCTCTTGCCGGTCAGGTAATGGGGCTCCTTCTGCTCGTCCGCCGGCCCGGGCGCTTCGAGAAAGCAGCCAGACCCCAACCACGCCACGAGCAGGAGCAACCCCAGACCGCGCCCTGCGCGCAAAAACGTCATGCGCGGAAACTAGTGTGCAACCCCCGAAATAGCCAGTGTGGTCTTCGCGCGCGCCGCCGGAACGGAGCCCACCGCGAAGCCGGGGCGCCTGAGAATCCCGCCCGTCGATCCAAGGCCACCCTCCCCAGGAATCGCTGACTGATCTCCCTCGCCTCCGTCCGACGGAGCAGAGGGCCGGGGAGCGAATTCCCCAACCAGTAATTCGCCCCTCTCCCTGTCTCCCTCCCCCCAACCTGAGTCATCGCTTCGCTGGAAACGGTTGGGGGGAGGGATGGGGTGAGGGGTGACCGTTCATGGGGAGCTTCCAAGTCGAACGAACCGACGCGCATGGGGACCATGAACCG
>CAZVRY010000260.1:690-9616 GCA_964629545.1 uncultured Verrucomicrobiota bacterium | reverse complement strand
ATCGATAATACCCCCGCCCCCACCGTCAACCATCCCCCATCCTCCTCGAACTGCTTCTGCTGCGCCACCCGCACCCGCGCCGCCACCGGCGCCGCCACCGCCACCGCCAAGAGCTTCCCCGCCGACCACCCGAATTCCCACGCCGCCCCCAGCGCACTCCGCGCCTGCGCGTTCAACCCCACCTCGGTCAACGTCGAGAAGGTGTTCGCCCGCCCCGCCCACTTCTTCAGCTTCCCATCCACTTCCTTCGCCGTCTGGAACGCCTCCGCTAACCCCAACAACGCCTGCGACGTCTCCAACATGCCCCCCAACACCTTGTACACCTTCTCGTCCCGCGCCCCAAACGACTTCTCGAAATACCCCTGCGCGAACTTGCCCAACGCCCCCGCCGCCTCGCTCAATAGCTTCTTCCGCTGCTCAAAATACG
The DNA here is from genome assembly GCA_964629545.1 of uncultured Verrucomicrobiota bacterium. Lineage (GTDB taxonomy): Bacteria > Verrucomicrobiota > Verrucomicrobiia > Limisphaerales > CAZVRY01 > CAZVRY01. The sequence continues at coordinate 9,189 of CAZVRY010000260.1, read as the reverse complement.
CGTCCCGCTTCTCCTCCAGCTTGCCCAACACCTCCCGGCTCATGAACGACGCCTCCGACAGGTTGTCCCGCCGCCGATCCGGGCCCCGCAAAGCGTCGAAATCCAAATCGAACAGACTAAAACTCGCCCCCTTCCCATGCAGGTTCCCAAAATACGGCGCGTTCTTCGGATCCCGCGCCCACGTCGCCAACCGGAAGTTCTTTAACTTCATCCGGTTCTCCACCAGGTCCATCACCTTCCCCACCCCTTCCATCACATCCTTCGTCACCGAAATCGCCTGATTCACCTGCTTCGCCCGCTCCAACGTCGCCTCGTCCGCCCCCATCCCCTCCTTCGCCAACACCGCCGTCTTGTAGAGAAAATCCGAGGTCGCCGCCATCGCCTCCAAATTCCCAGGACCGTCCCCCTCGCGATACCCCCGCACCGCATTCAAGATCGGCACCATGTCCTTGCCCGCCGCCACCGCCTCCTTGGCCGCCCCCTTCAACTCCATCGCCCGCATATACAGCTCCTTCGCCGCCAATACCCCCGCGTAACTCCCACTCTCGTCCGTCCGACTCGGCGGATCCCCGTTAAACGCCGCATACAACGCCAAACTCTCCTTGAACACCGCCGGATCCCGCTGCAAAAAACGCCCCAGGATCGGATGCAAGTTCCGCTGACCCATCTGATACAACCCCGTCTCCACGTCAAACCAGGCCCCGTGCATCAACAACGTGTCCGCCCATGACGAACGCCGCCCCTCGCCCCCCACAAACACCGGATACCCATACGCCGTGTAGTCAATCCTCTCCAACAACCCCCCGTCCGTCCCCAGATACCCCCCCACCGTCCCCACCACGTTCAGCACCGGCACCAGATCCGTTAACGCCCCGCCCGGCGTCGCCGCCCGCTGCACTAACACCAGCGTGCTCCCCAAATACCCATACCGCCGCACCAACCCCGGCCCCGGCCCCGCCCCCGCGTGCTCCTCCAATAACCGCGTCCCCCGCCACACGTAACGCGTCACCCCAGGCTCACACCGCGCCGCCGACCCCGTCACCGCCTTCTCCACGATCCGACTCAACCCGTCCCGGGTGTAACGCACCGTCACCCCATCGTCCCGCACCACCCGCTCCAACATCCCAAACCCGTCATACTCCAATACCGCCGGCACCCGGGTCACCTCAGCCTGCCCCGGCAACCGCACATACAACGGCGCCCCCACCACCGAACCCCGCCCGTTATACGTCACCGCAACCCCATCCGCCTCGGTCACCCGCTGACCCGTGAACCGCAAGTCCGGAAAATAGCCCCGCAAATCCCCCGCCAATGATCCCTGCGCCGGCGCCCGCAACTCGCCCAACACATACGTCATGTTCGTCAACACCGCCGCCGCGCTCGCCAACGTGTTGCTCTCCGTCGCAAACCCCACCGCCCTCAACCGCAACGCCTCCGCCACCGGATGCCGCTCATACACATGACTCCGCCCCCCGTCATGCCTCACCGTCTCCCCCACCACCCGCGCCGCATCCGTCAACGTGTAATCGTAACCCGCCACCACCTCCAACGGGCCACCCCCCGCCGGCAATGTCCCGTAGTGAATAAACTCCAAGTCCAAATCCGAACTGTAACTCCGCTCCGCCGTCAACCCCCCCGCATACCGGATCTGCTCCCACATCCCCACCCCCACCCACCGCACCCCGCTAATCCCCAACCCCGTCGCCACCGTCGGCAACCCATACCGGTCCGGCCCATAGCTCACCACCAACCCCGAAGGATACGTCTCCCGCAACACCCGATTGCGCGCGTCCATCTCGAGTTCCCAGGTCCCCAACGCCGTCGTCTCCCCAGAATGCTCCCCATACCCATTGTAACGATACGTCACCGTCGCGGACCCCCGCGTCGCCGTCCGCACCCGCCCCAACGCGTCGTGCGTCCACCCGATCGTTTCCCCGCCCGCCGAGGTCGATTCCCGCCGCCCAGTCGCCGGATGATACCCCAAGGTCTGCGTCACCTCCCCGTTCCCATACCGCACCGTCTCCGGCTCGAAGGCCTCATTCCGGTCCAGCAACTCCATCGCGTCCCCGTCCGGATACGTCACCTTCGACACCAACCCGTCCGCCCCGTAATCGTAATCCAACACCCCCGCCGCCGTCGTCACCGTGTCCAACCGATGCTGCGCCGTATACGCATACGCCGCCGTCGTGCCGTCGCTAAAGGTCACCGTCAATACCTTTCCGCTCGGACTGTAACTCAACTCCCGCGTCACCCCGTCCGGATCCCGCATCCGCGTCATGTTCCCAAACCCGTCGTAGCCCAACTCCGTCACCTCCCCCTCCGCATTCACCGACTCCAACCGCCCCCGCCCATCCAACGTCAGCCGCCGCACCAACTGGCGGCTCGAGGGCAACAGTTTCACCGTCTCCTCCAACGCCACCCCGAAACTCGGATCGAAGCGGCCAAACTCCACCGCCACGTCGTTCAAAAACGTCCGCGTCATCCGCCCCGCCCGATCCCGCTCCACCCCCTGCACCTCCACCCCATCGATCTCCACCGCCTTCAACCGATCGTCCGGAAACCACGTGAACCCCCTCGTCCGCCCCCCCATCCCCACCACCGTGCTCACCCGCCCCGCCGCGTCATACGTGTAATCCTCCGCCAGCAACACGCCCCCCGCGTCCACCACTTCCTTCCGCTTCAGCCGCGTCCGCGCCTGCTGCCCCGCATCGTCATACGTGAACCGCGTGGTCGCCCCCTGCTGCACCGACTCCGCCGCCCGCCCCAACCCGTCATACCCAAACGTCGCCGTCACCCCGTTCTCCTTCCACGCCACCATCCGCCCCGCACCGTCAAAAACCGCCGACCGCTCCAACCCCGGCCCCACCGCGTTCGTCTGCCGCACCCCGCTATACCCATACGTCGTCGTCTCCCCACCATACGTCACCGACGTCGTCCGCCCATGCACGTCATAAACAAAACTCCCCTCGATCGCCGGCAACCCCGTCTCCGCCACCGCAATCTTCGTCGGCTTCGCCTTGAACCGCGCATCGTCGTAACTCATCGTCGTCGCGATGCTCTGCGCCCCCTCCCGCACCGTCTGCGTCTTCACCCGCCCCTGATCGTAGGTCATCGTGACCTCCGGCGTCCCCGCCCCCTGAATCGTCTCCGGCTGCCCGTCCGCATTGTACCCCACCGTCTGCGTCCGCCCCCCATACCCCGACTGCTCCACTTGCCCCCGCGTGTTCCGCCGCTGCGTGCTCGCTACCCCAGACGCCGGCGTCTCCCCCGTCGGCAAGTCCAAATCCCCCCCCCCCGACCCAAACTGCACCGTCGAACTGAAGGTGTCCGTCCCCGCCGACAACGCGGACTCCGTCCCCTGACCGTAATCGTTCACCCGGTCCGTCCGCGTCACCACCCCGCCCACGATCGTTTTCTCCTGCCCCGCCGGATAATCCAGCGTCGTGACCACCCCGTTCACATCCTTCGAACTCACTAACCGGTTCCACGCCTCGCCGTCATACACCATCTCCGTCACCAACTGGGCCCCGCCCGCGGGACCCCGCTCCGTTCGCACCAGGTTCCCCCGAAACCGATACACCGTGTTCGTCGTGTCATACACCATCCGCACCTCGTCCACCTCGTCCGCCACCCGCACCGGCAACCCCCGGTCGTCCGCCTCGAACGGCCGCTCCGCAAACTTCGTCGGCCGCCCCTTCGCATCCACCTCGAACGTCACCGTCTGCCCCGTCGCCTGACGCGTAAACGACACCTGGCCGCTCGGCAACGCCGACCGCTCCGCCAGCGTCTCCTTCGCCCCCGCCATCGTCATCGTCCCCCCATCCACCGTCACCGCACTGACCAACCCCTTCGCATCATACGCAATCGTCTGCCCCGGCTCCTCGCTCCCATCCCCCCGCCCCACCTTCAACAGCAAACTCGCATCCGTCGCGTCATACGCATGCACCGTGTCCGGCCCGAAATTCGGCCGCACCCGCTCCAGATTCCCCTTCCCGTCATACTCATACCTCACCTCGCTCGTGTTGTTCTGCACCGACCACGCCCGCACCCGGCAAATCCGTCCCCACTCCTCCGCATCCCCCGACGGCTCATCCAAAAATCCCCCGCTCGCGATCACCGCCGGCGGCGGATAAAAATACCCAAACTCCAGGTAAATCCCCCGATCCCCCGTCACCCGGTCCAACTTCCCGTCCTCCCGATACCGCCACACCATCTCGCTCCGCTTCGAACGCCCCTTCGCCTTCACCACCCGCCCCCGCGCATCGAAAAACATCTGCCCCCCATGCGGATGCACCAGGTAATACGTCCCGTCCACCAGCTTGTAGAGCACCGAGAACACCCCGTTCGGCGACTCGTAATACCGGCTCACCTTGTCCGCCCCCGCCGTCCCCAGGAACGTCGACTCCCGCAGCGCCGGATCCGACGCATACATCGCCCGGTTCGTCTCGTTCCCGTTCGCCGCACTAATCCAATGAAACCGCCACGCACTCCCCGCCCCGTCCATGAACAGCACATCCCCCGTCCGCCCCAACTGGTTCGTCGAGAGATTCCCCGGACGACAATGCCCCACCCGAAACTCCGGCGGCAACGCATCGTCCAGTTCCAGGATCCGCGCGTTCAGATTGAAATCCCACCCCCGCCCAAACGGCCCCACATACCGGCCCCGACTCTCATACACCCGCGTCAACGCCAAATGCTGCTCCCGCCCCTCGATGAACACGTCCGGCTGCACGTGCCGATACTCCCCCGACTGCAAATCCACCCCCGCAAACCGCGGCGCCGCCTGCGGGAAACTCGGATTCGGCGAGTCCACATACTCCCCCCGCAACGTCCGATACGTCCGCTGCACTTTCGGTTGATACCGGCTCCCCACCACCACCCCCGAATACCCCACCATGTCCACGCCCCGCCACGACTCGTCAATCGAACACCGCACGTAATCCCCCGCCCAAATCACCACCCGCTTTAACCCGTCCCCCGCCATCGCCGCCCGATCCGCCGCCGTCAACGGCGCCCGCACCACCACAAACGAATCCGTAATATACGTGTTATACTCGTCCCGCAGCGGATCGTCCGACAGCCGCCGCGCCGTCAACGCCGTCACCACCGGCTGCATCCGATCCAACCCCAGCGTCCCCGCCACCGACGCGTGCATCACCGGCGGGAACTCCTTCCCCATCGGCGGCATCAGCTCGGCCCCCATGCTCAAACTCTCCAACGCCACCGGAATCTCCGCCCCGCTCCGCCCCGACGCCCGCACCACCCCATAATAATGCACCCCAGGCATGACCGGACGATTGGTCAGCGGCGACGGAAAATTCGTCGGACACTTCACCACCGAAGCCGGCACCACATACGGCGTCTCCCGCAACGATCCCACCAACTTCTCCACCTCTTCACGCCCAGCCCCAATCACCGCCTGAATGTTCGTCACCGGATAACTCAACGAACGCATCAGCCGCACATACGGATCCCGATAACGCACCCCCGCCGATCCCCCCAAACTGCCCGCAAACTCCAAGTCCGTCGCCCCCGCCGTTCGCCCCGCCACCACCCCGCCCAAACTCCGCTCCACCGCCGGCGGCTTGTCCCCGCTGTTCTCCGCGCGCCCCAACAACGACCGTCGCAAGACAAAAATCCCCTGCCCGGTCCCCGCTACATACTCGTCCGGCCCCGTCCGGTTCAACGTGAACACCATCCCCGGCGACACCCCCCCCAACGTCGGCAGCTTCACCCGCACCACCAACGCCGGCTGCGTCGGATTGGTCAAATCCAACACGTCGATCGACTCCCCCACCGCCACCAACGCCGCCCTCACCGACCTCACCCCCAACGGCCCTTCCAACGGCAAGTCCGGATCCACCACCACCCGCCGCGGCTCCTCCGCCCCATACTCATACCCACCCTCCGTCCCCATGCCCGTCCCCATGAAACTCCCCCCCGCCAGGATCAATTGGAACCGGGCCGTGTTCGTCCCCCGCGTCGGCAGCACCGCCGCCATCGTCAACCCGCCCTCCGCCACATCGAAATCGTTGGCATGCCGGCTCGGCGGAAACGATAGCGCGCTCTCCAGCCCGAAAAACGTCCGGTGCTGCGGAATCGGCAGCGTGTCCCCGCTGTCCACATAGTCCCCATCGCGATTCGCATCCACCCCAGGCACCGCCACCGGCGCACTCACCCCGTTCGCCCCCAATAGGAACGCCTGCAGGTTCACCTGGTAAATCAACCCGCCCTCAGGATTGACCTCGTTCGCATAGAAATACGGGCGGCTCCACCGTAACGCCGTAAACGCCGCCGTCGGATCCGGATTCCCAATCTCGCTCGCGATCCGCACCGGCTTCGCCGGGTCCGATACGTCCACCACCCACACGATCTGCCCCGGCGTCTCCACCCCCACCGTCCCCCCCACCACAATCACCAATGGCTTCGTCTCCACCGGCCCGTTCGTCGCCCGCTTGAACGTAAACTCCGGCACCTTCAACAACGCCCGCGGCTGAAACGGCAGCCGCAAACTCCCCGCCGACGCCACCGTGCTCGGCAACCCCACCTGGTTCACCCTCAACCACCCCTCCCCACCCGCCCGCGCCGCCGTAAACGCATACCCCCCAAAACTCACCGTCCCCACCGCCCCCCCCGTCTCCACCAACGTCCGCTCCGGCGCCGGCGCCGTGCTGAATTGCAGCGTCTTCGGAAACTCCAGACCGTTCCCCGCCAAATCGCGAATGTGCGTCGTCTGCAACACCGCCGTGTAATCCCGCCCCGCCCCCCCCCCCCCCAACCGCACCCGCAACTCCAACTGGTTCGACGATAACACCGGGCTCACAAACACGATCCCCGGCGATACCCCCACCACCGCCGCATTCGTCGCCAACACCGGATCCACCGGCTCGCTAAACCGGAACACTAACTCCGCCTCCGCCTCCCGCCCCAAATACGCATACCGATCCGGCCACGACGCCAAGACGGTCGGCGCCACCCGATCGTCCGGATCCGCCGGCCGAATCGTCCCCCCCACCGCCGGCGGCACCCCCCCAAAATAAAAACTGAACGGCAGCGTCGCCAGATTCCCCGCCGCGTCTTTCGCCTCCGCCTTCACCGTCACCACCCCGCTCCGCTTCACCTCGAACGTCACCGGATACCGCTGCTGACGCGCCCCCTCCACCACCGCCGTCCCCAACGTCACCGTCACGTTGCTCGAAGCCAACGGCGCCCCGTCAAACCCAATCGACCCCGCCGGCTCAAACGTCACCTTCGTCAACGTCGGCAAACTCTCATTGTCCAACACCCGAAAATCCACCACCACGTTCGTGTTCACCGGCAACGTCGACGCCGGCGGCGCCGGCAGCACCTGCGGCGGCACCTTGTCCGTCCCCCCGCCCGCCGGATACCGGAACGCCAAATTCGCCACCACCCCCGCCACCGGGCCCCCACGCAACCCGTCCGGCGTAAATACCTTCACCGCCCGCAACCCCGAAAACCCCGGATGATACGCCCGCACATGAATCGGCTCCGGATCGAACGTGTTGAACGGCACCAGCGCCACATAAAACCCCTCGCTGTTCGCCCGCGCCGTCAACGCCCCCGCCCGCAATCTCTGCACCGTCCCCGCAAACCGATCCGCCGATACCAACGCCCCCGCCACCGGAAACACCGGCCGCCCCGACGACGTCCGCAACGTCTGCACCGATTCGTCCGTAATCTCCCCCGCATCCTCCGCCGCCGCCACCACCCGGCCCACCACCACCTGCCGCTCCTGAAACGCCCCCATCAACACCATCGTGAACGTCGTCACCGCCGGATCCGCCATCGCCCCCAAAAACGGCGGCGACCGCGTCACCAACTTCCCCTCCTCCCATTCCATCTTGTCCACCACCTCATACGTCAACACCCCGTCCTCCTCCACCGGACGACACAACGCATACACCCGGTTCGTCGGCGATTCCCCAGGCTCCAACCCCAAATCCCCCACCTTCACCGCCGCCACAATGTCCGCCGATTGCTTCTCCGCCGGCCCCTCCCGCTGCAGCCGAAACCCGCCCAATACCTTGCCCCCATCCGCCGGCTGATTCGTCCCCAAATGCCGCAGCAACTCCACCATCCCCACCGCCTCAAACCGAAAGACCGTCCGCCCTTCCAACGCCCCCGGCTCCACCCGATACTCCAATGGCCCCGCCTCGCTCATCGCCTCCACCGCCCCCCCCGCCTCAAACAACCCGACTCGCCCATCCCGAAACACCTGCCGACTCACCGTCACCACGTTCCGCGTCCCATTCCGATTCACCAGCACCGCGCTCAACGCGTCCTCCACCGCCGCCGGCACCGCATTCGAAAAACTCCCGTCCGCCCGCGACAACACCGTCGCCGTATACCCCGTCGTCTCGTTCACCAGGATCACCGGCGCCTCCGGCTCCGCTAACCCCGCCGCCCCCCCGCGCCGCGCGGGGGCCCCCGGCGGGGGGGGGGGGGGGGGGGGGCCCCGGGCCGGGGGGCGCCGCGCGC
>CAZVRY010000260.1:0-680 GCA_964629545.1 uncultured Verrucomicrobiota bacterium | reverse complement strand
TCCCCCACTAACCGCGCTTGCCCCCCCTCCGGCTCGTAACTGGTAAGCCTCCCCAAGCCCCGCTCCACCAACGCCGTCTCCGTCCGGAACGTGAACCGCGTCGAACCCTCCAGCTTCCGCCCGCTCCGATCCGTCAACCCCCCCGACAACACCACCGTGTAGTCCGCGTCCCCCTTCAAAGTCGCCCCCGGCAGCAACGACACCGCCGTCCCCGCCACGTTCAACGACACGCTCGCCCCCACCGGCTGCCCCGCCCCGTCCAGCAATTGCACCCCGGCCGGAAACAGCGTCGCCGGATTCAACGCCCGACTGAAACCCACCGTCACCGCCGCCACCCGCGACACCCCCACCGACCCATCCGCCGGTTCCACCGCCACCGCCCGCGGCCCCCTCGCACTCACCGCCACATCCGCCATCACCACTCCCACACCCGCCTCGACCTCCACCTCGACGCTCCCTCCGTCCCCCGCCGCCCTATCCTCCACGCTCACCTCGCTCACCCCCGCCGGCGCCAACAACCCATACGTCCCGTCCGCTGCCCGCGAAAACGTCACCCACGGAGCCAAGCGCACCGCCAAACCACCCGCCGCTTGCCCCGCCCCATCCCGCGCCACCCCCTGCACCAACACCTGCGCCCCCCCCACCTCCAATAACACATACCGCCCCGGCCCCGTCACCCC
>CAZVRY010000259.1:0-9642 GCA_964629545.1 uncultured Verrucomicrobiota bacterium | reverse complement strand
GTCCGCCCGGTTCATGGTCCCCATGCGCGTCGGTTCGTTCGACTTGGAAGCTACCAATGAACCGTCCCCCCTCACCCCGCCTGCGCGGCCGAAGCCGCTTCGGCACGGCGAAGGCCCATCCCTCCCCCCAACCGTTTCCAGCGCAGCGATGACTCAGGTTGGGGAGAGGGAGAAAGGGAGGGGGGGCACGCTGGATGTGAAATACCCGGACTAGGACCCCGTCCGCGGTTGCGAATCGGCCGGCGGGCCTGGGGTGGCCAGGAGGAACTCGTGGGGGCCGGAGGCCGCGACGCGCACCGTGGGGAGGACAGCTGGGAGGAAGGCGAACGAACCTGGGGTGAGCGTGACCGCCCCCGTGCCGCCTTCGAGGACGACGGAACCTCGGATGACCCCGAGCACGCGGCCAGAGCTGGCTTGAGGCCAGAGGGTCGAGGAGGCTGTTTCGGCTGTCCAATGCTGCACGCTGAACAGAGGATGCTCGACCAGAGTGGCCACTTGGTGATCACCGAGACGGGTGGGCCGCGGACGGAGGAGAGCCGGCTCGAAATCGCCGAAGTCGATGCACTGAAGCGACTCGGCGAGGTGCAGGGCGCGGGGTTGACCGTCCAGCCCCAGCCGGTTCCAGTCGAACACCCGATACGTCGTATCCGAGTTTTCTTGAATCTCGAAGATGACGTTGCCCGCCCCAATCGCGTGGACCCGTCCGCTGGGCAGAAACATCGCGTCGCCGCTCCGAACCGACAGGCGATGGAAGCAGTCGGCGACGGAGCCGTCGTGCAAGCGGCGGGTGAACGCCTCGCGGGTGGTGCCTCGGCGCAAACCGGCATAAAGCACCGCGTCCGGGGTCGCCGCGGCCACGAACCACAGTTCCGTCTTCGGCTCTCCTCCCAGCGTGGCGGCGAGGTGGGCGGGCGGGTGCACTTGGAGCGAGAGGACATCCTGGGCGTCGAGGATCTTGACCAACAACGGGAATCGCCCGTTTGGGAGGGCGGCCGGCCCCAACATTTCGCGCGGGAACTCGGCGAGCAACGCGTGCAGGGACCTTCCGGCCCACGGACCCGTGGCCACCACGCTGACATCGCCGGGCCGGTCGCAGATCTCCCAGGATTCGCCGATGGGCCGGCCTGGGGGCAGTGCTTTGCCGAAGAGCTCGGCCAGCCTGCGTCCGCCCCAGACCCGTTCCTTGACGATGGGATGGAACGTGAGCGGGGACCACATGGCGGGACGGAGGGCGGAGCCGGGGGCTGGGGAGAGGCGCGGGCCGACTAGGGTGGGGCCACGGCCGGCTTTTCGGCGAAGCGGCCGTGGGCGCGGAATTTGGCGTAGCGCAGGCGGAGCCGCTCGTTGGCGCTGAGCTTGAGCAGGGCTTCCAGGTGCTGGAGGAGGTGCTTGGCGAGGGTTTGGATGGTGCCGCGCGTGTCGTTGTGCGCGCCGCCGAGGGGTTCCGGGACCATTTCGTCGACCAACCCGAGTTCGAGCAGGTCGCGGGCGGTGATCTTGAGGGCGGCGGCCGCCTTCGGGGCCGCCGCGCGGTCCTTCCACAGGATGGCGGCGCAGCCCTCCGGGCTGATCACCGAGTAATAGGCGTTCTCGAGGATGAGGACGCGGTCGGCGACGCCGATGCCCAGGGCCCCACCCGAGCCGCCCTCGCCCACTACGGCGGCGATGATGGGGACTTCGAGGAGCATCATTTCGCGCAGGTTGACCGCGATGGCCTCGGCGATGTGGCGTTCCTCGGCGCCGATGCCTGGGTAGGCCCCGGCGGTATCGATCAACGTGATGATGGGCAGCCCGAACTTGTCAGCCATCTTCATCAGGCGGAGGGCTTTGCGATAACCCTCGGGATGCGCGGAGCCGAAATTGCGGAGGATGTTCTCCTTGGTGTCCCGCCCCTTCTGGGTCCCCAGGACCATGACCCGGTGCGCCCCCAGTTGGGCAAAACCTCCCACCACGGCCCGGTCGTCGGCGAAGAGGCGGTCCCCATGCAATTCGTGGAACCCGGTGAAGCCGCTTTGGATATAATCGAGCACGTAGGGGCGCCGGGGATGGCGGGCCAATTGGACGCGTTGCCACGGGGTCAGGTTGGAGAAGACTTGCCGGCGGGTCTCCTCGATCTTGGCCTCGATCTGGCGGATTTCCTCATCGAGGCTGATCTCGATCGAGTGCTTTTCCGGTTGCCGGCGGAGGTCGTCGAGCTTCTGCTGGAGTTCGACGATGGGCTTTTCGAAATCGAGATGATGTTTCATGACCCCGCCGGGGGCGGTCCAGCGAAGGCGGATTGTAGAGACGGGGGGCGGAGGGCGCAATCGGGAATTGGGGGCCCCTCGATCTAGCCGCAGGTTACGGACCTGGAGCATCCGGAGATAACGCCTCGTCCGGGATCATTTCTCGTCGCAGCCGGTCGAACTGAGTCCGGATATTCACGCGTTGGGTCACCTCCCAGAGCGAGGTCTGCTTCGCCCGCAGAGCCAGGGTCCCGGCGATCCACGGCTGGCTCCAGCCGGTCTCGGCGCACCACGGACCCCACTCCCAGTCCGCGTTGCTGGCCCAGTATTGCCAGTGGCGGAAGTGGAACGCCCGGTACCAGGCTCCCTCGAGTTCGGGATGCGCCTCGGAACGGATCTGGACCCGGCACAGGAATTTGGCCAGCTTCTCTTCCGCTTCCGCATAAAGCGGCTCCCGCGTCGCATGATAGGCCTCATGCAACCCGATGAGGGCGAAGTTGCAGGTGTAGAGCATATCCGCGACCGGATCGCCGTTGGCCTGGATCAGACTTGTCTCGGAAGTGCCGTAGGCGGCGTTCGACTTCACCAGGCTGTCCTGGTAGGCCCCGCCACCCGCGCGGATGACCTCGCGAATGGCCCCGGAGGCGTCCTGGAGGGTCAGGAGTTCGGACGCCACGCGACGCAACCACTCCCGGTGTTCTGGCGTATCGCGGACCCGGACCAACCAAGCCAGCGGCAACAGGGCGCGCGCCCACTCGATCGATCCGCTCGCGAGCGTGTAATCCCATTTCGGATAGGCAGCCATCAGCGTGCGTGCCCCCACTTCCGCCCGGACCAGCAGCGGCTCGAAGCCAGTCTGCTCATAAGCCCACAAGAAGCAGGCCCACAGCCAACCCGCCATGTGCGGCGCAAGGTTGACGTTCTCCGCCTGCCAATAATGCCGCCAGCCCCGCTCGCTCAAATGCGGCCCTGTCAGGCACGATTCCCGAAATCCTTTCACCCCTGAGGTCCGCAGGTTCGCGAGCAGGTTGCGCACCAGCGCCTCGTTCCACCGCGTCTCCCCCCGGCAAGCCGCCACCGTCAGCATCCCCAGCCACGCCCGCGCGTTGTCGTCGCCCCAGTAGCTGTCCGGATGATCGAGCGCCCACCCAATCAAACCGTAGGCCGGGTGGGCCGGATCCAACCGATACCCGGTGGCCAGCCCCGACGGCCCGAGGATGTAATCGACCAGGTTCTCGGCCACCCGCCCCCCCTCGGGACGATCCGCTGCCGTCGCCGCCAACGCCAAGAGCATCGCCACCTCGCCCATGCAATCGTTCCGAACCGCATAACGCATGGGTTGACTTCCGTCTGCTCGGATCGTGGAACTGAATCCCTCCAGCACCCCGAGGGTCCCGTCGCCCAACGGCCAATCCGCGCCCGGTCGTTCCCGCACCGTGTTGTAATTCAAGGCCCAGTCCAGCGCCGACGTCGGCCACGCTCGGTGGCGCAGCACCCGGCTGCGCCCGATCCAATCGATCGAACGCCGCAAGGCCTGGAGTTCCACCTCCTCGGGCAGCACCTCGTGGCGCCCAAACCAGGGGCGAACGGTCGGGGTCCAGCGCAGGGGCGGAACCTCCACCCCCGGCTGCACGTGGCGCAGAACCGTGCGCCAAATCGCCCGCCATGCCTCCTCGGGCAGGAAACGGCCGGTGACGAACCCGCTCAACTTGGTCGTTGCCACCATCACCCGGCCCCCTTCCCGCTCGAATAATAACGGATCGAACGGCGTCTCCTTCAGCCCAAAGACCGCCGTGTCCACCCCCGCCACCTTCGCCAAGACCAAATGCGGCCGGTCCGCGGTCATCGGCAAGTAGCTGCACCCGTTGACGCCGACGATGCGCAGGGGCTCGAGCTCGGGACCGAAAATCTCGGAAGTGACGACTCCGCGCACCAGCCGGTCGAGTTTTGGGCGGCCGATGGTGGTCCCCGGCAGTCCCGCTGGGTACTCGAGGTAGAGCCGCAGGCGTTTCTCCGCCGCTCTGGCCAGGACGGCCTGGTCCACGACCGTCGGCCGCTCCGGGTAGCCATCCGCCAGCACGAGCAACCCGTCGCCCTGCCCCGCGGCCGCCACCGCCTGCTCAGGCGTGTCGAACCGCTGCGGTTTCATCCCGACCTCCCTGACCACGCGCAGGAGATCGTTGTCGGGGGAACACGCGAACACCAGGCCTGCCGCGTGCGCAACCGGGCGCAGGGCGCACCAGGCCAGGGCCGTCAGCACGATGGCCGCCAGACCGGCGCGGGCCCGCCCCCACCCGAGTCGTGACTTCTTCCGCGTATTCACTGGACGGAAAGGAACTGAAAAACGGGGGCCGGAGCGGGTCTGAGGTCACGCCTCGCTAGTCTCTGTAACCGGGATCGCGGTCGGACCGTTTCAGGCCATCGCCATCCCACCAGTATTCGGGGGTGGCTCGCGCTCCGGAGCGGATCTGGCGGTTGAGGTTGGTGGACAAGACGGCCCGGACGCTGGTGTCGGCAAACAGCACATTGCCGCGCCGGCTATGCTGGTCGGCGATCGTGTAACCCGTTTGGCCGTCGAAGTAGTCTTTCGGCGCGATGACCGACCCCCAGAGCACGCCTTCGTAGAAGAGGCTGTTCTGTCGCCGGGCCAGTTCGCGATCGGACAGGCTATCGGCCACCACGATGGTTTCCGAGGGGGCCTGCACGCTGGCCTGGCTCACGCGCATCCGCACGCCGTAGGCGCCCTTGAAGTCGTTTCCGAGGTTCGAGTAGTTGTAGCCGTAGCTGAGCAGATCGCCGGAGTAGGTGAGGCGGCGCTGGCGGCCGTACTTGGCGATGACCGCCCGCGCCGCCGGACAATCCCAGACGGGGAAGTTGGTCACCGACCGATCTCCTTGCACGACGAGCCGGCGCAATTGCTCGAACCATAACAGGTGCCGATCGGCCGCGCTCGTCGGGTCGGCCAGGCTCCCATCCGACTTGATTCCCGTGTAGTTGGGGAAGAGGTCGTTGTTATCGGTGGCGTAGAACCCGAACGCGAGCCCCATCTGGCGCAGGTTGCTCGAACAGTTCGCCTGCCAGGCCTTCGCCTTGGCCTTGCCGAGGGCTGGCAGCAGCATGGAAGCGAGGATCGCGATGATCGCGATGACGACGAGCAACTCGATGAGGGTGAAGCCCGCCTGGGCCTTCCTCCCCCTCCGGGCCTGATCCGCTGCGCTTCGGTGGTTCATCTGGAGTCCTCGAAACCCGTAACTCGTGGTGGACAGGTCAAGTTTGATGCCGTTGGCTCAGGATCCAGGATTCTATTCATCAGTGCAGAAGTAAGCATACACCCCATCCCTCTCCCCAACCCTTGAAGGCGAAGCGATGGAGAGGGGTTGGGGAGAGGGAGATAGGGAGAGGGGAGCCATCCCGTGTCTGTCTACTTATGCACTCATCAATAAGGAGCGCAAGAGCAAGAGTAAGAGCAAGAGCAAGAACGGTGGGAGACGGGATTAGGGTACGGCTCCTCCGTCTTTGCCTAGGGCTTGTGCAGTCGATAGTAGTGGTTCCCGGTGGCCGGGATCGTCACGACGACCGGGCTGGTTCCGCCGCCGCTCACCGCGGTCCAGGAGCCGCCGGCCTTGAGTTCGGGCGAGGCCTCGAGGACGAACCCGGTTCCCGTCCAACTGAGGGTCAGTTGGTTTCCGGCGCGGCTGTAGTGGAGGGTGGGCGGTTGGACGGGCGCCCGGGTGGCGGCCAGGCGATGGTTGGCGACCATCTGTTCGACCCGGGCGGCCACCGCCGCCTCGTCGGCGAGCCCGGACAGGTCGTAAAGCGCCAGTTCATCCAGGCGGCCGTGGAAGCCGTTATAGCCTGGGATGGCGGCGCCCACCAGGAGGCTGCTCCCGAGGTGGATTGCCCGGCTGAAGTCGCTCCGCACATAGGCCACCTGGTTGCCGTCCAGGAAGGCATCGGCCCGGTCAGCCACCCCCGCGCTGCCATCGCCGTAGAACACCCACATGACATGATGCCAGGTCTCGTCGCTGACGATGGGGCCGTTGTCGGTGCGCACGCCGGCGTACATTTCGAGTTGATCGGGTTTGAAGTCGTAGAGGAAGGCGGGGGCGTTGTTGCCGAAATGAACGAGGTACTGTTGGCGCTGCAGATCGGGGGGGTTCGCACCCCGCACCTGCATCCAGAACTCCACCGCCCAGGGGGCCGCCACCTGGGGCAAGCCCACATCGAGTTGGGCCGCCTGGAAATAGGACTTGCCGTCGAAATCGGCCGCATTCCCCAGGTAAAGCCCGCTGCCCACCGCACCGTGCTGGACCCGGCCCGCGGCCGCGGGCAGCAGGTTGTTCCTGGCCGCAACCGGCGCCGGCAACTGAATCGGCGCCTGTTGCAGGGCATGGCCGTCCGCCTCGTCGAAGTTCCAATACAGAAGCGGCCCGTCCGCCAACACGACGCTCGCGTAAGTTGGGCCGCTGCTGGTCATGGCCGCGGTGCGGTGGGACTCGGCCAGGCCGGCCACCTTGGCGGAAACGGCCGCCTCGTCGGCCAGCCCGCTGAGGTCGTAGATGGCCACTTCGTCGATCCGCCCCTCGAACCCGTTTTGTCCGGCTGTCAATGCGGCGCCGACGAGCAGGCGTGAGCTCAGGCTGAGCGGCTTGGTGAAGGTATTGCGGACGTTGCCGGACCTGGTGCCATCGAAGAAGACCTCGACCTTGTTGGCCACGCCGACGCTGCCGTCTCCGTAGAAGACCCACAGCACGTGGTGCCACTGGCTATCGTTGAACGTCGGGCCGCCGTCCGTGCGCGATCCGGCGAAGATCTCCAACTGATCCGGCTTGTAGTCGTAGATGAAGGCGGGCGAGTTGTCGCCTCCCCCGGGCCCGAAGTTCAGCAGGTAATCCTGCCGCTCCCCGCTGTTGTCGCCCAGGGCCTGCATCCAGAACTCGACCGCCCACGGGCCCGGGAGCGACGGCTGGCCGCTGCGGAGGGTGTCCACTTGGAAGAAGGTGTTGCCGTCGAACTCTGCCGTCCGCCCCAGCCGGGGCAACCCGCTGCCGATCTCCTCGTGGCTCACCCGCCAGGCCCCCATCGGGATCAGATCGTTCTCCGTCGTCACCGGCACCACCCCGACGGGCATCTGCTGGACCGCGGGGCCGGTCATCTCGTCGAAGCCCCAATACAGGAGGGGCTGGTCTTGCTTCACCGCCATCGAGTAGGGGGTGGCGGGCCCGGGAGCCGGTTCCGCCACGGTGAGGGTGGCCGGGTTGCTGAACTTGAAGGCCGCCCCGGCGGAGACGCGCACCCGGTAGGTGTGGGTGCCCACGTCGTAGAGGGAGAGGCTGGGGATCGTGTAGGTGGGGCCGGTGGCGCCGTCGAGGTTGACCCCGTTGCGCTGCCATTGGTAGGTCAGCGGATCGCTGGTGCCGGTGACCGTGGCCGCCACGCTGAAGGTGGCGGCGCCGCCGACGTCGCCCGCGGCATCGGCCGGGTGTTGGGTAATGGTGATGGTGCCGACCGAGGAACTGCCGAAGGCGGCGGCGTAGTGGGAGGCCGCCATAGCCAGGGCTTTGGCTTCGACGGCCTCCTCCGTCGCAAACCCGTGGAGTTTATAGATGGCGAGTTCGTCCAACCGCCCGATCATGCCGCCGCTATGGTCCCGGGTGGCGGTCCCGAACATGAGCCAGTCGCCGAAGTCCACCGGCTGGTTGAACCCGCCGCCGACGTTCTTGTATTGCACGTTATCGAGGATGAAGTCGATGCGGTTGACGTTGGCGCCCGGGTCGACGGCGCCTGGGGCGGTGTTGTAGTTCACGACGATGAGGTGATGCCAGTTGCGGTCGGCGACGGCGACGCCATGGGTGCCCGAGCGGCCGTTGCCGAAGACCTCGAGCAGGGGGCCGAAGTAGCCGTAGATGAGAGCGGGGCTGTTGTAATAGCCGCCGCGCCCCATGTTGAGCAGGTAGCGGTTGGCCTGATCGGCCTGGAATTGGAACCACAACTCGACCGCCCACGGGCCGACGAAACCGGCTCCGCCGACATCCAGTCCGCCGACGATCTGGAACGAGCTGAGGCCATCCAGGTCAATGGCGTTGCCCAGTTGGAGCCCGCTGGCGGCGGCCTGGTGGCTGATGCGCAAGGCGTTGCCTTGGGGGAGGAGGTCGTTGCGGGTGTTGTCGGGAGCGGGCAGGGTGACAGGCGCCAACTGCAGCGCGTTGCCCTCCGCCTCGTCGAAATTCCAGTAGAGAAACGGCTGATCGGCCAGGACGACGCTGGCATAGCTGGCCCCCCCGGCGCCCTGGGCGGCCCCCTGATGGTCGGTGGCCATCTGCGCCGCCTTCGCCGCCACCGCGGCTTCGTCCGGCAAGTGGCTGAGGTCGTAAACGGCGACCTCGTCCAAGCGGCCTTCGAATCCGTTCGCTCCGTTCGCCAAGGCCGCGCCCACGACCACGCTGGTCGGGGTCAGGCGTTTGGTGAAGAAGTTGCCGATGGCCTGATAGAGCACGCCATCGAAGTAGGCATCGACGCGATCGGCCACGCCGTCGAATCCGTCCCCGTAGTAGACCCAGAGGACATGATGCCAGGCCTGATCGTTGAACACGGGCCCGCCGTCGGAGCGGGAGCCGGCAAAGACCTCGAGTTGGTCCGGCTTGAAGTCGTAGATGAGCGCCGGGGCGTTGTTGCCGAAGTTGAGGAGATAATCCGCCCGGTCGGTGCCGTTGTCTCCCTGGACCTGGACCCAGAACTCGACCGCCCAGGCGCCGTCCAGGCTCGCCTTGCCGGCGCGCAGGGAGGTGGCCTGAAAGAAGTTGGCGCCAGTCACGTGGGCCGCGTTGCCGAGTTTGGTCAATCCGCTGCCAATCTCGGCGTGGCTCACGCGTCCGGCCCCGGCCATCGGCACCAGGTCGTTCTCGCCCGCCAGCGGCCAGGCCGCCACCGGCATCTGTTGGATGGCGTTGCCGTCCGCCTCGTCGAAGTGCCAGTAGACGACCGGCTGATCCTGGGTCACCGCGGCGGAATAAGTGGCGGCCGTCAACCGGGGGACGGCGGCAGCGAGGAGCAGCAGAGCGAGGGTGGAGGCCGGACAAGGGATCGTGGTGTTCACAAGCGTTAGGCCAAGGTCAGAGGTTGTTACGGTCCCTCAACCACGCCCACCTCCGCCCCCGTGCAACAGGCGGAGGCAGGCCCTGATTGGGATGTGGACACTCTGCCGCGCACGACCGCAGGCGACAATGACGTGTTTGCGTCACCCCGTCCGCGAACTTCCAGGGATGAGTGCATAAGGAGGCAGACACGGGATGGCTCCCCTCTCCCTCTCTCCCTCTCCCCAACCTGAGGAAACGCTTCGCTGGCATCGGTTGGGGAGAGGGGGACGGTTCATGGGGAGCCTCCAAGTCGAACGAACCGACGCGCATGGGGACCATGA
>CAZVRY010000258.1:2927-9675 GCA_964629545.1 uncultured Verrucomicrobiota bacterium | reverse complement strand
AATCCACCCGTCATACACCCGCTCCCCAAAATACACGTAACCCAACCCCTCCCACGGCGTCCCCACCACCAAGGCGTGAATCAGGCCGTTCCACTCCACCTGGCGCGTGTGCAGAATCGCCCGCTCGGGGTTCTCCTTCAACAGAAACACCACCCGCCCCCCCAACGCCCGATGCCGCTGAAACACCGCATCGTGCTCCTCCTCAAACGCCATCCACTCTGCCAAGTCACGCCGCATCGCCCGACTCCGCCCCCACGTGCCCCCCTCCTCGCTCACAAAGGGCTTCCCATCCAACAACGCCATGCTGTCGTGATACGCCAGCACAGAGAGCATGTGCCGATCCGACCGCTGCAGCCACTCCCCCAACTTGCGCCCATGCCCGCGCGCCCCGTCGTATCCGTAATTGCTGTCCAAAAACGCAATCCGCTCCACCGCGTCAGGAATCCGCTCCACGCCGTCCAAATACGCAAATGTGAAACTCCCCCCCCCACTGTGACCCGTCAGCACCACCCGCACCTCCCGCCCCGCCCACCGCCCCCTCAGCGCCTGCACATACCCCACCACCCGCCCCGCCCCGCCCTCCTGCCGCCGGCGCCACGTCGGCCACGCCAACCCCCCACTCTCCAGATAAACCACCACCCACTCCTCCGACGGCACCCTCTCCCGCAACCAACGTATCTGTGCCCCAACATGCTGGATGTCGTAACGCCAGTCGTCCCATAGCCCCTGCCGACGCCCCATCGTCTGTTCGATCGTGTTCCCATTGGGCAATCCGTAGAGGACCAACCGAACCGGTTTCGCCACCTCGACCTCCGCCGGTTCCACCACCACCGCTCGCACATCCTCGGCCAAACGCACCTCCGTCTGCCGCTCCCCAAGCCCCACCCCCACCCCGCCCCACCCCACCACCATCGACCCCTCGTCACTCAATAACCCCCACCAAACCGGATCCCCCAATATGCCCTCGACCGTGCCCGGCGCCCCATCCACCCGCAAACGACGCGCCACCATCCGAACCCCATGACTGTAATCCACCCAGCTCGCCGCATGCCCCAGATACAACGGCTGAATCGCCAGCCCATTCGTCCGGTGCCAACCGTAAATCGCCAGATTCCCCGGCGCGTCGCGTAAACGCGCCGACCACACCACGTCCTTCTTGTGCCCCGCCACCAATGCCCCCAGCGGATGCTCCCCCAACACCGCCGCCCGCTGACGCCATACCGCCTCGTGATGCGCCCAAAATACCGGCACCGTCGTCATCGCGGCACTCGGAGCAATCGGCTGCGGCGCCAACCGAACCGCCGCCGCCGCGTAAATCGCATCCACCATCCGCCGCGTCGGCAACACGCACCCCAGCCTCGCCGCCAATCCCCCAGCCGTGCCCGCCGTCAGCGGCACCACGAAATAGTCGTCGTCCCCGCCCACCGCCAGGTAATCCGGCGACACCGCCACCACCACCTCATGCCCGGTGCCGTCGATCTCCGCCCGCATCGGCACTTCCACAAACCGCCGCCAAAACTCCGGAACGTTCCCCGCCAAGACCTCTTCGCGCAGGCGACGCTCGCGATCCTCCACTCCCACCGACGCGAGTTGCTCCGCCACCGCCCGCCCCCCAAGTGCCCCCGGCGCACGCGCCGGCAGCCCCGACGGACCCGGAGCGGCCTGCGCCAGCAACCCACCACACGCCAACCCCAACGCCAATCGATACACAGATCAGTAATAGGCCCCGCCCCACCCACGCACCAGCCAATTTGCTGGGCAGCCGCTCCCCAACCATCCATCCTCCCCCCATGCCAGCAACCCGTTCCTTGCTCCGCCGACCCGCCCTCTGCCTGGCCCACCTCGCCGTCCTGACCGCCGCCTCCGCCGCACCGGCCGCCTCGCCTCCCTCCCCCGACCCCCTCCCAGGCCCAGCCCCGGGCCCCGCCCACGCCAGCCTCGACGGCCCACGCCTCACCCTCCGTAACCGCCTCCTCACCGCCTCCTGGACCACGGCTCCCACCGGACTCCGGCTGCTCTCCCTCCGCGACGAAACCCTTGGCCGACAACTCGACGGTCGCGGCGAGTTGTTCGAAATCCTCGGCCCCAATCACCACCGCGCCCCTGCCTCCCGCTGGACCGCCGATCGCCCCCCCTTCACCTACAACTGGGAGCCTCAACCCAACGCCTCCCGCGCGGCCGCCCGCCTCCCCGGCAAGGTCATCGAATGGCCGTTACGTTCCGAAGACGGCCGCTGGCAGGCCACCTGGCGCGCCATCCTCCACGACGGCTCGCGTTACCTCCGCCAGGAACTCGCGCTCTCCGCCCTCCAACCCAACGCCGCCCTCGACGAAATCCGATGGTTGACCGACTCGCTCCCCCTCGCCCAAGCCATGGGCTCCGTGGATGGCGTGCCGGCCGTCACGGGCAACTGGTTCCTGGGTATCGAGGATCCCCACGCCCGGAACGCGCCAGATCCAGGCTCCACGCCGGGCGGCGGGGGCTGCCGCCTCCCCCGCGCCGCCCCCCTCGCACCCAACGAAACCCTCACGGTCAGCTTCGTCGTCGGGGTGGCGCCCGACGGCCAGATGCGCCGCACCTTCCTCCACTACGTCGAACGCGAGCGCGCCCATCCTTACCGACCGTTCCTCCACTACAACTCCTGGTACGACATCGCCTGGAGCCCCTTCCACCTCAACGAAACCAATTGCCTCAACGCCATCCATCAGGTCGGCCAACACCTCATCCGCCCCCATCAGGTCACCGTGGATGCGATGGTCTTCGACGACGGTTGGGATGACCCCCAGTCGCTTTGGCAGTTCCACGCCGGTTTCCCCCGCGGCTTTGCCCCGCTCGCCCAAGCCTGCCAATCCTACCAAACCCGCCTCGGCGTCTGGCTCTCCCCCTTCGGCGGCTACGGCGAACCCCGTGAACAACGCCTCCGCTTCGGCTCCGCCCAAGGGTTCGAAACCAACGCCACCGGCTTCTCCCTCGCCGGCCCACGCTACTACGCCGCCTTTAAACAAGCCTGCCTCGACATGATCCAACGCTACGGCGTCAACCACTTCAAATTCGATGGCATCGCCGCCGGCATGTACGCCTCCGGCGGCGCCGACTACGTCCGCGATACCGATGCCATGCGCCGACTCATGCTCGAACTCCGCCACGCCGACCCCCACCTCTTCATCAACCTCACCACCGGCTCCTGGCCCTCCCCCTTCTGGCTCCGCTTCGCCGATTCCCTCTGGCGCCAAGGCGGCGATATGGGCTACGCCGGCCCCGGCCCAAAACAAGAACAGTGGCTCACCTACCGCGACCAGGAAACCTACCGCAACGTCGTCCAAAAATCCCCCCTCTACCCCCTCAACGCCCTCATGACCCAAGGCGTCGCCTACTCCCGCAAAGGCTCCGCCGGCGACCCCACCTTCAACTCCACAGGCTTCAAAAACGACGTCCGCGCCTTCTTCGGCGCCGGCACCTGCCTCCAAGAACTCTATATCCAGCCCGGCCGCCTCACCGACGACGACTGGCGCCTCCTCGCCGAAGCCGCCCAATGGTCCCGCGCCCACGCCGATGTCCTGGTCGATACCCACTGGATCTCCGGCGACCCCTCCCGCGCCGAGCCCTACGGCTATGCCTCCTGGGCCCCACGCAAAGGCATCCTCATGCTCCGCAACCCCTCCGACCGCCCCCGCGACTTCCTCCTGGACGTGGGCGGCGCCTTCGAATTGCCCCCGGGAGCCGCCACCACGTATACGCTTCGCAGCCCGTGGACCAATGACGCCCCCCAAACGCCCTGGACCGCCCACGCCGGCCAACCGCTCCGCCTCGCCCTCCACCCCTTCCAAGTCCTCGTCCTCGAAGCCAACCCCCACGCCCCCATGCCCACCCCAGCCCCCCCAAACCAACCCCTCCCCCTCCTCCCCCAACCCGCCCAACTCCAACGCCTCCCAGGCACGTTCCCACTCCAACCCGATACCCTCGTCAGCGCCAGCCCCGGCGCCGAATCCGCTGCCACTACCCTCACCCACCAACTGCGCCAACTCACCCGCCTCCCCTTGACCCGCGCCACCGACACCCCCCGACGCGATCACATCCACCTCTCTCTCGAACCCGCGCTCGTCCCCACCGTCGGCCCCGAAGGCTATCTCCTCTCCATCGACCCCAACCGCATCCTCCTCCGGGCCGCTACCCCCACCGGCCTCTTCTACGCCGGCATCACCCTCGGCCAAATCATCGACTCCGTCCGTCCTCCCCCTGCCGCCCACTCCCCGCCCGCAACCAACCCGCCTTGGCCCCTCCCCTGCCTCGAGATCATCGACCAACCCCGCTTCCCCTACCGCGGCCTCCTCCTCGATGTCGCCCGCCACTTCATGCCGCTCGATTTCCTCAAGAAATTCGTCGACCTCGCCGCCCGCCACAAACTCAACCACGTCCAACTCCACCTCACCGACGACCAAGGCTGGCGCATCCAAATCCGCCAGTACCCGCGCCTCACCGAAATCGGCGCCCGCCGCGCCGAATCCCCACGGCCCGGCGACCGCAACCAGGGAGACGGCCAACCCTACGGCCCGTTCTTCTATACCCAAACCGAACTCCGCGAACTCGTCGCCTACGCCCAAGCCCGCCACGTCACCCTCGTCCCCGAAATCGAAATGCCCGGCCACATGCTCGCCGCCCTGGCCGCTTACCCCGAACTCTCCTGCCGCGGACAACCCCTCGCCGTCCGCACCCGCTGGGGCGTCGAACCCGATGTCCTTTGCCCCGGCAATGAAGCCGCCCTCGCCTTCGCTCTCGATGTCCTAACCGAAGTCATGGACCTCTTCCCCAGCCCCTTCATCCACATCGGCGGCGACGAAGCACCCCGTGATCGCTGGAAGGAATGCCCCAAGTGCCAAGCCCGGCTCCGAGCCGAAGGGCTCGACCGCGAAGCCCAGCTCCAAACCTACCTCAACCACCGCGTCGAAACCCACCTGGCCGCCCGCGGCCGACGCCTCCTCGGATGGGACGAAATCCTCGAAGGCGGCCTCACCCCAGGCGCCACCGTCATGTCGTGGCGCGGCGTCGCCGGCGGTCTCGAGGCCGCCCGCCAAGGCCATGACGTCATCATGTCCCCAACCTCCCACTGCTACCTCGATTACGCCCAAGCCCGCGGCCCCACCGAACCCGAAGCCATCGGCGGCTTCATCCCCCTCCCCACCGTCTACTCCTTCGAACCCATCCCCGCCGACCTCGACCCCGCCCACCACCACCACATCCTCGGCGCCCAAGGTAACCTCTGGTCCGAGTTCATGCGGACCCCACAAGACGTCGAATACTTCGCCTTCCCCCGCGCCGCCGCCCTCGCCGAAGTCACCTGGTCCCCCGCCGCCCACCGCCACTGGGACTCCTTCCGCCAACGCCTGGACGGCCACCTGAAACGCCTCGACCGCCTCGGGGTCCACTACCGCCGCGAACCCCTCCCCTCCCCCTAAATGATCCGCACCTGCGACATCACCCGTTCCCTCCCCTTCTACCGACCCCTCCCCCTCACGCCGCTCCCCCTCCTCTACCATCGCGAACACCTCTTCCCCTACCCGAGCTACGGGGACACCGATCCCACGCCCGCCCCGCGCACCTTCCGCATGGTCGTCCTCGAAAATAACCACCTCCGCATCGAGATCGCCCCGGAACTGGGCGGACGTGTCTATAGCCTCCGCGACAAACGCCTCGACCAGGAAATCCTGTTCAGCAACCCCGTCGTCAAACCCGTCCGCGTCCTCCCCATCTGGGGCTTTATCTCCGGCGGCATCGAGTTCAATTTCCCCATCGCCCACTCCCCTACCTCCCTCTCCGAAGTCGGGTGCCGCCACGGCCTGCTGGACCAGTACGCCTTCGTCCAAATCGGCGAACGCGAAGCCCGCACCGGCATGGAATGGTCGGTCGAACTCGGCCTCTGGGAAGACCTCCCCTTCCTCGTCCAACGCACCTCGTTCCGTAACCCTACCCCACACCCCCACCCCTGGATGTCCTGGACCATCGCCGCCCTCCGCTCCACCCCCGATACCGAGTTCGTCCACCCACCCCACCGCGTCCTCGTCCACCACCGCCGCCTCGAAGAACACCCGTGGCCTGGCCCAGCCCTCAACTGGGACCGCTCCCACCAGGAAATGACCGCCCTGTTCTGGCAACCAGGCAGCGCCCCCGCCTTCGGCGCCTTCCACCATGACCTCGGCTTCGGCCTCATGCACGTCGCCAACCCCCAAACCCTCCCAGGCAAAAAAATCTGGACCTACGGACACGGCCAGCACCGCAGTTGGGGCCAAGCCACCACCATCGACAACCTCTCTTACCTCGAACTCGAAAGCAGCCCCCTCCTCGACCAAAGCGAGAAACCCCTCTTCCCCCCTGGCTCCTCCCGCTCCCACGTCGAATTCTGGATCCCCGTCCACTCCCGCGCCGACTGCGATACCCTCAGCCTCCCCACCCGCCCCCTGCCCACCTCTCCCAACCCCTGGCTCGGCTGGCAGCACTCCTCCTGGCAATCCGCATGGGAACAGTTCCGCCAACACCGCGGCCCCCTCCCCCTCTCGCCCATCCCCACCGGCCTCGACCTCGAAACGCCACTCCGCCAAACCCTCGCCCTCGGCCAAACCGCCGCCGCCGAACCCCTCGCCCTCTGGCTCGCCTTCCACCATCGCCCCCACGAAGCCCTCCATGCCCTCGGCCCCCCCCCCCCCCCCCCCCCCCCCCCCCCCCCCCGGCGCCCCCCCCGGGGCCCCCCGCCCCC
>CAZVRY010000258.1:0-2917 GCA_964629545.1 uncultured Verrucomicrobiota bacterium | reverse complement strand
CCTTGCACCATCGCCGCCACCACGCCCGCCATCCCCTCGGCCACCCCCACCCCCCCCGCCCCGACCGCATCGCCGGACTCATCCACTGGCACGCCCTCCAAAACCCCGCCGCCGCCCTCCCCCACCTCCAACAAGGCCCCCTCCACGATCCCATCGCCACCGTCGAACTCGACGAACTCTACGCCATCCTCAATCGCACCCCAGACCGCCAACGCCTCCTCGCCCGCGCCCCCTCCCACCGCCAAATCACCGAACGCCGCGCCGACCTCGCCCTCACCCTCGGACAACCCCTCGAAACCCTCCGCCTCCTCCAACAACAACCCTGGCCCCGCGAACACCAACGCTACGTCCGCACCCGCCTCTGGCAACGCGCCCAATCCGCCCTCGGCGCCACCCCCCAAGAACCCCCTGCCTGGCTGGGCGAGGACAACCTCGCACCCTTCGGCGCCTATTGGTCGGATTAGCCTCTCACTGGCTCACTCCCCCAACGTCCGGCTTCAACCAGGGCGTCCCCGCATAATACCACTCCCGCGCTCGCATCCCCTGCACATGGCCATCCGCAAACAGCACATTGCTGCGCTGATTGTGCCGTATGTGCGGCCCCCCCCAATTCGGATCCCCCGACGACGTCACACACCCCGTGCAGGGCGCATCGTTGGCCGGATCATGCACGATCCAACAGCCCGGCTTCTCGGGCGACTTGGGCGTGATGCACAGGTTGGGATCCCGCGTGTTCCGGGGCTGCATCCCCCCATCCGTCACATGCACCGTCACCGCCGGCCGCACCACCGCCGTGTCCTTCAAGGGCGGCCACTGCCGCACATCCCACACGCTCGGCCAGTCGCAGCCGCCCAACCGGAAATTCATCGCAAAATTCGAAACCGCCTTCTCCTGAATGTCGCTCGGATACAGCGCCACCAACTCCTTGAACTTCGGCGTCTTCGTCGGACACAGAAGCAAATTCGTCGTCTGCTGATACGGCTGCAGAAAATTGAACCACCCCTTCCGAAACACGTTGTCCCCCCGCACCTGGAACGTGTGGCAATACCGGCCGTCGTGATCGTCACTATACAACCGCTGCCCCACCGCGATCTGACGCAGGTTGCTCGTGCACACCGCCGATTTCCCCTTCTCCTTCGCCTTGGCCAGGCTCGGCAAAAGCAGCGAGGCCAGAATGGCAATGATCGCGATCACCACCAGCAACTCGATCAAGGTGAATCCCCGCCTCCCGCGGGAGAGAGGGCTCGGCAGGCGTGGCTTCATGCCCGGACTCTACCCACCTGGGTTAGTGAATGCAATGGCAAGCATCACTCGCCGCGCCCACGCTTGCACTGCTCTCCCCCTCCTCTACACTCCCACGCGTGATCCGCAACGTCATCTTCGACTGGTCCGGCACCTTGGTCGATGATCTGCCCGCCGTCTGGCAAGCCACCCACTTCGTCTTTCAACAGGCCGGTCTCCAACCGCTTAGCCTCGACGAGTTCCGCGCCGAATTCTGCCTCCCCTTCACCCGCTTCTACGAACGCCACCTCCCCCACGTCCCCCCCGCCCAACTCGAATCCTGGTTCCACCAACGCTTCCGCCAAGTCCAAGACTCCGTCGCCCCACTCCCCCACGCCCGCGAGTTCCTCGAATTCTGCCGCCAACACCACCTCCAAACGTTCGTCCTCAGCACCGTCCACCCCGACCACTTCGCCGTCCAAGCCCGCTCCACTGGCTTCGACGCCTTCCTCGATGCCCCTTACCTCGGCGTCTGGGACAAACGCGAGCGCATCCACCAACTCCTCCGCGACCACCACCTCGACCCCGCGGAAACCCTCTTCATCGGTGACATGCAGCATGACATCGAAACCGCCCACCACGGGGGCGTGCGCTCCTGCGCCGTCCTCACCGGCTACAACCGCCTCGACCAACTCCGCGCCGCCCGCCCCGAACTCGTCGTCGAACACCTCGCCGAACTCCGCCACCTCCTCGACGCCTCCCGCCTCGCCTGGCCCCCACAACCCCACTCCCCACACCCGCCTTTCCCCATCCCCACCGTCGGCGGCCTCATCCAAGGCCCCGACGGCCGCGTCCTCATGATCCGCACCCGCAAATGGTCCCACCTCTGGGGTATCCCCGGCGGCAAAATCCAATGGGGCGAAACCGCCGAAGCCGCCCTCCGCCGCGAACTCCGCGAGGAAACCGGCCTCGCCATCGAAGACCCCGCCTTCGTCCTCGTCCAAGACTGCATCCGCTCCGAAGAATTCTACCGGGAAACTCACTTCATCCTCCTCAACTACACCTGCCGCACCCCCCACCCCCACGTCACCCTCAACGACGAAGCCGAGGCCTTCCGCTGGGTCACCCTCGACGAAGCCTCCACCCTCCCCCTCAACCGCCCGACCCGCGTCCTGTTGGAAGCGGTCGCCTCCCGCACCCCCTCCCCCACCCCCTCCTGAACTCACTATGGACACCATCACGATCAAAGACCTCGAAGTCTGGTACCAGGTCGGCGTGCCCGACCAGGAACGCGCCGAACCCCAACGCCTCCTCATCACCCTCGAACTGGGCACCGACTTGACCGCCGCCGCTGGCGACGACGACCTGGCCCAAACCATCGACTACGACGCCCTCGCCCGCCGCGTCCGCCAGTTCGGCCAGAATTGCCACTGGAAACTCATCGAAACCCTCGCCGTCGACCTCGCCCAAATGGTCCTCGACGAGTTCAACCCCCAACGCGTCACCGTCCAAGTCAAGAAGTTCATCCTCCCAGAAACCCGCTACGTCGCGGCCAAAGTCACCCGCCCCGCCTAACCCAAGCCCCCTCCCCCCTCCCCCCTCCTAATCGTAATCCTAATCCTAATCCTAATCGTGCTCGCCATCGTAATCCTAGCGAGGCGTGACCTCAGACCCGCTCCGGCCCCCATTTTCGTGC
>CAZVRY010000257.1:0-9713 GCA_964629545.1 uncultured Verrucomicrobiota bacterium | reverse complement strand
CCCCCCCCCCCCCCCCCCCCCCCCCCCCCCCCCCCCCCCCCCCCCCCCCCCCACGGGGCTGGCGCTCAGGAGGGTGGCGAGGAGGATGGCGGAGGCGGTGCCGTCCATGGTGGGTTCGTTGGTGGCGTAGTCGTGGAAATCGTCGTGGTAGACGGCGCGGGGGTCTTGGAAGGGGGCGAGGGGGTCGGGCAGGGTGATGGAGACGCCGCGGAGGGAGCGGAAGATGTGATCGTAGACGGGGCCATCGACGAGGCCGCCGCGGACGGTTCGGCCGGTGAGGTGGGTGGTCATGAGGTGGACTTGGGTGGGGAAGACGGCGCCGATTTGGGTGAACATGGTGGTGCCCCAGGGGTTGCGTCCGAAGAGCCAGTCGCGGTGCCGGGCGGCGAAGGTGCGGTAGGTGGAGTGGCCGGTCATGCGTTCGTAGAGGAGGCACTGGGTGGTGAGGGCGACGAGGAGGTTATTAGAGCACCAGATGGAGGGGACACCGATGCCGTAGGGGTGGGAGCGGGCGGCGGCCACGCAGTGTTCGATGCCTTCCTGGTAGAAGGCGGCGAGGCGCTGGCGGAAGGCGGGGTGGACGAGGTCATGGAGCCGGTAGTGGCCCAGGTTCATGAAGGGGTAGAATCGGTAATGGGCGGCGCGGTCGAGGCCCATCCAGGACTCGGCGCCGGCGAGGAGGGCGTAGTGTTGGGCTTCTTCCCGGTAGCGGGGTTCGCCGGTGGCGCGGAACAATTCGGCGGCGCCCCATTCCATGTCGTCGGCCCAGGTGGTTTCCTCGTAGCGGTAGGGGGCGCGGAAGGAGTTGCCTTGTTGGAAGCCGGGTTGGGCGCGGCCGAGTTCGTAGACTTCGCGTCCGGCCTGCAGGCAGCGGGTGGCGAAGGCGTGTTCGGTGGGGTGATGGTTCCAGGTTTGGAAGGCGAGGGCCATGGCGGCGGCGTAGCGGCCGGCGAGGTTGGCGATGCCGGTGGCGACGCTTTGGTAGGGGCCGAGGCCTTGGGGTGAGCCGGTGGCGGCGTAGACGACGCGGGCGCCGCCTCGGCCCCAGCCGTAGTCGGCGATTTCGTTTTGGGGGAGGCGCAGGCCGATGTGGTCGCGGTCGTCGGCGACCTGGTGGTAGAGTTGGTCTGGGGCGGGGTGCAATTTGAGCAGCCACTCGAGGCCCCAGCGGGCTTCGTCGAGGAGGTCGGGGACGCCGTTGGGGGTGGGGTGTCCGGCGGCGTCGACGCGGTCGGGGAAGAGGGGGTGGGGGTTGGGTTGGGGGTTGGAGAGGAGCCAGGCGAGGAGGAGTTGAGCGGTGGCGTTTCCGGAGGTGAGGTGGTACTTGAGGAGGTCGCCGGCGTCATGCCATCCGCCGGTGACGTCGATGGGGGAGCCGTGGGGGAGGGGGCCGTAGGCGGTGCGGCCGTCGAGCGGGTGGCAGTGGGTGTCGAGCCAGGGGTTATAGCCGCAGCGTTGTTGGCGCATGAACTCGAGGAGTTGGTCGGGGAGTTCGCGCCCGGCCTGGGGGTCGACCGTGAAGGGGAGCGAGCGGGCAGGGCCGAGGGAGAGGAGGTAGCGACCGGGTTGGCGCAGGCGGGAGAAGTCGAGTTCGGCGTGACGGCTGAAGGAGCCCCAGGCGGCATTGGGCAGGTTGCGGGCGGTCCCGCGCAGGACCACCCGTTCGGTGTGGGCCTCCAGGACCTGGAAGTGCTGAGGAAGGGGGGTCTGTCCCAGGGCGACGGCGAGTTTTCGGTCGGAGGGCCGGTAGCCGATTTGGTGGGCCCGGAGGTGGATGGCGGGAGGGGGCGGTGGTGGGAGGAGTTGGTCGATGCGGACGGGGGCGTAGTGGTGGCGGCGGAGGAAGTCTAGGAGTTCGGGGAGGCGAGGTGCGAAGGGGTCGGAGCGGTGGGGTCCGGCGCCCAGGTGGAAGAGGAGGAGGAATCCGTTGAGCCCTTGGGGGCTGGTTTGGGCGTGATGGAGGATGCTGTCGAGGATGTCCTGGGAGGAGGTGAAGTTGGGCGCGGCATCGGGGGTATAGTCGGCGTGGGACCGGGTGCCGGGGGTGTAGTTAACCAAGGTGAGGCCTGAGGATTGGGTCCAGAGGGCGATGTCGGCGTTGGCGTGTTCATAGGGAGGGAGGAAGAAGCGGGGACGGGGCAGGCCGAGGCGGGCGATCTTGTGGAGGTTGGCTTCGAGGTCGGCGTGGAACTGGCTGCGGGTGACGAGGAGTTCCGGGGGTGAGGACCAGGAACAATAGAGCAGGTGGCGGTCGGAGTGCGGTCCGAGGTAATGGCCTTCGCGGACGATGCGTTGGATGATGGGGCGGAAGCCGGGGTTCTCGAGGAAATCGCCGGTGAGGAAGAAGGAGGCTTTGATCTGGCGGGAGAGCAGGGCATCGAGGATGGGGAGGGCGCCTTCGGCGAATTCATGGGCGGTGAAGACGAGGGCCAGCCGCGGGGCGTCGGTGGGGCCACGGCGTAGGGTGGGGTGCGACGGGGAGTTGCCGGGGGGTTGGGGATGGGTTGGGGGGGCGAGGAGGAGGAGGGCTCCGAGGAGGAGGGGACCGCGGGCATGGGCGAGCATGGGGGGAGGGTAAGGGGGCACGAGGGAAGAGACAATCTTGGGGTCGGGGGCAGGATTGCGGCAGGGGCAGGATTGCGGCTTGCGTGCGGGGGGAAATTTGGTTGGGTTGGGGGATGGAATCGAGTTTGCCGTCGTTGCGGCCGGGGACGTTGTATTTGGTGGCGACGCCGATTGGGAATTTGGAGGACATCACGTGGCGGGCGGTGCGGACGTTGCGGGATTGCGACGTGGTGGCGGCGGAGGACACGCGGCGGACGGGATTACTTTTGCGGCATTTGGGGCTGCGGAAGCCGCTGCTGAGTTATCATCATTTCAACGAGGCGCGGCGTGGGGAGGAGATCCTGGAGCGGTTGGGTCGGGGGGAGACGGTGGCGTTGGTGACGGACGCGGGGTCGCCGGGGATCAGCGATCCTGGGGAGCGGGTGGTGCGGGCGGCGGTGGGGGCGGGGTTACGGGTGGAGGCGGTGCCGGGGGCGTGTGCGTTGGTGGCGGGGTTGACGGCGAGCGGGTTAGGGACGGAGGAGTTTCACTTTGCGGGTTTTCTTCCGCACAAGAGTGGACAGCGGCGGCGGCGGTTGGAGGGGTTGAAGGGGGTGCCGGGGACGTTGGTGTTGTATGAGTCGCCGTATCGGGTGGAGAGGTTGCTGGGGGAGTTGGCGGAGGTGATGCCGGATCGGCCGGTGGTGTTGGCGCGGGAGATGACGAAGCGGTTTGAGGAATACTTGAGAGGCACGGCGGCGGCCTTGCGGGTGGTGTTGGGGCAGCGGTCGGTGAAGGGGGAGTTTGTGGTGATGGTGGGGGCTGGAGAGGAGGTGAGGAGGGTTTGAGGGCCTGTGCTAAGACAACTTCGGGTTTTGGCGGAAACGCGGCTCGGCCAGAGGCGAGGGGCGGCGAGGGCGTTGAGGACCTTGGATTCCTGCTCGCGCTGGTCGAGCACGGGTGGTTGGGGATTTCGAGGAGGGAGTGGGTTTAGGGGAGTGGGAGGGGGTTGGGGGGGGTGACTTGTGGAGCGAGGAGGAAGGGGCCGGTCCAGGAGTGGTTTTCGAGGGAAGCGGGGCCGGTGGTGCCGGGTTTGCGGAAGGCGACGATCGAGGAGCGGTCGTTGAGGGTGACGAGGGCGCCGAGGGCGGAGTCGGATTCGAGGCGGGTGGCGGTGAGGGTTGGGGACTGTCCGTGGCGGTGGGGGACGATGATGGTGAGTTGGTGGAGGTCGCGTTGGGGTGTGTCGGTGGAGGCTTCGACGTGCCATTGGTTGGGGAAATCGCGGGAGGGTGGGGGGTCGAAGCCGTCCCATTGGCGGAAGGCGAGTGGGCTGGGGGAGAGGTATTGGACGAGGAGGCCGGCGTTGGGGCCTTGCAGTCGGAGGGAGTGGGCGACGGGATCGACGGCGAACTCGCTGAGGGCGTGGAGCATGAACTGGTAGGTGGCGGGTTCTTTGGCTTGGAGGTCGTCGTAGAGGACGATGAAGGGGGTGGGGTTCTTGACGAACGCGACATGGCGGCGGTAGCGGGCGAGGCGTCCGCCGTAGGCATCGGTGGCATCGCCGACGACGTAATCCCAGTCGAGGTTGAGTTGGGCGTCGAGGATACGTCCGTGGGGGGCAGGGGAGTGTTTGATTTGGCCTTGGTTGTTGACGAGGACGCCGTTGTGGGCCTTGGTGCTGTGGACGTAGTCGTAGTGGAAGCGGCTGCCGTGGAGGTCGCGGTAGCCGCAGGTGGTGAGGAGGGCGTCTCCGTAGGCGTTCAGTTGGAATGTGTTGTGTGGGTTATGGCCGTGGCTTTGGGTGCCGAAGGGGGACGATTTGAAGAGGAAGTGGACGTCGTCGCGGGCGTCGAGGAGGGTGGTGTGGAGGCTGGCGACGCCGATGCCGCGGAAGACTTTCGAGGGGGGCAGGTTGGTGGGTGGGGAGGGGGTGGGGAGGGGGGGGAGGTTGGCGGCGTAAAGGAAGCCGAGGATGCCGCTCTGGCCTGGCATGTTCCACTGTTCGGTCCACCAACGCCAGACGCCGGCGGATTGGCCGTCGGGTTGGCTGCCGCGCATGCGGAGGTGGTATTCCATGAAGGCGCCGGCACTGGGGGAGGGCGGTCGGAACGAAAGGTCGCCGAAGCCGGCGTTGGGGGAATGGGGTGGGGCGACGTAGAGGGGGTAGTCGCCGATTTGGGCGAAGAAAGGTTTCTTGAGACCGTCGATGCCGAGGGCGGACTGGGCGACCTGGAGCCACCAGACGGCTTTGCCTTGATAGCCGCTCCAGTAGCTGACGCCTTCATGCCAGCCGCCATCGTCGTCGGCCCAGATGGGGTAGCAGGCATAGAACTTGTTGAGGGCGTAGTCGAGCCAAGTGGCGGCTTGGGGGATTTCGCCGAGGAAGGCGATGCCGGCTTCCCCGATTTTGTGCCAGACGCGGTTGCCGTGGCTGTTGAAGGGGCGGTTGAGGTGGCCGGTGCCGCGGCCGACTTCGCCGCTTTCCCAGGCGTCCTGGATGCGGCGGGCGGTGATGTTCCGGATGCGGACGCGTTCGGTTTCTGAGAAGCGGTCCCAGGCCCAGTCGTAGGCGCGGGCGGGTCGGAAGAGGAGGGGTTTGGCGGCTTCGCAGTTGAGGCGGAAGTTCGTGGGACCATCGGGGTCCCAGGAGGCGAGGTGGAGGACCCAGCGTCGGGCGGCTTCGCCGTAGTGGGGGTCGTTGGTGAGGAGATAGACGAAGGCGAGGGTTTCGGCTTCCTGGCAGGCGCGTTCGGTTTGGGTGCGGTTGGGCCACCAGTATTGGACGAGTTCGGCGTTATCCTTGTCGCGGGCGGAGCCGAGGTGTTCGGGTTCCGGGGTAGGGCCGGCTTGGAGGATGCGATCGGCCTCGGCTTTGAGGCGTTGGAACCGCTGGGCTTCCTGGGCCTGGGCAAGCATGCGCAGTCGGGGCAGGTCATCGGGACGGAGGAAGAGTCTGGGGTGGCCGATGGGGATGCGTTCGGCTTGTTCGGCCGGGGTGGGCATGGGGAAGGCGGTGGCGTTGGGGGGGACGACGACGCGTCGGGCGATGCTCCAGGTGGAGGTGGCGCCGTCTTGGGTGGCGAAGCGGTAGCGCCAGTAATAAGTGCCGGCTTCGAGGGGAGCGGCGTGGGTGTAGGTGTTCCAGGGGAGTCCGTCAGTCCCTTCGGCTTTCGAGAAGTCATCCTGGCGGGCCCACTGGATGCCGTAGGTGGTGGCCTCCTTGTCGTGCAGCCAGATGAACGAGGGCGGGTTGAGGCGCACCGTGGAGCCGTGCGCGGGGCGGTAGCCGACCTCATCGGGGTTGGGAGTGCGGTTCGAGACGGCGGGGGTTGCCGCGGCCAGGGGGAGGGCAAGCAGAAGGACGAGGAGCGGGAGGGGGAGCCGTCCAGAGTGCATGGCTGGGATTCTCCTGGCAAACCGCTCCTGAGGCAACGGTAATTGGGCGCCCGGGACGCGGTGCATCCCGCAGCTCTCACCCTTTACCTTCTTCCCCACCCCTTCAAGCAAAGCGATCGCCCGGGGTTGGAGAGAGAATTCCCGGATCGGGATCGCGCGTTGACCCTCTGGAGGGCTTGCGTTTCCCCTGTCCCGTTCTCCCGCTCCTCCACCTGCGAAAGCGCTTCGCTGGCATGGGCTGGGGCGGTGCGAAAGGGGCTGGGTTGGTTACGGGGCGGAGGGTATGGGGGGAAGTTCGAAGGCGGCGGCATGTCCGTCCATGAAGACGACGTTCTTGCCAGGCTTGGGGGGACGCGGGTGGAAGTCCTCGTAATCGAGGAGGAGCGGGGTGGTGGCAGGCGGGAAGGAGAGTTCCTTTATCTCTTCGGTGCGTTGCGCGGGTTGGTCATCGACGACGACGACTTTGACGATGCGGGCGGTGGTGGCGCGGGTTTCGTCGATGCGCCGGCCGTTGAGTTCGATATTCCACTCGTAGCTGGACCCTTCTTGGGTGAAGCGGCCGACGCGATCGCCGGGGCAGCGGAAGACGGCGGCGCTGTGGTTGGTGTCGGAGGCTTTGCCGGCGTAGGGTCCGAGGAGGTCGGCGATGCGTGGGAGAGGTTGGTTGGGGTCGATGGGGACGGTGGGGAGGAGTTCGGCGGCGGGGAGGCGGCCGTCGTGATCTTCCGCATAGAGGCGGGCGGCGAGCCCGAGTTGGCGGAGTTGGTTGAGGCAGACGGTGTTTTGGGCTTTGCCTTTGGCGCGGCCGAGGGCGGGCATGAGCAGTCCGGCGAGGAGCCCGATGATGGCCAGGACCACGAGGAGTTCGATCAGGGTGAAGCCGGGGAGAGCGTGGCGGGGACGGTGGGGAGGCAGGGGGGGATGAGACATGGGGAGGATAGGGTTAGGGGTTGGTGATGGATTGGCGTTCCTGGGCGCGGCGGACGCGCTGTTCGGGGGTGAGCTTGGTGTAGGTCTCGGCCTGGGCGCGCTTGACCATGGACTCGAAGTCTGGGGATCCGGCGAGGACATCGCCGGCCGCGTTGGTTCTGGTTTGGGTGTCGCGGAGGGCATCGGGGCCGAGGTGCCCGCTCATGAGGCCAGGGGGCATGGAGAATCCGCCGGGCATTTTGCGAAGGACATAGAGGGTGGTGGCTTTGGCCTTGAGTTCGGTGGCGACGTTCTTGGCGATGGCCGCGTTGGCGGCGGGGAGGGGATCGCCCGACCATTTGGACTGGAGACGGGTATCGAGCGAGACGACCTCGGGGGTCCAGGATTCCTGGACGAGTTGGCCGTCTGGGGCACGGGACATGGTGACGATGCGCATGGTGGGGCGAGCGTGAGCGGTGCCGGCAACGGCGGGAGATCCTGGGGGCCCGTCGGCGCGGACGTCGACGTCGACGGTTTGGGCGGGCTCGCCGGGGGCCGAGGGAGTGTCGGGACCTGGGCCACGGCGGACGATGACGGGACCCGAGTTTTGGACGATGACCCTGCGGCCGCCTGGGTGGGGGGCGTCCGCGAGGTCTTGAGGGCTGGGCAGGGGTGGGGTTTCGAAGGCGGGGGCGATGTTGGTCCAGCCGACGGAGGGGAGCGGGGTCCGTTGTTGGAGGGCGGTGACGAGTTGGTCGAGCGCTTGCGGGGAGGAATGGACGGCGTGGTATTGGGTCCAGGCGGCGCCGGCCTGTTGGCTGACCAGGTCGAGCACATCGGGGAGGGGCGTGCGTCGGACGCTCAGGGTGATTTTGGTATCGAGGCGTTGGTCGGCGACGATCCGTTCACGGGTTTGCCGTTCGAGGTGGGCGAGGACCTCGGGGAGGGGGGCATTGCGGACGTCGAGGGTGACGAGGTTATGGCGCGCGCCGTGGAAGGAACGTCCTACCCAGGTGAGGAAGAGGGCGGCGATCACGGTGGCAAGGAGGATGATGGTCTTGCGGTTCATAAATTCTTCGTGGTCATACGCCGTCGGCGAGACGATCGCCATCGGGATGTGACGAGGGGGGGATGGAACGGGATGAAGAGGGTGGGTTTGAATTATGAATTCTGAGTTATGATTTATGATTTTCCGGTCTGATTGCTCCCGATTTCGAGCGCACCCTGGAATGGTTTGCGGCGGCTGCTCCGAAGTGGGCGGCCATCCACCGGTTCTTGCGCGAGCGCCGGATGGAGCGGCTGCTTCGATCACGAGGTTTGGTCGAGGCGGGTTTGGAGGTCGCGGAGGTTGCAGGTCATGGGGAAGCGGGCGCCGGTCTTGAGGACGACGGCGAATTCGCCAGCCGCGAGGGGTTGGAGTTCGCGCACCCCGGCGAGGTTGATGATGGTGGACCGGTTGATCCGCATGAATCCGTGAGGGGCGAGGCGGTTTTCGATCGCGGTCATGGTCTCGCGGATGACATGGCGCTCGCCGTGGGCATGGAGGACGAGGTAGTTGCCGGCCGCCTCGATGTGGTCGATTTCGGTGGGTTTGAGGAAGAGGATGCGGTCGGGCGATTTGACGAGGATGCGGGGGCCGCCCGGAGGGCGGGTCTGGGCGAGGATGGCGTTGATCTTGGGGTCGGGGGTGACATGGCTCTGCCGGAGAAGGGCGCGGGCGCGTTCGACGGCTTGCTGGAAGCGGGATTGTTTGAAGGGTTTCAGCAGGTAATCGAGGGCGTGGACCTCGAAGGCGCGGATGGCATGGGTATCGTGGGCGGTGGTGAAGACGACCACCGGCCGGACAGCAGGGTCGAGGGCGTCGAGGACTTCGAAGCCGTTGAGCCGCGGCATTTGCACATCCAGAAACATGAGGTGCGGCCGGTGTTTCTGGACGGCCTCGACGGCTTGGATTCCGTCCGCGCATTCGGCGACGACGTCGAGGTCGGGCTCGGATTTGAGAAAGGTGCGGACGCGTTCGCGGGCGAGGGGTTCGTCGTCGACGATGAGGGTGCGGTATCTCATGGTCGCGGAGGGAGATGGGAGGGCAGGCGGAGGGGCGTGGGGTGGAGGGGCAGGCGGAGGTGGACGGTGAGGCCGCC
Organism: uncultured Verrucomicrobiota bacterium; assembly: GCA_964629545.1. Taxonomy (GTDB): domain Bacteria; phylum Verrucomicrobiota; class Verrucomicrobiia; order Limisphaerales; family CAZVRY01; genus CAZVRY01. The sequence continues at coordinate 720 of CAZVRY010000257.1, read as the reverse complement.
GCCGGGCGTGGGGTCGAGGCGGAGGTCGGCTCGGGATCCGTAGAGCGCTTGGAGGCGTTCGCGGACATTGGCGAGTCCGAGGCCGGGGCGGGAGGGAGCGGAGGGCGGGTTGGCGAGTCCGACGCCGTTATCCTCGACGGCGAGGTGGAGGTCTGGGGGGCGGGCTTCGGCGGTGAGGCGGATGTGACCCGGTCGCTCCGAGGGTTCGAGTCCGTGGCGGAGGGCGTTTTCGACCAGGGGTTGGAGGAGAAGGGCGGGCACCAGGCAGTCGAGGAGTTCGGGGGGGATTTGGCGGGACACGGTGAGGCGGTCGGCGAAGCGCATTTGCTGGAGGGCGAGGTAGCGGTCGAGGAAGTCGAGTTCTTCGCGCAGGGGGATTTCCTGTCGGTTGGAGCCGTGGAGGGCGATGCGCAGGAGGTCAGCGAGGGAAGTGAGCATGTCTTCGGCGGCGGCGGGGTCGCGTCGGAGCAAGGTGGCGATGCCGTTGAGGGAATTGAAGAGGAAGTGGGGGTGGAGTTGGGACTGGAGGGCGAGGAGCCGGGCTTCTTGGAGTCGGGTGCTGAGGGTGGCGGCTTGGCGTTCGCGTTCGCGGTAACGTCGATGGAACGCGTTGGCGTGGGCGAGGCCGAGCAGGGCGACACAAGCGAGGGCGTCGAGCGCGACGCTCCAACGGCGGAACCCGGTGAGGCCGGGTGGGGGCAGGTTCTGTTTTGTCCAATG
>CAZVRY010000256.1:8669-9776 GCA_964629545.1 uncultured Verrucomicrobiota bacterium | reverse complement strand
AACATGCGTTCGTTGATTTCCAAGCACTTGCGCATTTCAGGTTCATGGTCCCCATCCGCGTCGGTTCGTTCGACGTGGAAGCTCCCCATGAACCTCACCGCTGACTGCCCCCCGTCCCCCGCCTCCCGCCCCCGCCCCCCACGACCCGCAAGACCGACGGCAGCACCCGGCAGGTGGCCGGCAGTACTCCCACCGGTTCGCCATCCAACTCCAAGGGAACTCGGCTGGCCGCCCGCAGCGCGAACGACCCGCTCCGAAACCGGCGCACCCCTCTCATCCGTCCCCACCCGTCCGTCAAGGCCGCCCAGGCGCTGGCCCACACCGTTCCATACCCCACCCGCGGGAACACACAGACATCCACCAACCCGTCCGCCAGCGACGCTCCAGGGAACACCCGGAACGACCCGCCATACCGCTCCCCATTCCCCATCAGCACCAACTCCCCTTCCACGCCCCCTTCCACGCCCGCCACCTCGATCCTCGGATGCCTCTCGCGCAACGCCCGCAGACAAGCCACCACATAGGCCAAATACCCAACCCGCTTCTTCAGCTCCCAGCTCACGACCTCGGTGGCCCGTGCATCCAACCCAGCCCCCGCCAATTGGACAAACACCCTCCGCTCCGCTTGTCCTGCCCGCACGAATTCCATCTCCACGACATCGACCACGCGTTCGCGCCCCTCGCGGATCGCCGCCCAGGCCGCCCGCACGTTCCCTGACAACCCCAACTCTCGGGCAAACACGTTGGCCGTGCCCGATGGCAGCACTCCCAATCGACACCCCGCCAGCCCGCCGGGGACATCCGCCAAACCGTTGACCACCTCGTTGATCGTCCCATCCCCTCCCACCGCCACGATCGTCTCGAACCCTTCCTGCACCGCCGCCGCCGCCAGAACCCGTCCCATCCCCGCCGCGTGGGTCGGACGCAACACCGCTTCCCCTCCCAACGCCCGCACCTCGTTCAATACTCGCCGCGCCCGCGCCCCCCGAGCCGCCGGGTTGAAAATGACGCACGCCTTCATCCCCGCCATCGTGCCGTGCGGCCCCCGGGGGGGCCTGCCGGGGGGGGGGGGGCGGGGGGCGGGGGGGGGGGGGGGGGGGGGGGGGG
>CAZVRY010000256.1:0-8659 GCA_964629545.1 uncultured Verrucomicrobiota bacterium | reverse complement strand
CGTCCTCCCCCCAGAGCCTCAAACCCAAATCCCCCCCCCCTTCCCCTCCCAGAATCGCATCCCCAGCGAGACGCGGCCCCAAACCGCTTGCCCAATCGACCTCTTATCGAACCTAGCCAGGCGTAGGAATGGGATCTCCGCGTGGCCCTGGCGCTCCCTACCGAGCGAGAGCGGGCCGCCTTCCTGCGGGGCGCCTGCGGGAACGACCCCGCCCTGATGGACCATCCCAACATCGCGCGCGTGTTCGATGGGGGTACCACGGGCCTCGGTCGTCCCTACTTCGTCATGGAGCTGATCCAAGGGGTGCCGATCACGGAGTATTGCGACCAGCAGCGGGGACGTGGATACCCGCAGCGACGTCTACAGCCTGGGGGTGCTGCTCTATGAACTCCTCACCGGACGAACCCCCTTCCTGAAGGAGGTCCTGCTCGACGCGGGGCTCGAGGCCATGTGCCGCGTCCTCCGAGAACAGGAACCGCCGAAACCCGGCTGAGCACGCTGACGGCGGATGAACTGGGAACTGTCGCCCAGCGGCGCCAGTTGCCGCCCGCCAAGCTGGGCCCCCTCATGCGGGGCGAACTGGACTGGACCGTGCTGAAGGCGCTGGAGAAGGACCGCCGCCGAAAACCACCCGTGGCAGAACCGCCGCCACTTCTTCGCCGCCGCCGCCGAGGCCATGCGGCGCATCCTCGTCGAGCAAGCCCGCCGCAAACTCCGCCTCAAACGGGGGGGCCGCGCGACGCATGTCCCCCTCGAAGGACTCGACCTGGCCAGCGCAACCGGCCCAGAAGGACTCCTCCGCGTCCATGAGGTCCTGGAACGTCTGGCCGCCGAAAATCCGCTCAAAGCCGAGTTGATCAAACTGCGGTTCTTCGTCGGGCTGCGCATCCCGGAGGCCGCCGCGATCCTCGGCCTTTCCCCGTCGACCGCCAAGCGCCACTGGACCTTCGCCCGAGCCTGGCTGATCAGCGCGTTCGGGGACCCGCCCTAACCGGACTGAGGCCGTTCACGCAAACAAGTCCGCCGGCTGATCGCCCGCCGCCAGCGCCTTGCCCCCCTCGTAACACCGGTGAAACTGACCCTCCTTCCAATGCCGCAGCCGGTAAAGGGTCGCAAAGACGTAATCGGGCGCAGCCCCCCCCTGGCCGCCCACCAACTCGCCGCCCCGCCGCACATTGTCGATCATCCAGGCAGGCAGCGAGAGATGATACGGGTTCCTTTGCACCTCGCCGACGTGATACGTCAGCGCGGTGATCAAGTCGCCCACGTCCTGCGCCGTAGACTCGACCATCAGATTGGGATCCGTCATCGCCCCCCAAAACTCCGTTTCCACCGTGTAACACCGGAACTCGGGCGGCAAGGTCCTCAAAGCATCCACCACCAAATGATGCGTCCCGATGTGGCTGCTGTTCCAATCCTGATCGTGCGGGAACAGGATGACGCGCGGCCGCTCCCGGGCGAGGATGCCGGCGATCACCCGAACACATCCGTCCCAATGCCCAGGGTCCTGGGCACGCACCTTCGGGTTGATGCGCTCGAGCCCGCCCGGTTGCGTTTGAATAAGATCGAAACCCACGCAATCGCAGCACCGCTGGAGTTCGGTCCAACGGGCCGCCTGCCGGTCCTTCCTGCTCCCCTGCGTGACCGCCACATTGGCCACCCGCCACGACGATTCCCGCAACAGACGCAAGGCGACCGCTCCGATAATGACTTCATCGTCAGGATGCGGCGAGAAGATCAGCACGGTGGGGGCGTCCGGCGCCAGTTGGGGGCGCGGAAGTCGGGGGAATGTCCCCAGCGGCCACGATTTGCCCTCGCGCGCAAGTCGGGCGTACTCGGATACCAGGTGTAGATACGGGTTCATGGTCAGGATGGGAGTTCGGGGAGACTGGCGGCCGCGACGGCTTGGCCGACCCGCTTGCTCTTCTCGTCGGGAACATGGATGGCCAGACGCTGCGCCACGTCCGGGAACTCGGCCTCCAACACCTCGCGAGCCCGCCCCACGATCAGATCGCCCCCGCGGCCCGAGGTGACCCGCCCGAGGATGAGCACGTGCGCGCAGTCGTACAAGTCAGCGTACTGCGCAAGGGCGTAGCCCAGGTAGACCCCGATGGTCTCGAAAATCCCCTCGGCGCGAGCATCCCCGTCCCGATGACGATCCTGGACGAACTTGAGCTGCTCGGCCGGGTGCCCGGCAGGCAGGGGCAGCCCGGCGGCGGGAGCCAGCTTCACCACCGCTTGCTGCGAAAAATACTGCACCCCGCACCCGATATCTCCGGACCATTCATCCGCGGCCGCCGCCGGACTGTAATCCACCGGCGCAAACGCCAACTCATTCAGCCAACCAGTAATCCGCCCTTGAGGATCAAGGTAACCCGCCGCCTGGCTTGACCCCATCGCAATGCCAAGCACAGGACGCACGCCCAGGGACATCGACGCGGCCAGCGCGGTGACGTCGCCGTCGTTGGCCACCTCCAGCGGCACCCCCCACTCGCGCTGCAAATCCAGGAAGAGGGGCCGCGCCTTCTGCGCGAAAAGCTCCGCCGGGACCGCCCGAAACAGCGACGCCACCATCACCTTGTTGTCGATGTAAATTCCCGCCGAACTGCCCCCAATCGCATCCACCCGCGGCAGGTGGCTGGCCGCCAGTTTGAGCCCTTCGTGAATCCTGGCCCGATGAAACGCCGGGTCCGGTTCCTTGCGTGGATCCCAGGGGATCTCCGTCGTGAACACCGCCTTCCCATCCTGGACCGCAGAGAGTTTGTAATCGCTCGCCCCGAGATCGAACCCGATGCGGCACCCCTCGAGATGCCCCCCCAGCGCGATGGCGCCCTCGCGCGGTGCCGGCGCCTCCTCGAACGCACAGACGGCGACCTCGAACGGCCGCTCGTACACGGTCTCCATCAGCCGGACGTCAAACTGGCGGGCCCCCTCCCGACTGTAGATCGCCCCCAGTTGGCGCCCCAACGCCGGAGGCCCGGCCACCGTGAGCTTCCAGCCGCCCACCTGCCACAAGAGGAATTTCACCAGCCGCTCAACGTAAACCTGCGTCACCTCGTCGTATCCACAGCCAGGCGCAATCACCTCCGTGCGGTAAACCGAACAACGCCCGTCGTTCCGTTCCAAGGCCAACGCCAGCGGCGTGCGGTGGTCGCTGCCTTGAACGGCCGCACGATACCGCCGATTGCCCAGGGCGATGGGCCGAAACCCAGGGTCGAGCGGAGGAAGGATCTTCGGGGTGGCGAGGAGCAAATGGTCAGGAAAACTCATCGGCGCGACCATAAGGCGGAGGACCAAAGGGAGGCAACTTTCTTTGGCGAAGACTTCTCCTGCCCCATCGACCGGCCGCGGTTTTGTCCTCGCCAGTCCGCCCCCTAACCGGCACAACTGCCCCGCAACCATCCACATGAACACGAGCTTCCTCGAGACCGCAGACTGGACGGTCATCGTCCTCTATCTGCTCGGCATCATCGGACTGGGACTTTGGTTCGGCAAAGACCAGAAGAACACGCGCGATTACTTCCTCGGCAGCAGGAACACCCCCTGGTGGGGCATCGGCTTCTCCATCGTCGCCGCGGAAACGAGCGCCCTCACCATCATCAGCGTCCCCGCCATGGCGTATGGCGGGAACGTCGCCTTCATCCAGATCATCATCGGCTATGTCATCGCGCGCATCCTCCTGGCCATCGTCATGGTGCCCCACTACCTCAAAGGCGAAATCTACTCGCCCTACCAACTGCTCCAGGAGGCCTTCGGCATCTCCGCTCGACGCACCGCCGGAGGCATGTTCCTCGTCAGCGAAACCCTCGCCGCCGGTGTCCGCGTCTACGTCGCCAGCATCCCCATCCAGATCATGTTCGGCCCAGATCTCCTCAGCATCGGCACCGGCGACCCCATCCTCGGAGCCATCCTGCTCTTCATCATCCTGTCCCTGGTCTACACCTACATCGGCGGCGTGAAGGCAGTCATCTGGACCGACGCCGTGCAATTCCTCCTCTTCCTGGCCGGCGGACTCTTCACCATCGCCTTCATTCCCACCCTCATCGAGGGCGGGTGGACCGAGGTCTGGGCCCGGGCCCAGGAGGCGGGCAAATTGCAGTGGTTCAATGGGACCTTCTCCCTGGCCGCCCCCAATAACTCGTTCAACATCTGGATGGGGGTCATCGGCGGCACCTTCGTGGTCCTCTCCTCCCATGGCGCCGAACAGTTGATCGTCCAACGCGTCCTTGCCTGCGGCAGCGTCGCCGACGGACGCAAAGCGCTCGTCCTCAGCGCGATCATGATCCTCCCCCTGTTCGCCGTATTCCTCCTCGTCGGCGTCCTCCTCTACGTCTATTACCTCCAAGCCCCTATGGCCATCCCCATCCCCGAAAGCCGCCCGGGCATCAAGAAGAACGACTTCATCTACCCGATCTTCATGGTGACCGCCGTGCCCACTATCCTGCGCGGCTTCCTCATCGTGTCCATCCTCTCCGCCGCCATGTCCTCGGTCAGCTCCGCCCTGACCTCCCTGGCCTCGGTGTTCACCATGGATTTCTACAAGCCCATGACCCGCCAACCCCGGGACGAATCGCATTTCCTCAAGGTCAGCAAACTCTCCACCGTCGGCTGGGCCCTCGTGCTCGTCCTCGTCGCCTACCTCAGCCGCGAGGTCGAATACGTCCTCAACGCCGCCTTCAAACTCCGCGGCCTGACCAGCGGAGCCCTCCTCGGCGGCCTCCTCGCCGTCCTCATGTTCCGCCACGGACGGGCCTTCCCAGTCGTCGCCGGCATGGTCGCCTCCCTCCTGGCCATGATCGCTGTGAGCCAAATCAGTTGGGAAACCCTGGTCGACGGCAAACGCACCGAAGTCACCATCGCGTGGCCCTGGTTTACCCTCATCGGCACCGCCGTCACCCTGGCCACCACCTGGCTGGTAGCCAAGGCCTCCGGCGTGAACCCCCAGAAACCCTGACCCGTGCCGAACCCATCCCCGCCCAAAAAAAGCGGCGGGCATCACCCGATGCCCGCCTACCCAAACAACCAATCGGAACCTTCTCTCCGCCCACCCGCCAACCAGGCGGTAAGGCCTCCGACCTGAGGCCCGACGGCACCCGCGATCGCCAACCCGGCGGAGAACGACGCGCTAATAGACGCACCTCCCCTCCCATCCGTTCAAAGATTTTCCGTGGTCATCCCCCCCACCCCGTGGCTTACTCGTGTTCATGCGGATCCTGAACCTCAACCCCGACACGGAAATCGGGGCCAGCTCCTACCTGGTCGAACTCGACGGACACCGTTTGCTGCTCGACGCCGGCACCCACCCCAAACGCGAAGGCCACGCCAGCCTCCCTCTCTACCACCTCATCCAGGACTCCCCCCTCGACGCCATCGCCCTCTCCCATTGCCACCACGACCACGTGGGCTCCCTCCCCGTCGCCGTCCGCCACTTCCCCCAAGCCCATGTCCTCATGCCCGAACTCAGCTACTTCCTCATCGAACGCGTCCTCCATAACTCCGTCAACGTCATGCTCCGCCAACGCGAGGAACTCGGCATCCGCGAATACCCCCTCTTCACCCACACCGAAGTCGACGACATCGCCGCCGTTTTCCAGGGCTTCCGCTATAACCGCGAGGTCGAATGGGCCGCCTGCCCCAAAACCCGCGCCGGCCACCCCTCGCCCACCCTCGAATTCCTCGACGCCGGCCACTGCCTCGGCTCCGCCGGCATCATGGTCCGGGGCCACCGTGAGACGCTCTTCTACTCCGGCGATGTCTCCTTCCGCGACCAAACGATCCTCAAAGGCGCCCGGTTCGAGGACGTCAAGGCCGACGTCCTCATCCTCGAGACCACCCGCGGCAACCGCCAACTTCCCCCCGACTTCAGCCGCGAACAGGAAATCGAACGCCTCACCGAGACCCTCCTCTCCACCCTCAAACGTAAAGCCTCTATCCTGATCCCCACCTTCGCCCTCGGCCGCACCCAGGAAATCCTCGCCCTCCTCGCCCTCCTCACCCACGCCGGCCGCCTCAAACCTCAACCCATCTACATCGGCGGCCTCGGGCGCGTTTTCACCGAGATCTACGACCTCGAAGCCCACCGCACCCACCGCCAGCATAGCCAACTGCAACTCCACGAAGCCCTTAACCTCGTCGTCCTCCAAAAAGGCCAAGCCGAACAACTCCGTCTCTCCGGCGGCCGCATCTTCGTCCTCACCGCCGGCATGATGAGCGAAAACACCGCCGCCCATGACCTCGCCCTCCGCATGATCGAAGACGAACGCCAGTCCATCTTCTTCGTCGGCTACGCCGACCCCGATACCCCCGGCGGCCGGCTCAAAGCCTCCCAACCCGGCCAACGCTTCCTCTTCAGCGCCTCCGGAGGCGAACTCACCCGCCGCTGCAACCTCCAGGAGTTCGACCTCACCGCCCACGCCAACCGTAATGAACTCCTCGACTTCGTCGGCGAAGTCTCCCCCCACACCGTCGTCCTCGGCCACGGCAGCAACGATTCCAGACTCTGGTTCGAAGCACAAATCCACGCCCGCTACCCCAAAATCCGCGTCATCCAACCCACCCCAGGCCACACCTTCGACCTCTAACCCCTTATGCCCCAAGTCCGCTTCCTGCTCGGACCGGCCGGCAGCGGCAAGACTTACCGGTGCCTCGCCGAAATCCGCGCCGAGCTTTCCGCCCACCCCCTCGGCCCCCCTCTCCTCCTGCTCAGCCCTAAACAAGCCACCTACCAACTCGAACGCCAACTCCTCGACCATTCACCCGCTGACCCCAACCCCATCCACGGCTTCGCCCGCCTCCAAATCCTCTCCTTCGAACGCCTCGCCCACTTCATCCTCGATCACTTCCGCGCCTCCCCACCTCGCCTCCTCTCCGAAGAAGGCCGCCTCATGGTCCTGCGTGCCCTCCTCGCCGCCCACCACCAAGACCTCCAACGCCTCCACCGCACCGCCCGCCTCCCAGGCTTCGCGCAGGAACTCAGCAACCTCCTCCGCGACCTCCAACACCACCAAGTCCGCCCGTCCCGACTCGCCGAACTCGCCCAAAACCCCCATACCCCCCCGCCACTCCGAGCGAAACTCCACGACCTCTCCCTCCTCCTTGACCTCTACCGCCAAGCCCTCGCCCGTCATCAACTCCAGGATGCCGACCACCTCCCAGAACTCGCCGCAGAAACCCTCCGGCAAGCCTGGCGACCCGATCCGGTCCAACCCCACTTCGGCGGCCTCTGGCTCGATGGCTTCGCCGAGATGACCCCGCAGGAACTCGACCTCCTCGCCACGCTCGTCCCCCACTGCTCCCACGCCACCCTCGCCTTCTGCCTCGAGGGCCCGCCTCTCGACCCTCCCTCCTGGCTCTCCACCTGGGCTCTCATCGCCCAAACCTGCCGCGCCTGCCACCAACGCCTCGCCAGCCTCCCCCAAACCACTCTGGTCGTCGAATCCCTCACCCGCCACCCCCCCCACAACCGCTTCCCACCCCAGTCCGCCCTCGCCCACCTCGAAGCCAATTGGACCACCGACCTGCCCTTCCCCAATCCCCCCACCGGCCTCCAACTCATCCAAGCCAGCCACCCTGAAGCCGAAGCCGTCGCCGCCGCCCACCTCATCCTCAACCACGCCCGCGCCGGCGGCCGTTACCGCGACGCCGCCGTCCTCGTTCGCCACCTCCCTACCCACGCCGTTCCCCTCCGACGCACCTTCACCCGCCTCCAAATCCCCTTCTTCCTCGACCAACGCGAACCCGTCGCCCATCACCCCCTCGCCGAACTCACCCGCTCCGCCCTCCGCCTCGCCGCCTTCAACTGGCAACACGACGACTGGTTCGGCGCCCTCAAGTCCGGCCTCGTCCATAAGTCCGACTCTCTCATCGACCAACTCGAAAACGAAGCCCTCGCCCGCGGTTGGAACGGCCCCGACTGGCTCGAACCCCTCCGCTTCGATCCGCCCACCCCCGACGCCCCCCCACTCGAACGCCTCCGCCGCGAACTCATCCCCCCATTCGTCGCCTTCCGCCAAGCCCTCTCCCCTCACCCCCAAACCAACCAGCCCCAGACCACCGGCGCCCAACTCGCCCATGCGATCCGCCAGCTTTGGACCGACCTCGATGCCCCCGCCACCCTCCAACAATGGGCCGCGGCCAACCCCGAATTCGGAGCCCGCCGCCACCTCACCGTCTGGCAGCAAATGCAGGAATGGCTCGATAATCTCACCCTCGCCTTCGAACACGACCCCCTCCCCCTCCCCGACGGGCTCCCTATCCTCGAAACCGGCCTGGCCACCCGCTCCGTCGGCGTCACCCCCCCAGCCCTCGACCAGGTCCTGATCGGCGCCATCGACCGCTCCCGCAACCCCGACCTCCGCCTCGCCATCATCCTCGGCCTCAACGAAGGCCTCTTCCCCGCCCCACCCCCAACCCCCACCCTGCTCACCGAGGCCGAAACCGCGACCCTCGAACAACAGGGCCTCTCGCTCGGCACCCACCCGCGCCTCCGCATCGCCCACGAACGCTTCTACGGTTACATCGCGTGCACCCGCGCCCGCGAGCACCTCGCCCTCTCCTTCGCCACCACCGACAGCGACGGCCAACCCCTCAACCCCTCCCCACTCCTCCGCCATATCCAACACCTCTTCCCCTCCCTCCCTACCCAAACCCCAGACCCCCT
>CAZVRY010000255.1:0-9801 GCA_964629545.1 uncultured Verrucomicrobiota bacterium | reverse complement strand
CGCGCGAAATCCAAAGCGCCAGAGCACTGGCGCACTCCAAGAGCTTCGCCTCAGCGCCGGCGCCGGAGGTGGCGTTGGAGCCGCATGGTTTGCTCGAGGAGCGGCAAGTGCGACAAGCGGAGTTGCGCCCTCACCATGAGTACTTCTGGGATTTCGGCTCGCCCTTTTCCGCGCCAAGCGCTATAAGCCCCTCCTTGTTACCCATGCCGCTCCGGGCGAGAACACTTCGTCGGCCCATGGGTCCTTTGCCGCCTGCCTCCGTGCGCCAAGCAGCCATGCAAGACTCAGATCCAAACCCGGAACCCAGCCTGCCGGTCCATCAGGACGGAGCGATCCGCGACTGCACGACGATGCGGGGCGCTTTGCGGGAGGCGCGCGGGTTCCTGCTGGGCACCGCCATCGCGTTGGTCCTGAGCTGGTTGGTAGGGTATTTCGGTCACGACGCCTTCGCCCACTGGATCCGATCCTTCCGCCAAAGCCTGGCGAACGCCACCGTCGGGGGTTACTGGGCGGAGGTCGGCAAGACGCTGTTTCACAACGCGATTCTGGATTACCTCGCGCTCCGCCTCGGCTACGCCACGTTCGGCTTGGTCCCCGCGGCTTTCCTGGTGGCCAACGGGCTCTTCGTCGGCGCGTTCGTGGGCCATGTCGTCCCTGCCGACCGCCTTGGGACCATCGCACTCCTGGCGCCACACGGCATCTTTGAACTCCTCGCCATGGTGCTATCGGTGGGGCTCGGGGTCTGGTTTGGCACGCAGGGGAGGTTTCGCCACGGCTTGCGTCCCGCCCTCAAGGGAGTCCACGCGGTCTTCCTGTCGGTGATCCTCCCTTTGGCCACGGTGGCCGCTCTGATCGAGACTTGGGACTTCACCGACTGGCGTCCCCGCTTCACCCTGGAACCAACGGCGCCTCGTGCAATCGCCGAGCCTCATGAGTTTGGGACGAACCTGAAGGCCGGGCTTGGCGGTGAGGGGGTTGCCTTCGGGTCTTTGCGCTTCCGCTCCCACCGCCCCCGACCTACCCTCGTCCCATGTCGATGCGCAGATCTCTGCCCCTCCTCGTTGGGATCGCCGCCCTCCTTCTGCGGGTGGCTTCCGCCGCCCAGCCGGCCGAACGCTACCAGTTCATCACGCCGCACGACCCGGACGGCATCGGCAAGTTCTACCTCGGCCGCGAAATCGCCCAGGTCATGGGACATCAGGGCGCCGATTGGCTGGAACGTCCGGAGCGCGTCGCCGAGGAACATCCCGACGACGCCATCCGCGCCCTTCGCCTCAAGGGGGGCGAGCGAGTCGCCGATATTGGGGCGGGCACCGGCTACTTCGCGTGGCGGCTCGCCCGCGCGGTCGGACCGTCCGGTCGGGTTTACGCGGTGGATATCCAACAGGAAATGCTCGATCTCATGGCGGGGCGCCTGCGCGCACGCGGCGTGACCAATGTGGTGGGCACCTTGGGCACCGCCCAAGACCCCAAGCTCCCGGACGGAACCCTTGATCTCGTCCTCATGGTCGATGTCTACCACGAGTTCGAGTTTCCATACGAAATGATGGAAGCCACGGTCCGGTCGCTCAAGCCGGGCGGGCGCGTAGCGTTCATCGAATATCGGGGCGAGGACTCCGCCGTGCCCATCAAGCCGTTGCACAAGATGACCGAGGCCCAACTGAAAAAGGAAATGGCCGTGCTGCCCCTCGCCTGGGAGGAAACCATCGCCACCCTGCCCCGCCAACACCTCCTCGTCTTCCGCAAGCAGGACGCGGCCCGGTGACGCGCGCGCCGATGCGGAGGGTAGCCCTATGACGCCGTTAGCGGCCCTCCTCCCGAGCAGGGCCGAAGCTGGCCGACCCTCGCCGGCGGCCCTCTGGCTCTGGCTCTCGGCCGCCCTGGTCGTGCTCGCGATCCAGATCCCCGGTCCGGGCAACGTCGACACCGCCCGACGGCTCCACTACACCCGATCCCTCTGGACCACCGCCCCGCCGGTGCAGCCCGGTGATTACCCCGAGTTCGGAACGATCGGCGCCCAGGGGATCGTACAGCCGACGTTCGGGGTCGGGCAAAGCCTGATCATGCTTCCCGCCGACCTGGTGGCCGGGTGGATCGAGCGGTGGGCCCCCGCCACCGTTTCCCGCGTGCAACTGCAACGCGGGGTGGTGGCCACCCTGACGTTCCCCGCGCTCAACGCCACGACCCTCGTGCTGGTCTGGGTGTGGCTGGGGCAACTCGGATTCGGGGCAACCCAGCGCATGGCCGGAACGCTCAGTTTGTTGCTCGCCACCACCTTCCTGCGCTTCGCCCAGGTCCACATGGAGAACAGCCTGCAGGTCGCTCTTCTGTTCCTCGACGCGGTCTGTTTGTGGCGCTGGCTGCAAACGGGTTCCCTGAGGTGGCTGGGCGCGGCCAGCGCCACCGTGGCGTTCGCTCTCCTCGTGCGCTTGCCGGCCCTGGGCGAGCATCTGGCCGTGTGGACGGCCGGCCTCGGCCTGGCCCTCCACCGCCACCGGTCCGGCCACGCGCCCGGCGCCGGATCCGTTCGCGCCCGCCATCTCGCCACCGTCGCCCTCCCCATCCTCTTGGCCGGATTCGCCCTCGAACGTATCGTCCACCGGACACGCTTCGGCGTTTGGACCGGCACTTACGCCAGCCTGCGCGAGGCCGAAGCTCGGGCGATCGATCCCCATCTGCCGGACCAGTTCCCGTTTCATGGCGATTTCTGGGAAGGCTTCCTCGGCCCGATCTTCTCCGGACATCGTTCGCTCTTCCTCTACGATCCCCTGGCCGCCCTGCTGCTTCTGGTGGCGGTGATGCGATGGCGCCAGTTGCCCGGGGCGATCCGATGGGTCCTGGGCGGCGGAACTCTCGGTTGGCTGCTCCTCCTCGCTTTCTACGCTCGCTACTGCTGGTGGGCCGGCGGCGATTCCTGGGGCAACCGCTTCACCCTGCCGCCCATCCACCTCCTGCTCCCGCTCGCCCTGCCTCTCTGCATGCAGGGGGGATGGGTCCGGGCGACGACGGGCCGCATGGTGGTGGCGCTGACGGTCGTTTGCGCCGGGGTGATCCAGGGGTTGTCGCTGCTCCTGCCCAGCGCGGTCGAACATGGGCAGACCAACTCCCAGGGTTTACCCGTCTTCCTCCTCGGGCAACGCGTGCACAACGTCGTTGCCCTTGCCCGCGGACTCCCCCCGCCGCCGGGCGTCGACCCTCCACTCTGGCGACTCAACCTCGCCCCCGCGACCTTGGGCGCCGTCGCGCCACGCTGGCAAACCACCCTGTGGGCCCTGTGGGCAATCGGGGTTGCAGGCACGGCCGCCACCCTCGCCACCACGTGGTGCGTGGCCCGGCGAAGCGAATCCGCCAACCCGAACGCCAACACCGCGGCCGAACCCGTCCCATCCCCCGAACCCGCCCCCGCCCGCAGTCGCTCGCCCAACTCGCTCCGGACATGAAGCTCGCCGTCTTCAACTGGTCTAACCGCCTGGCTGGGGGCGCCGAAACTTACCTCGGGAACGTCCTTCCCGCCCTGGCCGCTCGCCCCGGTTTCGACCTGGCGTTGCTCCACGAAATCGATGCGCCGACCGACCGCCTCCGCCTTCCGCGACTCGAAGGCATGCCGACCTGGAACGTGGCGGCCATGGGGCTCGCCCGGGCCCTCGACGGCCTGCGGGCCTGGGGACCGGATCTGATCTACGCCCACGTCTCGCACGATCCCGCCGTCGAAGCAGCCGTCTTCCAGCGCGCCCCCACCGTCGCGTTTATCCACAACTACTATGGAACCTGCATCAGCGGGTTCAAAACCCGCACGTTCCCGCAACCCCAGCCTTGTCCGCGCGTGTTCGGGTGGCCCTGCCTGGCTCAATTCTACCCCCGCCGTTGCGGCGGTCTGAATCCGGTCCTCGCCTGGCGGCTGTTCCGCGAGCAGGGAACCCGCTTGCGCAACTTGCGCGGATGTTCCCTCCTCGTCACGCACAGCGAGTGGATGCGCCGGGAGTATCTCCGCCATCGCTTCCCACCCGCGCAGGTGCGCGCGCTACCCTTCTGTGTGGTCCCGCCCTCCTCCCCACCCGCCCCGCCCGAACGCATCCACCCCCCCGCGCACGTGGTGTTTCTCGGGCGCATGGACCATCTCAAAGGCGGCCACGTCCTCCTGGCCGCGCTCCCGGAAGTCTGCCGACGATTGGATCGTAGGCTCCAGGTCACCTTCGCCGGCGACGGTCCCCAACGCCGAACCTGGGAAGCCCAGGCGGCGGCCCTCGCCTCCCGCGAACCCCGTTGCGCGGTGTCGTTCTCCGGCTGGATCGATGCCCCGGCTCGCGAACGCTTGCTCAGCCAGGCTCATCTCCTCGTCCTGCCCAGCCTCTGGCCCGAACCCTTCGGCCAGGTCGGCCTCGAGGCCGGTTTCTTCGGGGTCCCTTCCGTGGCCTTCGCCGTCGGCGGCGTGCAGGCGTGGCTCGAGGACGGCCTCAATGGCTGGCTCGCCCCAGGGAATCCCCCCACCGCCCGCGGCCTGGCCGAGGCCATCGTGCGTGCGCTCGCCTCCCCGGACCTCCTGCGCCGCCTCGGGGACGGCGCTCGCCGGGTCGCGCACCGGTTCAGCCTCGACCAGCATATGGACGCCCTGCTCCCCTGTCTGGAGGCCGCCGCCACCCGACCGCCACGCTCATGAACGTTCCCTCCAACGCCCCCCGCGCCCCCCACCACGCCCCCGCACCGCGTGGGGGCGAGGACGACAGGCAAGGGGGCACCCCCTCGATCCGACTCCTGTTCGTAGTCGAAGGGAACACCGATATCCGGTTCGTCACCGGCCTCGCCGACATCTGTGACCTCACGCTGCTGGTCCCCGCGCGGAACTACGGCGACAGCGGACTGCGCGACCGGGTCCGCGCCAGCGGCGCGCGGGTTCGGGTGGTGGAGTTGCCTGGGAACCGCCTGGCCTACCAGATCAGGTCCTTTCGCTGGCTGCTGGCCCGGGCGCGGCACTACGACGTGATCCTCTCCCAGGAACTGCTCCGCGGCACCCTCAGTGCCTCCGTGGCCGGCCGAATCCGCGGCGTGCCGGTCCTGGCCCACATCCTCATCCCCGCCGTCGAATACTACCGCTGCCGGCGAATCCGGGGCCAAACCCTCGGCGCCGCGTGGCTGGGGCAAGCCGTCATCCGCGCCCTCCTCGCCGTGAACGGACGCCTGGTCACCCACTGCGTCGCCTGGGGGCCCTTCCTCCGCGAAGTGGCCCTGCGGTCCTGCCCACGGGTCGTGCCCGGCCATTACTACGGCATCGATCTCAACCTCTTCCGTCCGGCCACGCCCGCCGAGCGAATCGAGTTGCGCCGCAAACACGGCCTCCCGGAACAAGCCTTCCTCGTCCTCCTCTCCAGCCGCGTCAGCCACGAGAAGGACCCGGAGACCGCCTTGGTCGGAGCGAACCTGGCCAGGAAGGCGGGGCTTGAGGTGACCGCGTTGAATCTCGGGGGCGGCTTTCGGGATTTCCTTGCCCTGGCCGGGGCGCTCCGACTCCCGGATCACACCGCCTGGGTCATCGGGCGACCGGCCCAGCATCCGATGCAGGATCTGGCGGACTTCTTCCGCCTGGCCGATGCCCTCGTGCAATCGTCGCTCGAAGAAGGGCTCGCCCTCTCGACCCTCGAAGGCCTCGCGGCCGGATGCCCCGTGATCGCCACCGCCGTCGGCGGCATGGCCCAGGCCCTGCCCGGCTACGCCCGCCTGGTGCCGCGCCAAGACCCCGAAGCCGTCGCCCGCGAATTGCTCTGGATCGCCGCCCACCGGGAAGACGCCCGCCAACAAGCCTTGCGCGGAGCCGCCATGGTCGCCGCCCACTTCAGCCGCGACCGCGCCTTCGCTGATTGGCGCGCCTTATTGGCATCGGTGGCGCGCGGCGCCCCCCCCCCGGCCGCCGCCGCGCCGCCGACCCCCGTCCCGCCATGACCCCGCCGACCGTCCCGCCCCGCGGTCAGAACGCCACGGCCCCGCGGCCGATCCGCGTCCTCCAGGCCCACTCGGGCAATCTGTTCGGGGGCGTCGAGACGTTCCTGCTCACGTGGTGGCGCCATCGCGACGACTGCCCGCGCCTGGCCCTGGAGTTCAGCGTGTGCTTCGAGGGACATTTCCGACAGGAACTCACCCGCGCCGGGACCGTTCCGCACCTCCTGACTTCGCCCCGCTTCCGCTGGCCTCCCTCCCTCTGGAAGGCCCGCCGCGACTTCCGTCAATTGCTGCGCGCCACCCAGCCCGCGGTCGTCGTCTGCCATTCCCCCTGGGCCCTCGCCCTCTTCGGGCCGGTCCTTCGCGCCACCTCGCACCGCACGGTCTTCTGGGTCCATGACCTCTTCGATGGCCGCCCCTGGCTCGAACGGTTGGCGCGCCGGTCGGCGCCGGACCTGGTCGTCCACAACAGCCGCTTCAGCGAAGCCTCGGCCATCGCCCTGTTCCCCGCCACGCCCCGCGCCCTCGTCTACTGTCCCGTGCCAGCTCCACCGCCCCTGCCCGAGGACCAGCGCCTCCGGGTGCGGGCCGAACTCCAGACGCCCGCCGAGGCCGTCGTCGTCATCCAGGTGGGACGGCTCGAACCCTACAAGGGCCACGCGCACCTCCTGGCCGCCCTCGCCCGCCAACGCGACCCGCGGGTGTGGCTCTGGGTGGCCGGCGGACCGCAGCGCCCCCAGGAACAGCGCTATCTCGACGCGCTCCGACAGCAGGCCGCCACCGCCGGCCTCCTCGAACGGACTCGCTTCCTCGGCTCCCGCAAGGACGTTCCCCAGCTCCTGGCCGCAGCCGATGTCTTCTGCCAGCCCAACCTCGCGCCCGAGACGTTCGGCCTCGTCTTCATCGAGGCCCTCTACGCCCGCCTGCCCGTCATCACCACTCGGCTCGGCGGCGGAGCCGAAATCGTCACCGACCAGTGCGGGGTGTGCGTGCCCCCCCACGACCTCCCCGCCCTGGCCGCCGCCCTCGACGCGCTCGTCCACACCCCATCCCAACGACGCCAACTCGGGAACGCTGGCCCCGCCCGGGCCACCCAGCTCTGCGATCCCGCGCGGCGCCTCGCCGACATCCAGCAACTCCTCCTCGACTCGGCCGCGCCATGAACATCGCTATGTTCAGCTACTCGCTGCCCCGCCCGGGCATCAAACGAGGCGGCATCGAACAGGTGGCCCATGATCTGGCGGAGGGCCTCGCCCGCAGGGGACATCACGTCGTGGTGTGGACCCACGACCCTCCCCCCGCGGGCGCGAGCTACCGGGTGGCCCCGCTGGCGTGGCGACGGTTCACCGAGTCGTGGCTCGGACGACGCCTCGTCATGGGCTACCTGGGCAACGTCCTCGCCCTCACCCTGCGCCGCAGCGACGCGGCCGTGTTCGTCGCTCACGGGGACAGCATTCTGCTCCCGCTGCTGGGGCGGCCGGTGGTGCGGATTATGCACGGCAGCGCCTGGGAAGAGGCCCGCTCGGCCACCTCGATCCTGCGTTTCGTTCACCAGGCTGGGGTCTACGGCCTTGAATTGCTGACCGGCCTCACCCAGCGTTACTGCGTGGCCGTGAGCGAGAACACCCGCAAGCCCAACCCCTTCGTGCGACGCGTCATCCCGAATGGCGTGGACCTCGCTCGGTTCTATCCCGATCCCGCCGCCCGCTCCCCGCATCCCTCCATTCTCTTCGTCGGCACCCTCGACGGACGCAAGCGGGGCCGCCTGCTCCTGCGGTGGTTCGAACAAGGCATTCGACCGCAATGGCCCCACGCCACCCTCGAGTTCGTCGGGCCCCAGGGCCCCCCGACGGACGGCGTCTCCTACCACACCGGCCTGCCTCCCGACCGTCTGGCCGCCCTCTACCGCACCTGCTGGGTCTACGCCTCCCCCAGCTCCTACGAGGGCTTCGGCCTGCCTTACGTCGAGGCCATGGCCAGCGGCACCCCCGTGCTCGCCACCCCCAACCCCGGCAGCCTCGAAGTGACCGCCCACGGCCGCTACGGCTGTCTGGCCCCGGATCCCACGTTCCTTCCGTGCCTGCAACGCCTCCTCGGCGACGCCCACGAGCGACAGCAGTGGGCGGAACGCGGGCGGGAACGGAGCCGCGCCTACGGGCGGGACCGCATGCTCGACGCCTACGAATCCCTGTTGCAGGAGGCCATCCACTCATGATGCCCTCCAAGCCAGTCCGGGCCCGACCCGCCCCCGCCGCCACTCGCCCCCTGGCCTGGACCTGGCTCGAGGGCTTCGTCATCCTCCAGTTCCTGTCGCCGGCCTTGCTCTTCCTGCCCGGCGCGCAGTCCTTCCGGTTCGCCATCCGCGCCCTCCCCTTCGTCGCCAGCCTCGCCTGCTGGGTCTTCCTGGCCTCGTCCGCACGGGCACGCCCCCGATTCCCCAGCCGCGGAGCCGCCGACCCGCCCGCACCCCCGCTCCCAGGCCCCAACCGCTCGGGACCTTGGCCCTGGCTCGTCGCCTGCCTCGCCGCCTACCCGGTGGGCTTCCTTCATCCGGACTCGGTGTTGGCCTCTGCCGTCGCTCAGTTCGTCTTCCAACTCGCCATCGTCGGCCCTGCCTTCTGGGCGTGGCGCCTCGTCCGCGAGCCCAACACACTGGATCGTTTCTTCTGGGTGGTGCTCTGCTGCAACGTCGCCAGCGCCGGCGTGGGTGCCCTCCAAGTCTATTTCCCCGACCGCTGGATGCCGCCCGAGTTCAGCCGAGTCGGCCTGGCCATGAACCAGTATTGGGTCGAATCCCTCAGCTACATCGGCACCAAAGGCCAGCGTATTATCCGCCCCCCAGGCCTCAGCGATCAGCCCGGCGGGGCCGCCGGCGCCGCCATGATCGCCGGCATCCTCGGCATGATCCTCGCCACCCGCCCCAGCTTCTCCTGGTCCAAACGCGCCTTCTGCCTCGGCGCCGCCGCCCTCGGGATGTTCGTCCTCTATATCTGCCAAGTCCGTTCCCTCTTCCTCGTCATGATCGCCGGCACCCTCGTCGCCGGATTGGTCCTCGTCCGCAGCGGCCACTTCCAACGCGCAGCCGCCCTCGCCGGTCTCGGCACCATGCTCGTCACCACCACCTTCGGATGGGCCGTCAGCGTCGGCGGCAAAGCCGTCTTCGACCGTTTTATGGGCATCCGCGAGACGGGCGTGGTCGAGAGCTTCCAGCGCAACCGCGGCATCTTCCTCGAATACACCCTCGAGGAACTCCTCTTCGATTACCCCCTGGGCGCCGGTGTCGGCCGCTGGGGCATGATGAACGTCTACTCGCGAGGCCTCGGCGACCGCACGGTCGATCCCATCCACGTCGAGATCCAACTGACGGGCTGGCTGGTGGATGGCGGCTGGCCTTTGCTCCTCTGCTCTTGCGTGGCGGTCGGCCTCGCCTTGCAGCGTCTCTACCGACTCGCCGTGGCCGCTCCCAACCTCGAAGTCGCCTACGCCGGCACCGTGGCCTTCTCCTTCGGCCTGGCCGTCGCCGCCCAAAGCTTCGCCGGCCCCGTCTTCAATACCCAGGCGGGCATCATGTTCTGGCTCATCTTCAGCGTCGTCACCCGCGCCGACCAACTGTCTCATCTCCCCCAACCCCAACCCCCAACCCCGCCCTCCGCTCCCCCCACCCCCAGCCACAAACGGTTCCTCACCCGACAACCGCCTCGCCCCCGTCCTTAGGTGCATGTGGGGTCAGCCGGGGGAGGGCCTCATGAATTCGGGACGAACATGAATGGGGACGGCCGCCTCCAGGACAGGCAATTCATGCTCCGCCCTGAATTCATGTGGCGTCAGCCGGGGAAAGCCTCATGAATTCGGGACGAACATGAATGAGGC
>CAZVRY010000254.1:0-9886 GCA_964629545.1 uncultured Verrucomicrobiota bacterium | reverse complement strand
ACGCTCCCCCCAGTTGAACAACCCGCCCGCGCCCCCTTCAGCCGCCCGCCGTGGCATCCAAAAAACTCTGCAAAAGGAGCGCCGCCGCCATCCCGTCCACCGTCTGCCGGCGCTTCTCCCGCCGCACCCCCCTCGCAATCAGCAGCCGGTTCGCCTGCGCCGACGTCCATCGCTCGTCCCATAACCGCATCGGCACCCCCAACGCCACCCCCAACCGGTCCGCGAACTCCCGGACCGCTTGCGCCGCCGGGCCCTCCGACCCATCCATGTTCCGCGGCAAACCCACCACGATCAGTGCGCACGGCCGTTCGGCCAGCACCGCCCGCAAGCGCTGGACCACCCCCTCCCACGGTTCCGCCGGAATATACTCCAGCGGCTGCGCCAGCATCCTTAACTCGTCGCTCACCGCCACCCCGATCCGCACCGTCCCGTGGTCCAATCCCATGATCCGACCGCTCGTGCTCATATCACCTTCAGCACCCTGGCCGCCGCCCGCACCGTGTGCTCAATGTCCCCAGGCGTGTGAGCGGTCGAAAGAAACCCCGCCTCAAATTGCGAAGGCGCCAGGTACACCCCCTCCGCCAGCATCCCGTGAAAAAACTTCTTGAACCGCTCGCGATCGCTCGTCATCGCATCGGACAGATTCCAAACCGGCCGATCCGTGAAATACCCGCAGAACATCGAGCCGCACACGTTCAGGGTCACCGGAATCCCCGCCGCCCGAGCCGCCTCCCGCAACCCCTCCGCCAACTGCGCGATCCGCTGCTCGAGCAACCCCCACGCTCCCGAGGCCTCCAACTCGAGCAGATTCGCCATTCCCGCCGCCATCGCCAGCGGATTCCCACTCAGCGTGCCCGCCTGATACACCGGGCCCACCGGCGCCAGGCAATCCATGATCTCGGCCCGGCCCCCAAATGCCCCCACCGGCAATCCGCCCCCGATGATCTTCCCGAAGCACGATAGATCCGGAGTGATCCCAAAACGCTCCTGGGCGCCCCCGGCCGCCAACCGAAAACCCGTCATCACCTCGTCAAAAATCAACAGCGCCCCTTCGCGGGTGGTCAGCCGGCGCAGTTCCTCCAGCCACCCTGGCCGCGGCACGTAAAGTCCCGCATTCCCGGCCACGGGTTCGAGGATGATCCCGGCCACCTGCCCCGCGTTGGCCGCGAAAGCCGCCCGCACCGCGTCGACGTCGTTGTACGGCACCACGATCGTGTGTTGCGTGAACGCGGCCGGCACCCCCGCACTGTCCGGATGCCCAAAGGTCAACGCCCCCGAGCCCGCCTTCACCAGGAGCGAATCCACGTGCCCGTGATAACACCCGTCAAACTTGATGATCTTGTCGCGCCCGGTGAATCCTCGAGCCAGCCGGATCGCGCTCATGCAGGCCTCCGTCCCCGAATTGCACATCCGAACCTTCTCCACGCTCGGCACCAGGCGCGCAATCAGTCGTGCCATCTCCACCTCCAGCGGATTGGGAATTCCGAAACTCGTCCCGCTCGCCGCCGCCTCCTGCACCGCCCGGATCACCCGGGGATGCGCATGGCCCAGAATCGCCGGCCCCCACGTGCCCACATAGTCGATCAGCGAATCCCCATCCACCGTCCACACCCGGCACCCCGCCGCCTTGTTCACAAAAAACGGCTGCCCCCCCACCGCCCGAAAGGCGCGCACCGGCGAATTCACCCCGCCAGGAATAAACTTGAGCGCCTCCGCGAACAGCGCCTCCGATCGACCACGTGCAATCATGGAACCATGTTTGACCCTCCCAAGACCAAGATCAATGCCCAAAAGACCCGCCAATCCCATTTTGAAACTCGGACGGCCCCTCACCCGGCCTTTGGCCCCCCTCGCTCCGATCAGAATCGCGCATTGAACCCATGAACCGTTTACGGTTCCCCTCTCCCTTTCTCCCTCTCCCCAACCTGAGCCAACGCCTCGCTGGCCTGGGTTGGGGGGAGGGGGTCACTCCCCCCCGCCCGCCGCTCGCCACCGCTGCGCAATCGGGATCCGCCGCCCCACCCCAAACGCCTTCGTCGTCACCTTCAGCCCCGGCGCCGCCTGCCGGCGCTTGTATTCCGCACCATCAATCAGCCGCAGAACCCGATGAACCAGCGACTCCTCAAAACCCGCCGCCACAATCTCCTCGGGGGCTTTCCCCGCCACCACGTAAAGGTCGAGGATCGCATCGAGTTGATCGTAAGGCGGCAGCGAATCCTGATCGGTCTGGTTCGGGCGCAACTCCGCCGACGGCGCCTTCAGCAGCGTGGACTCCGGGATGATCTCCCGCTCGCGGTTGACCCAGCGGGCCACGCGATACACCATGACCTTGGGCAGATCGCTGATCACCGCCAGGCCGCCGCACATGTCCCCATACAGCGTGCAATAACCCACCGCCACCTCGCTCTTGTTGCCGGTCGTCAGCAACAAGGATCCAAACTTGTTCGAAAGGGCCATCAGCATCACCCCGCGCAGCCGCGCCTGGATGTTCTCCTCCGTGGTGTCCTCGGCCCGCCCGGCAAACACGGGCCGGAGCGACGCCCTGACCGCCTCGAAAGCTGGCTGGATGGGGATGACGTCATAGGCGATCCCCAAACGCCCGGCCAGCACGCGCGCATCGTCCAGACTGTGCTGCGAGGAAAACTGCGACGGCAAGGAAACCCCCCGCACGTTCTCCGCCCCTAACGCTGCCACCGCCAGACAGGCGGTCAGCGCCGAATCGATCCCTCCGCTCAGTCCCAGCAGCGCCGACCGGAAACCGCACTTGTGCAGGTAGTCGCGCACCCCCAGCACCAAGGCCCGGTAGAGCATCTCCTCCACCCCGCCGTCCGCCACCTCCGCCACCCCCGCGCCCTGCTCCGTGTCCACCACCACCATGTCCTCCTCGAACCGCCGCGCCCTGGCCAGCAACTGCCCCTCCGCCCCCAACGCCAGACTTGCCCCGTCGAAGATCAACTCGTCGTTGCCCCCAACCTGGTTGCAGAAAAGCACCGGGCGCCGCGTCTTCCGCGCCAAACTCCGCAGCATGGCCAACCGCGTCGCATCCTTCCCCAGCCACCACGGCGACGCCGACAGGTTCAGGATCACCTCCGCCCCGGCCTCCGCCAGGTCAACCGGCGGATTGGCCTGGTAGCGACGGGCCGGCCAGAAATCCTCGTCGTTCCAGATGTCCTCGCAAATCGTAATGCCCAACCGACATCCCAGGAACTCGACCGGCTCGTTGCCCCGCGCCGGCTCGAAATAACGGTCCTCATCGAAGACATCGTAGGTGGGCAGCAGCGTCTTGACGCGCCGAGCCACGACCCGTCCCCGATGGAGCAACGCCGCCGCGTTCACCAACTCGCGGCCCGGTCGCGCCTCGTTGCGCCCCACATACCCCACCACCAACCCCGCATCGCCGGTCTCCACCGCCAACCGCTCCAACTCCGCCAGATTCTGATCCACCAGACCCCGGCGCCACAGCAAATCCCGCGGCGGATAGCCCGGCAGACACAGCTCCGGACACACCACCAACTGCGCCCCCGCCCCCGCGGCACGACGATACGCCTCGCGCACGCGTTCGCCGTTCCCACGAACGTCCCCCACCGTCGGGTTGATCTGCGCCAGTGCAACACGCATGCCACCTCAACGCCGCCACGTGAAGGTTTCGGCCAGCGAGCCGCGATCCGTCCGAATCACCGCCCCCGTGCTCACCCCGTTGCGCAAAAACCAGCCCTGCGCCGTCTCCAATACATACTGAATCCGACTCGACGCCGCCTCCACCGGGTTGGTGTTCCCAGGCTGCAAATCGTGAATCTCGAGAATCATGCCCTCAGGATCGATGTAGGCCGCCGATAACGGCACCGTCACGTTCTTCATCCAAAACCCGGTCCGGTGCGGTACCGGGAACACAAATAACATCCCCTCCCCCTCGCCCATGTTCGTGCGATACATCATCCCCGCCATCCGCTGCTCGTCCGTCAACGCCAACTCCGCGTCCAGCTCCTTCGGCCCCAAATAGATCTTCATGCTCCGCAGCCTCGGCTGCCCCTGGTTCACCCCCGCACCTACCCCGCCCCCAGCCGCGCCATCCTTCGCGCTGCCCCCGCCCCCAGCCGGCGTGGCCGGCTGCGGACCGCAACCCGCCAACACGCTCCCGACCACCAAGAGCACCAGCCCAATCGCCCGGCTATTCATGCGCCGAGCTTGGGCAAACCCAAACCCCAGTTCAATCCAGGAATGAACCCCACCCGCCGATTCCCGCTTGCTATTCCCCGCCCCACTTCGCACAAGTACCTCCATGCCTCGACGCTCGCCGTCTCGCCTCGCCGCCCGGTTCCTGCCCCTCCTCGCCTGCCTCCACGCCTTCCTCCACGCCGCACCCCCTCCCTCCTCAGGAACCATCGAGCTCCTCCGCGATCCCTGGGGCATCCCCCACATTTTCGCCGAGAGCGACGCGGGCGCCTTCTACGGACTCGGTTTCGCCACCGCCGAGGAACGCGGCTTCCAAATGACCTACGGCCTCCGCATCATCCAAGGCCGACTCGCCGAAATCATCGGCGACCGCCCCAAGGGCAATCGCCGCGATGGAGCCGTCCATTCGGACCGCATGATGCGCACCCTGGGTTGGACCCACGCCGCCCGGCGCATCGCCGCCCAACTCGACCCCGAAACCCAATCCTTCCTCCATGCCTATTGCGACGGCGTCAACGACTCCTTCGCCCGCCAGACCTCCGAAAACCGCCTCCACCCACTCTTCGCCCAACTCCGCGTCACCCCAGAACCATGGACCCCTGCTGACTGCCTCCTCAGTTGGTGGCACCTCAGTCAGTTCTTTGCCACCGACGGCACCCGCGACCTCCTCGGATGGCGTAACCGCGTCAACCCTCAACCGGGCCGTCCCGCCCCCCAGGAACCCTCCCCCCAATGGAAGGACGATGCCGCCGCCGTCGTCCAGGAACGCGATACCCCCCCAGAGTGGCAACGCCAGGTCCGCGAATTCCAGCGAATCCTCGGGCCATCGCCCGCAACGGAAAACCCCGCCGCCGAAGCCCCCAAGTTCAGCCACGCCTGGGTCGTTGGCGGTCCCCGCACCACCACCGGCGCCGCGGTCCTCGTCAGCGATCCCCAAACCCCCGTGCGTAACCCTTCCCTCTGGATGGAATTCCACCTCGTCGGCCGCACCTTCAACGTCCGCGGCGTCGGCGTGCCCGGCAGCCCAGGTCTGCTCATCGGATTCAATACCCACGTCGCCTGGGGACTCACTGCGCTCGGCGCCGACCAGGCAGACCTCTTCCGCCTGGAAACCTCCCCCGACCACCCCGACGCCTACCGCTGGAACGACCAGTGGCGCCCCATGATCACCCGCGAGGAGCAAATCCGGGTCAAGGACGCCGCACCCCTCACCCTCCAAATCCGTGAAACCCACCTCGGCCCCGTCATGTCGGCGTGCGCCGTCCCCCACGGAGGCGCACCCCCGGGGGCCCCGGCAACCCGTCCCCACTGCGCGCCCCAACCCCCCCCCCCGCGCCCCGTTCTGGGGGGGTTTCGCCTCCCCCCTGGACGGCCAACCCGAGGTCGCCCTGAAACGCGTTCCCCTCTGCGAGACCAATCGCGACACCCTCCAAGCGGTCTTCGCCATGATCCGCGCCACCAACACGCCGTCCTTCTTCCGCGCCCTCGCCGGCTGGGGCTTTCCCAGCGCCAATTGCGTGTTCGGAGATGCCCAGGGCCACATCGGTTACTCCATCCTCGGCGCCATCCCAATCCGCTCCCGCCACGCCCTCGACCCCCAAGGGAACGCCGCCGGCCCCGGACGCCAACCGGACGACGACTGGCGCGGATTCCTTCCGCCCCATCTCCTGCCCCATACCCTCACCCCCTCCCAGGGCTACCTCCTGAGCGCCAACCACCGCCCCGTCGCTTCCTTCTACCCCCTTCCCCTCGGCCTCAGCACTGGGTCCATGGGCGACACCATCCGCTCCTGGCGCCTCCGCGAACGCCTCGAGCAACACCCCGGCAAGTTCAGCCCCGAAGACGTCCTCGCCATCCACTTCGACGCCGTAAACCCAGCCCGCCGCGAACTCGTCCGCCTCGCCCTCCACCTCCGTAACACCCGCCAGGGAAACCTCTCCGAACCCACTCGCGAGGCCCTCCAAGTCCTCGAACCCTGGCTTCAAGCCGGCGCCAGCAGCGACACCCGCCAACCCGGCGCCGCCCTCGCCAACCGCCTCAGCACATTCTTTCGCTTCGTCACTACCCCCCTCGCCCTCCAATTCGGCGGCGGTGAGTCCGGCCTCGCCCGCTTCCTTAAGGACGCCGCCCAACGCATCAACTCCGATCCGCAAGCCCGCTTCTCCGAACACGAATGGAAGTTTATCGACCAGGTCCTCGCCAACGCCTGGAACGAGCAATCCGACTCCAGCCCCATACGCCGCCCCGAACGATCTGCCCCAGCGCCAGGCTCCGTGCGACCCCTCCCCTGGTTCGACAGCCTCGACGGATTCGGCTCCCTCGACCGCACGCGCGACCTCCAGTCGCCCCCCCTCGGGGTCGTGGATGGCCAAACCATCGTCTCCCAAGCCGGCCAGTCCTATACCCAATGGGTCCCCCTCCATGACCCCGATCAGGCCCAAACCGTCTGCCCCATCGGCCATAGCGACCGGCCCGACGGTCCCTACCGCACCAGCACTCTCGCCCTCTGGGGTGAAGCCAAACTCCACCCCGCCCCACTCACCCGCCCCGCCGTCGAACGCCTCAACCCCCAGCGAACCGTCCTCGCCGAATAACCTGCCCAGATCAACCGCAGCCTCGAAGCTACCCTCCCCCCCGCGTGAAACAAGTCCCGCCCCAACCAAAACCCCTCGTCCGCACCTGCCTGGCCGCCAGCCTCCTCGGACTTAGCCTCCTCCGCGGCCAAGACCTCCCAAGCCATACCCGCACTCAAGACGTTCTCTACGGGTTCACATACGGCGTCGGCCTCACCCTCGATGTGTTCCGCCCCCAGACCGCCAACGGCTACGGCGTCCTCCATGTTGTCTGCAACAGCCGCTGGGAGTCCGCTCGCGAAGCCATCCGCCCCTCCAATTACCGCACCCTCCTCGAACGCGGCTATACCGTGTTCGCCCTCCTCCCCAGCGCCCAACCCAAATTCCAGATCGAGGAAATGGTCGCCGACATCCAGCGCGCCGTCCGCTTCGTCCGACATCACGCCGAACACTATGGGGTCCGGGCCGACCGCCTCGCCCTCACGGGACTCGCCGCCGGCGGCCACCTGGCCCTCCTCACCGCCGCCCTCGCCAAACCCGCCGACCCCTCCGCCCAAGACCCCGTCGACCGCCACCCAAGCACCGTCGCCGCCGTCGGCAGTTTCTTTCCCCCCACCGATTTCCTCAACTGGGGCGCCCCCGGCCAAAACGGGATCGCCGCCGCCAGCATGGCGTTCGCCCAACCCGCCTTTGGCCTCACCACCAATACCCCAGCCGCCCAACAGGACCTCGGCCGCCGCATCTCCCCAATCTGCTTCCTCTCGTCGAATCTCCCGCCCACCCTGCTCATCCATGGGACCGCGGACCCAATCGTCCCCTTCCAGCAGTCCGAGTCCTTCGTCGCCCAAGCCCGCGCCGCGGGCGCCACCGTCCGCCTCATCGCCCGCGAAGGCCAACCCCACGGGTGGAACGGAATGTGGGACGACCTGGAACGAGTCCTCGATTGGTTCGATGAGCACCTCCGCGGGATAGCGCCCCCCAAAAAAACCCAACCCCACGCTCAATCATCCCCATGAACCCCCCCATCCCTCGCGCCTTCCTCCCCCTCCCTGTCCCACGCTCCGCTCAGGTCCTCGCCCTCGGCCTCCTGATTACCCTCGGCCCAACCCTCCCCACCCAGCCCAACGCGCTCGCGGCCGACCCCCCAGCCGTCCGCCGCACCCAGGACGTCATCTACGGCTACAAGTTCGGCACCGCCCTCACCCTCGACCTGTTCCAACCCGCCAAAACCAACGGCTGCGCCCTGGTCTTCGTCGTCAGCGGCGGCTTCTTCTCCTCTCGCGAAGCCATCAACCCCAAACACTACTACCCCTTCCTCCAACGGGGCTACACCGTCGTGGCCGCCGTCCATGGCTCCCAACCCAAATTCCAAATCCCGGAAATCGAGCAGGACATCCACCGCGCCGTCCGCTGGGTCCGCCATAACGCGGCCGCGCTCGGAGCCCATCCCGATAAACTCGGCATTCTCGGCGCCAGCGCCGGCGGACACCTCTCCCTCAAACTCGGCGTCCAAGGCGGCCCCGGTGACCCCGAAGCCCGCGACCTCGTTGACCGCCAAAGCAGCGCCGTCCAAGCCGTCGCCTGCTTCTTTCCCCCAACCGATTACCTCAACTGGAGCAAACCAGGCGACGACGCGGTGGGCGTCGGCACCCTTAAGGACTTCGGACCCGCCTTCGGTGCGGCCCGCTTCGATGCCGAGCAGCGAGCCGCCCTGGGCCGCCAAATCTCCCCCATCTACTTCGTCACCTCCAACACCCCGCCCACCCTCATCGTGCATGGAGATGCCGATCCTCTCGTTCCCATCTACCAGGCCGAACAGTTCGTCCAACGGTGCCGCGAGGCCCGGGTCAATGTGAAACTTGTCGTGCGCCCAGGCAAGGCCCACGGCTGGCCAGACCTCGACCGCGACCTCGAAATCCTCGCCGATTGGTTCGATCAACACCTCCGCCATCTGCCCCCATCCTCGTAAACCCCGCACCCCACCCCACCCCCTCCACTCCCCCCCCGCCCCATAGCCTCGCCGATGCCGTGCCTGCCCGGTCCGGAGACTTGAGTTTCCTCCACCCCCCCCGTATCCTCTCCCCATGCCGATCTACGAGTTTGCCTGTCAAAGCTGCGGCCAGGATAGTGAACTCCTCGTCCGCTCAGCCGATTGGAAAGGAACACCCTGCCCCCATTGCGGTTCTACCAGGCTCCAAAAGAAGTTCTCCGTCTTCGCCTCCTCGGGCGGCGATGCCGAACCCGCCCCCGCCTGCGGCATGACCCCCTCCAAAGGCTGCGGCTGCTGCGGTGGCGGCCCCCACCGCCACTAGAATCCTTGATTTCCCAAACCTGTTGCGAATGAGTCAAGTTTCGTGCGGTGGTTTTACGATCAAGGATTCTACGGAGCGAGGCGCGGGAGCTGGGGTCAAACAGGGGACGGAGATACGCGCAGGGGCATGGGTTCCTGGTCTGAGGCGCGCCTCGCTAGAATCCTTGCCGCCCAGAACTTGATCAAATCAAGTCAAGTTCTCGTCCCGTCCCTCCTGCCGGCAAGGATTCTACAGAGCGAGGCGTGGAGATTGGGGTCCAGACGGCGAAGGCGCGTTGCACGAACATGGGGGCCGGAGCGGGTCTGAGGTCACGCCTCGCTAGGTCACGGGCATTTGGAAGTCGGAGTTCGATTTGCGGATCGGCCATCAGGTCTGCACGTTCACCTTCCAGCAGGACGGCTCGAAGCTGACGGGGACGGCCAACTCGGAAGCCGGCGAGCGGAAGCGCGAGGCCGGCCTCCTCGACGGCGAGGTGGAAGGCGACACGATGTCGTTGGCCGAGATTCTGCGGTTTCAGGACCGGGAGATCCGGATCAGCTACCGTGGCACCCTCGCCATGAACCGGTCCCCCTCACCCCGACCCTCCCCCCAACCGTCTACAGCGCAGCGATGACTCAGGTTGGGGGGAGGGAGACAGGGAGAGGGGAAACGTCAACGGTTCAGGGGTTCAAAGCGCCATGGAGGTGAACCTGTCACCCTTGATTGACCACGGTCGGCGTGGTGCCGCGCCCGAATCGAAAGCGGCGGAGCACCGCCGCACTCCACGACGCTGACGCGACCGGGTCACCGCCAAGCTGAGGCGAAGCTCTTGGAGTGCGCCAGTGCTCT
>CAZVRY010000253.1:0-9991 GCA_964629545.1 uncultured Verrucomicrobiota bacterium | reverse complement strand
ACGAATTCTGCCTCTTGCACTCTGCCTTCTGCCTTTCCGGTTCATGGAGAGGGGACCGGCCGTGGAGGCGGTGGCCGATTTTCATTGAGCGGGAGGGGGGGGTGAGTGTCTGATGCAGCGGTTGTTGGCTTGATGACGGATTCCTCCACGCCTCCGAGCAGATGGGACGAGTTCCGGCGCGACTTTGCCGAGTTTTGGCAGTCGGTGCCGGACAAGATGCTGTTTTTTTACATGGGGGCGGCCTGGCTGGTGTTCTTCCATTTTCTGGGCAACTCGGTGTTTGGCTATGTGGATACGCCGTCGTTGTTCGTGTGGATGGACTATTCCTATTTGAATCCGGACGACGAGCATGGGCGTTACATTCCGCTGGTGGTGTTGGGCTTGTGCTGGTGGAAGCGGCGGGAGCTGATCGAGGTGGGGAAGGCGCCCTGGTGGCCCGGGTTGGCGGTGGTTGGGGGGGCATTGGTCCTCCACCTGGCCGGGTTTGTGGTGCAGCAGACGCGGCTTTCGATTGTGGCGTTCTTCGTTGGGCTGTATGGGTTGATGGGGTTGACGTGGGGGAGGGCGTGGCTGCGGGCGGTGTTTTTTCCTTACTTCCTGTTTGCGTTCTGCATGCCGCTGGGGAACACGGCGGAGGCGATCACGTTTCCGTTGCGCATGCTGGTGACGATCATCTCGGTGGGGCTGAGTCAGACGTTTCTGGGCGTGGAGGTGGTGCGGGAGGGGACGCAGATCATTGGGGCGCAGGGGTTTCATTTTGACGTGGCGCCGGCGTGCAGCGGGATACGCAGCCTGACGGCGTTGTTTGCGCTGACCACGATTTACGGGTTCGTGACCTTCCGGTCGGGGTGGAAGCGGCTGTTGATGATGTTCCTGGCCTTTCCGCTGGCGTTGATTGGGAACGTGGTGCGGATCGTGGGGGTGCTGATCACGGCGGAGGTCTTCGGGCCGGACGCGGGGATGAAGTTTCACGACGGGGCAGGGTTCGTGACCTTCCTGATTGCGATTGTGGTGGTGATGGGGCTGGGGTGGTGGTTGCGGGAGCCGGCGGGCGCGGCGCCGCCGTTGGCGGGGGAAGGGAAACCGGCATGAACCGGACGTCGTGGAAGATCCTGGCGGCGGTCCTGGCGTTGCTGGGGGTGAGCGCGGGGGCGTTGCTGAGCCTGCGGGCCTCGCAGAAGCTCGGGGTGCCCGGGCTGAAGGTCGTGGGCGAACCCCTCTTCGATCCGACGGGCCGGAAGGTGGCCACGAACAGCGTTTACCTGCCGGAGAAGGTCTTGGATTACACCTCGACGCTGCTCCCGGTGACGTCGCAGGAGTTGAACTGGCTGCCGCGGGACACTGTTTACGGGCGGCGGCTTTACAAGGCGGCCGACGGGTTCGAGATGCAGGTGAGCATCGTCCTGATGGGCAGCGACCGCACGAGCATCCACAAGCCGCAGTATTGCCTGGAGGGCCAGGGCTTTGCGATCGACGACTCCGAGGTGATCCGCGTGCGGGTGGACGCCCAGCCCCCGTATGAAGTGCCGGTGATGAAGATGACGACGAGCAAGCCGGTGACGGCCGGCGGGCGGCAATTGAACCTGCGCGGTGTCTATTTGTATTGGTTTGTGTCGGCGAACCAGCTCACGGCCAGCCACGGGGAGCGGATGTGGTGGATGGCGCGGGACCTGATGCGGACGCGGACCC
Source organism: uncultured Verrucomicrobiota bacterium (assembly GCA_964629545.1). Lineage (GTDB taxonomy): Bacteria > Verrucomicrobiota > Verrucomicrobiia > Limisphaerales > CAZVRY01 > CAZVRY01. Next base: position 8,302 of record CAZVRY010000253.1, on the reverse strand, counting down.
TGCAGCGGTGGGCGTATGTGACATTTTTTGCGGTGTGTTTGCCGGGCCAGGAGGAGGCGGCATTGGAGCGGATGACGCGGTTTGTGGGGGCCAGCGTGCCGCAGTTCCAGGTCACGGGGGCGGAGGCGGAAGGGGCGGTGTTAGCGGAAGGGGGGGCGGCTCGTTGAGGGGCGCTTGGGGCCAGCGGTTTGCGCGTTGGGGAACGCATTTTCATTTACGGCTGAACGGTTTTCTCCGTTAATGGCCTGCCGAGCATGTTGCGCCCAGAACAACGGATTCGGACTCGGCTCAACGAGTTGGCAGACGCCGCCCTCTTCACGGTGGCGTTCCGGCTGGCGCATTGGCTGCGGGAGGTGCTGCGGTTCGAGATCCTCGGCGGGACTGAGGAAATTCCACAGTTTGGGGAGTTCGTGTGGATGTTGTTCCTGATCTTCCCGTTCGCGCCGATCATTTTGCAGACGCAGGGGTTCTACAGCCGGCCGGCCTTGGGTTCGAGGAAACGGATGGCGTGGCAGTTGTTCTGGGGGTGTTCGTTGATGGCGGGCTTCTTGATTTTCGTGGTGTTTATCACCCGGTTTCAGATGTCGTCGCGTTCGGTCATCATCCTGTTTGCCCCGGTCAGTTTCGCGTTGGTGTTTTTGAAGGAGGAACTGCTGCGGCGCTGGATGGAGACCCAAATGGGTCAGACGATGTTCCGCCGCCGGCTGATCCTGGTGGGGACGCCGCAGGATACGCAGCGGTTGCGTGGAGATCTGACCAAGCACGGGCGGCACGAGTTTGAGATCGTGGGCGAGTTGGACTTGAACGTGAACCGGGTGGGGAAGTTGGTCGAGATGTTGCACGACCTGTCGGCCAACGGGGTGGTCGTGAGCGGGACCCACACCTACTTCGGCGAGATCGAGCAGGCGATTCAGGCCTGCGAATTGGAGGGGGTGGAGGTGTGGCTGCTGGCGGATTTCTTCAAGCCGCTGATCAGCCAGACGACCCTCGACGATTTTTACGGACGCCCGATGCTGGTGTTTCGCTCGGCCCCGGAAGCCTCCTGGCAGGGGGTGGCCAAGCAGATCATCGATTTCGTGGGCGCGCTCGTGTTGCTGGGCCTGGCCGGGGTTCCGATGCTGGCGATGGCGATCCTGATCAAGCTGACCTCGAAGGGGCCGATCCTGTTCCGGCAGCAGCGGAGCGGGTTGAACGGACGTCCGTTCACCATGTTGAAATTCCGTTCGATGGTGAGCGATGCGGAGCAACTGAAGCACGAGTTGCAGGCGTTGAACGAGATGAGCGGTCCGGTCTTTAAGATCGCGAACGACCCGCGGATCACGCCGATCGGGCGGTTCATGCGGCGGTATTCGGTGGACGAGTTGCCCCAATTGATCAACGTGTTGTGCGGGGAGATGAGCCTGGTCGGCCCGCGGCCGTTACCGGTGGACGAGGTCCGGAGGTTTGACGACCTTTCGCATCGACGGCGCCTGAGCGTCAAGCCGGGGCTGACGTGCCTCTGGCAGATCAGCGGTCGGAACAACCTGAAGGACTTCAAGGAATGGGTCCGGCTGGATTTGGAGTATATCGACAACTGGTCCCTGTGGCTGGATCTCAAGATCCTGGTGCGGACGATTCCCGTCGTGTTCATGGGCACGGGGGCGCGATAGGCTCGTGATGGGACCGAGTTCGCCTTCCGGGAGCTGGTTGCTGGCCCGCCGGTTTCACCCTGGCTTGGACCCGGCCACCGCCTGACCCGCCTCAAGCCTCGCGAACGTGCCCCTCCCCCCTGGTTTTTTCCTATGAGCAAACGGTCGAAAACAACCGCGACGCCGGCGGTTCCCCCCACTTCGGTGGTGACGGGCGGGGCAGGTTTTCTCGGGTCCCACCTGGTGGACCTGCTGTTGACGCGGGGGCATCGGGTGGTCGTGATCGACAACTTGGTCACCGGGTCGGTGGACAACATCGATCACCTGGCCGGGCAGGCCAGGTTCCGTTTTATCCAGCAGGATGTGACCGAGTTTATCTTCCTGCATGGGCCGGTGGATTATGTGTGGCATTTCGCGTCGCCGGCGAGCCCGGTCGATTACCTGGAGTTGCCGATTCAGACGTTGAAGGTGGGGTCGTTGGGGACCCACAAGGCGTTGGGATTGGCCAAGCACAAGGGCGCGCGGTTCCTGTTGGCCTCGACCTCGGAGGTCTACGGGGATCCCCTGGTGCATCCGCAGCGAGAGGACTATTGGGGCAACGTGAACACGATTGGGCCGCGGGGTTGTTATGACGAGGCCAAGCGGTTTGCGGAGGCGCTGACGGTGGCGTATCAGCGCGAGCACGGGGTGGAGACGCGGATCGTGCGCATCTTCAACACGTATGGTCCGCGGATGCGGCTGCGGGATGGCCGGGTGGTGCCGGCCTTTCTGAGTCAGGCGCTGCTGGGCAAGCCGCTGACGGTGTTTGGGGATGGGCGGCAGACGCGGAGTTTCTGTTACGTCAGCGATTTGATCGAGGGGATTTACCGGCTGATGATGAGCGACGAGCGGCGGCCGGTGAACATTGGGAATCCGCAGGAGATGACGATGCTGGAGTTTGCGCGGGAGATCTTGCGGGCGACGGGATCGCGGAGCCGGGTGGTGTTCCGGCCGCTGCCCAAGGACGATCCCCGGCAGCGTCGGCCGGACATCGCGCGGGCCCGGCGGGTTTTGGGGTGGGCTCCGCGGGTGGCGTTGGGGGAGGGACTGGAAAAAACGATTGCCTACTTTGGCCAAAAGGTTTTAGGTCAACGGCGTGCGTCATGAGCTGCGTCGAGAAGCGGTAGTTTTCTATTTGACCCTGCGGGCGTTTTTCAGTAATCGACGCGGGCTTTCTCGCCAATGTCTCCCGGCCATGCCGTGGTCGATGACGCGGGGCGTGGCGAGTTCCATCTGACACTTTGATGCTGAAATCCAAGTCATTTCTCAGCCTCGACGTCGGGGCGGGCAGTTTGAAGCTCGCCGAGTTCGAGGCGAGCGAGGCCGGGGGACTCCGGTTGAAGCAATTCGGGATCCGCGCCTTGGGGCTGGAGGGGAGTCAGGACGCGGCCCGCGAGCGCGTGGTGAAGCAGGCGCTGCAGGAGTTGCTGAGCGAGCGAGGGTTTGGGGCGAAGGTGGCCAACGTGTGCGCCCCCAGCTTCCATGTCTTCTCCAAGTTCGTCAAACTGCCTCCCGTTGACAGCTCGAAGGTCACCCAGATCATTCAATACGAGGCTCAGCAGAACGTCCCGTTCCCGCTGGAGGAGGTCGCCTGGGACTACCAGATCCTCGGGACCACCGCGAGCGGGGAATTGGAGGTGCTGCTGGTGGCGATCAAGTCGGACCTGGTCGAGGCGCTCTTCCGGGTCGCCGAGGCCTCGAATTTCCGCGTGCAGAACGTCGATGTTTCGCCGGCGGCCCTGTGCAACGCCTTCCGCTACAACTACGGGGACGTCGAGGGCTGCAGCATGCTGCTGGACATCGGCGCCAAGACCAGCAACGTGCTGTTCTTCGACAAGGGCAAGGTCTTCTCCCGCAGCATCAGCATCGGCGCGAACATGATCACCCAGGACTTCGTGGCGGAGTCCAAGACCCCCTATCCGGAGGCCGAGAAGTTCAAGATCGCGGAGGGCTTTGTCAGCCTGGGCGGCGCTTACGAGGAGCCGGACAACCCCAAGCAGGCGGCCATCTCGAAGATCGCCCGGCAGGTCCTGACGCGGCTGCACATCCAGGTCAACCAGACCATCCAATTCTTCCGAGGCCAGCAAGGGGGATCGGCCCCGCAACGGCTCTACCTGGCCGGAGGCGCCTCGGTCATGCCCTACACCGCCCAGTTTTTCGGCGAGAAACTCAACCTGCCGGTCGAGTATTTCAACCCGTTCCGCAGCGTGCAGATCGATCCCACGGTCAATGTCGAGGAACTGGCCAAAGTGGCGCATGCCTTCGGCGAGGTGGTGGGGCTCGGGTTGCGCAATCTTGCGCAATGCCCGGTCGAGATGAACCTGATGCCCAAGAGCGCGCGCAAGCGTCAGGAACTCAACCAGAAGAAGCCTTACTTCATCGCGGCCATCCTGAGCCTGGTGGCGGTGGTCTACATCTACGGGTGGTTCAAGGGACGGATCATCAGCATCAAGCAGGATAAGCTCAGCGAGCTGACCACGATGAAGGAACCGCTGCAGCGGCACGACGAGCAGTTGACGGCGGAGATGGAGAAGTTGGCGAAGCTGCGCAAGCAGGCGGAGCGCACCTCCGGGTGGCTGCAACAGCGTTACTTGTGGGCGGATGTCCTCAGCGAGGTGCGCCAGGCCCTCCTGCGCACAGAGGCGACCATCAAGCAGGAGGTCGGCGTGGAGGGCGGCGTGTGGATCGAGTCGTTCGCGCCCGTGACCCCGGAGGGAGCGGTGGCCGCCGCTCGTTCCGCGGCCGCCGAACCCATGTCCGAAGGCCCCCGGCCGATGATGGATCCGGTGCTGGCCAAGCGTTATGGGCTCAAGATCGACGCCCCGCCGCCGCCCCCGAGCGAGACCCCGGCAGCGGCGGTCTCGACGAACGAGATCTCGACGATCAGCATTAACTTTCGGGCCATTAACCTCTACAAAGTCGATCCGACCGCGAATAACAAGGTGATCTATCCGCTGGAGAAGGAGCTGCAGGCCAGCGCGTTCTTTGACGAGAAGGAGACGAAGCTGACCGGGCAAATCGAGAGTGTGACCGAGGCCGAGACCACCTTCGGCTTCGGCATGACCCTCAAACTCAAGGAACCCATCAAATACTGACCCTCCTATGGACTGGCTGAAACGCAATCTGGTCCTGGTCGCCGTCGGCGTCGTCGCCCTCGGTCTCCTCGGGTTCGGGGGCTACTCCCTCTACGCGAAATATCAGCAGGACGCCGAGATTACCGGCATGCTCCAAGGGGAGATGGACGTCTATAACGGCCTGCAACAGAAGAATCCCTACCCGAACGAGGAGAACATCCAGACCGCGCAGGCCGACCAGAAAAGAGTCGACGACTTCCTGGGCGCCTCGCGCCGGGCGTTTGCGCCGGTGACGGTGCCCGAGGAGTTGGATAACGCCAGTTTTCGCAATCTGCTGGACAACACCATTTCGGATTTGCGCCGCGACGCCGAGAAGTATGGGGTGAGCCTCGACGCGTTCGGAGGCAAGTACGGGTTCACGTTCCAGGCCCAGCTGAACCTGGTGCAATACGATCCCAAGAGTCTGGGGCCGCTGGCGATCCAGTTGGCCGAGATCCGGGCGATCACGGAGGTCCTCTATCGGGCCAATGTCCATTCGCTCCTGGGTATCCGGAGGGTCGCGGTGTCCACCAACGAGGAGACCTTCGGATCGGTGGATTACCTGGTGGGCAAACGGATTACGACCGACCCGGACACCGGAGCGATCATCACGCCCTACGAGGTGACGTTCCAGGGTTTCAGCAGTGAACTGGCCGCGGTCTTGGAGGGGTTGGGCGGCTCGCCTCATTGCTTTGTGGTCAAGAATGTGGTGGTCGACAAGAGCCTCTCTCCCCTCATGATGGCCGAGGGTGAAGGGGGGGGCGCTCCGCCTGGGATGGATGCGAATTTGGCGGCCCGGTATGGCTTGGCCACGGCGGGGGTTCCCGCAGCCCCGCCCGGCATGGACCCGACGCTGGCCGCCCGCTACGGCTTGAACCGGCCTGGCGGCCCGGGGGCTCGCTACGGCGGCAAGCAGGATGGCCCGGGCGGCGGGATGGATGCCGCGATGCGCTCTCGCTATGGATTGGGTCCGCGCAATCCTTATGGCGGCGCCCCCGGCGCGGGCCAAGCCCCCGGCGTGCCCATGGCCCCAGTGGGTGCCTTCCCGCCCGTTGCCACGATCACTCCCGCCCCTCCTCGCACGGGACTCAGTACCGTGCTCGACGAGCGGCCGCTGCGTGTGACCTTGCAGATCGAATCGATCCGCTTTCCGAGCGCCGCAGAGCTTCAACGCCAAAAACCCGCCCCGCCGAAGGATGGACTTCCTCAAGAATCTCAATAAGCACTACGAAAAGGTCATCCTCGTTGCGGTTCTGCTCGGATTGGCAGCCGCCGCGGCGTTGCTGCCGGGTATGATCTCACAGGAGCAGGAGCGGCTGGCGCAGGAAGCGCCGCCGCCACCGCAGAATCCCAAGGCCATTGAGGAGACCGACCTCACCAAGGGGCAGGGGGCGCTGAGTCGACAGAAGTCGCCGCCCCGCTACAACTTCTCGCTCCCGCACAACCTGTTCAATCCGGTCCGGTGGATGCAGAGGCCGGACGGCACTCTGATTCCGGTGCGCACGGGGTCGGAGCTGGGGCCCGGGGCGGTGATGGTACCGAAGATCACCCCCCTCCACACGATCATCGCCTACGAGGGTGTGTTCAGCGGCACGGACAATCCTCAGTATAAGTTCGGGATCACCCAGGAGGCCGAGAAGAGCCCGTCCAAACAGCGGCGCACGCCCCGAACAGTCCCCCTCGGCGGCAAGTGCGAGTTCTTCGTCGTGAAAGAGGTCGAGGGTCCCGCGGACGACCCGGTCGCCTTCAAACTCGAGCTGACCGACGGGAAGAAGTTGGTCACGGTCACCAAGGAACAACCCTACCGCGACGTCGCCGGCTACATGGCGGATCTCAAGTACGAGCCGGAGAAACTCAGCTTCAACGGCAAGCGGGTGGGCGATAAGCTTGTCTTTGCCGGCGACACCAACAATGTCGTTGCCATTACAGAATCCAACGTTGTATTGTCGGCGCTCTCTACGACCAAGCGCACGACACGTCCCCTAAGCACTGCCCCGTAGAAAGCGCTCTTTATGCTGTCGGATCCAATCAGAACCCAAACCATGATCAGAGCCGTCTCCCTGTTCAGCCTCGCCGTGGGGCTGATGTGTTCCGTTGCCATCCATGCACAGCCGTCCCCAGCTCAGACGGCGGAGGAGGAGGCGGTCCGGCGGCAAGAGGCCGTGATTACCCTCCGGCTCAAACTTTCCGACGCAGCCGCCGCCGTCAAGAAGGGCGATCTCTACGGCGGCGCCAAGCTTTACGAGGACTCTTACGCGCTGGTCCAGCAGGTTGGGATTGGCATCGAGAAGGAGCGTCAGCAGACCGTGGCCGGCCTCACCAGCACCCGCATGAAGCTGGCCGAGCAGGCCAAGAAGGATGGCAACCTCCAGGAAGCCAACATCCAGGTGACCCGCGTGCTCATCGTCGAGCCCAAGAATGCGGCCGCCCAGAAATTCAAAGTCCAACTCGATAAGGATATTGAGGCCCAGAAAGGCCGCGTGCCCAGCGAGGAAGTGATGGCCCGGGTGCCCGAGCTGCGCGCCGAGCGGGTTCGGACCTCCATCCTGGTCAACGACGCGAAAGTGCTGATCGAAACCGGCAAGCTCGACGAGGCGGACGCCAAGCTCGAGCAGGCCATTCGCGAGGATCCCGAGAACCAAGCCGCCTTCTACTACAAGACCATCATCGCCGAGTATCGTTTCGCCCAGGAAGCCCGCAAACGCGAGGTCATGTCCCGCACCAACATCGTGGCGGTCGAACAGGCCTGGAATCCCAAGATCCTGCGTGAGAGCCTGCCGGTGCCGAACAGCTTCGCCGGCACCAACCTTACTTACACGGGCCCCGGCCGCCAGCGCATCAACTCCAAGCTCGACCGCATCCGCATCCAGGAGACCGAGCTCTTTGACGGCCTCCCCCTGCCCAGCGTCCTCCAATACATGACCGAACAGGCCTTTAACCGGGACCCGGATGAGGAAGGCACCAAGGGAATCAACTTCATCCTGAACCCGAACGCGGCGGCCACCGCGGCCCAGGCCTTCTTGCAGGACCCGAACACCGGCCAGTTGATCCCCGCCCCGGCGCCGGAGCCGATGAACATGGCCGACATCAAGGTGTTCCTGCCCAAGCTGCGCAATGTCCGCTTGGCGGACCTGCTCGATGCGATCATGAAGGTGGCGGATCGTCCGATCAAATACACCATCGAGGAATACGCCGTGGTCATCTCCCAGAAGCCCCAGGACACGGCCCAGCTCTTTACCCGCACCTTCCGCGTCGATCCCAATACCTTCCAGCAAGGCTTGGAGAGCGTCACCGGGATTCCCTTCGGCGACATTCAGACCGGGACCGGCGGCGGGGCGGGTGGTGGTGGGGGCGGCGGCGGCGGCTTTGGCGGCGGCGCGGGCGGACAAGGCGGGGGCGGGTTGTTCCTCCTGCCGCGGGTCGAGGTGTCGGGTGGCTTTGCCGGGGGCGGCATCGGCGGCGGCGGCGGGGGCGGGGGCTTTGGCGGCGGCGGCATCGGCGGGGGTGGCGGAGGGGGCGGGG
>CAZVRY010000252.1:9773-9997 GCA_964629545.1 uncultured Verrucomicrobiota bacterium | reverse complement strand
GGGGGTGGTGGTGGCGACGGAATTTTCGGAGGGGCCTGGGGATGCGTTGCGGGTGGCGGCGGGGCGGGGAAGGGAGTTTGAGGTGGTGGTGGCGGCGGGGGGAGACGGCACGGTGGGCGAGGTGGCGGGGGGGTTGATCCGGGCGGGGGAGGGGGCTGGGGCGTTGGGGGTGTTACCGTTGGGGACGGGGAACGATGCGGCGCGGATGTTGGGGGTGGGGGCGT
>CAZVRY010000252.1:0-9763 GCA_964629545.1 uncultured Verrucomicrobiota bacterium | reverse complement strand
CCCCGAGCGGGGAAACGCTGGAGAAGCTGCGCCGGGCGGCGCGGGCGATGGACGCGTTTGAGATCCGCTGTCTGGGAGAGGGTGGGGAGGAGACGCGGCATGCGTTATTGTTCGCGTCGGTGGGGTTTGCGGGGGCGTTGTTGAAGCGGACGACGCCGCGGTTGAAGCGGTGGTTGGGGGCGCGGGCGAGTTATTCGGTGGGGTTATTTCGGGCGTTACCGGGGTTCCGGTCGCCGCGGATGGAGGTTGAGTGGGATGGGTTGCGGTTGAGTGGGCGGTGGATGTTGGCGTGTGCGGCGAATGCGGAAGTGGCGGGAGGGGGGATGATGCGGGTGGGGCCGGGGGCACGGTGGGACGATGGGTTGTTGAACATGACGCTGATTGAGGATTTGGGCTGGCTGGAGGTGTGCCGATGTTTCCCGATGTTGCTTCAGGGGCGGCATGTGGGACATCCGAAGGTGCGGTATGGGACGGGGCGGCGGTTGCGGGTGGTGGCGGATCCGGTGATGGAGGTGCAGATGGACGGGGAGGTATTTGGGTGGACGCCGGTGGTGTTCACGGTGGTTGCGGGGGCGTTGCGGGTGATGGGGAAGTGGGGTGGGGGAGAAATCCGGGATTGACCGGGGGCGGGGGGGTCGCCTTCACTGGGCGGCGCATTGAGCACGAAGACTGAATCGAAGGCGTCGGCGTCGGTCCCGGCGGGTGGGGATGTGGCGGCGATCGACGAGTTGCGGGATCTTTACGGTCGGCTGCGGGGGGAGTTGGCGCGGGTGATTATTGGGCAGGAGCGGGTGATTGAGGAGTTGCTGATCTGCATTTTGGCGCGGGGGCACGCGTTGCTGATGGGGGTGCCTGGGTTGGCGAAGACGACGATGGTGAATGCGTTGGCGCAGGTGATGTCGTTGCAGTTCAATCGGATTCAGTTCACGCCGGACCTGATGCCGTCGGACATAACGGGGACGGACATTTTGCAGGAGACGGATCAGCCGGGTCGGCGGGCGTTTGTGTTTGTGAAGGGGCCGTTATTTGCGAACATCGTGTTGGCGGACGAGATCAATCGGACGCCGCCGAAGACGCAATCGGCGTTATTGGAGGCGATGCAGGAGCATCGGGTGACGGTGGCGGGGCGGGTATTTCTGTTGCCGGAGCCGTTTTTCGTTTTGGCGACGCAGAATCCGATTGAGCAGGAGGGGACGTATTCGTTGCCTGAGGCGCAGTTGGATCGGTTCATGTTTTTCATTCAGGTGGACTATCCGAAGTTGGAGGAGGAGCGGCGGATTGCGCGGGAGACGACGGGGGCGCCGGCGCCCGGGTTGGGGAAGCTGATTAATGGGGAGCAGGTGATTTCGTTTGAGCAGATTGTGCAGCGGGTGCCGGTGCCGGATCATGTGTATGACGCGGCGGTGGACCTGGTGCGGCGGACGCGTCCGAAGGGGGAGACGGCGCCGGATTGGGTGAAGCGGTGGGTGGCGTGGGGGGCGGGGCCGCGGGCGGTGCAGTATTTGGTGCGTGGGGCGAAGGCGCGGGCGGTGTTGCAGGGGAGTTATCTGGTGCGGCTCGAGGATTTGGAGGCGGTGGCGCATCCGGTGTTGGCGCATCGGATTCTGACGAATTTCCAGGCGCAGTCGGAGGGGATCAACAGCACGGGGATCATCGATCGTCTCTTGGCGGCGATGCGGGACGAAGCGCGCCGTGGGTGACGCGGCGATCAAGTGGTTGGATTCCGGGGCGTTGGCGCGTCTGATGGCGCAGCCATTGTTGACGGGGTTTCCGATGGAGGGGACGGTGTCGGGGCATCACAAGAGTCCGCATCGGGGGTCGAGTGTGGAGTTTGCGGAGTATCGGAATTACGTGCCGGGGGATGATTTGCGTCGGCTGGACTGGCGGGTGTTTGCGCGCACGGATCGGTTTTACCTGAAGGAGTTCGAGGCGGAGACGAATTTGCGGTGTTACGTGGTGTTGGATTGCAGCGGGTCGATGGGGTTTGGGGCCAAGCACGGCTCGAAGTTCGACTATGCGCGTCGCCTGGCGGCGACGTTGGCTTATCTGATCATCCACCAGGGGGATGCGGCGGGTTTGATTTGCGTGGGGGAGAAGACGCTGGTGGAGGTGCCGCCGCGGCGGTCGCCGTCGCACGTTCAGTTGGTGTGCGAGGCCTTGGACAGGGCGGAGCCGCGTGGGGAGACGGGCTTGGTGGCGGGGTTGCACGAGTTGGCGGAGAAGGTGCGTCGGCGGGCCTTGGTGGTGGTGCTGTCGGATTTTTTTGCGGAGCCGGAGGCGATTGTGAGTGCGGTGCAGCACGTGCGGTATCAGAGGCACGACCTGACGGCGTTCCAGCTCTTGGATCGGCAGGAGTTGGAGTTTCGGTTTGACCGTCCGACGCGGTTTTTGGATTTGGAGAGCACGTTTCGGCTGGTGGCGGAGCCGGCGTTGGTGCGGGAGGAGTATTTGGGGCATTTGCGGGGTTTTATGGATCGGCTGCGGCGGGGGTGTCATGAGTTTAAGGCGGACTATCGGTTGGCGGTGACGGACGAGGATTACGAGCGGGTGTTGTCGGGGTTTCTGGTGGAGCGGGCGCGGGCGGCGGCTGCGGGGATGCGGTGATGGCGGCGGACTTTCGATATGGGCGGAGGATGGGAGGGGGCGGGTGACCTTTTTGCAGCCATGGATGTTGTGGGGGTTGCCGTTGATGCTGGTGCCGGTGTTGATTCACTTCATCAACCGGATGCGGCATCGGTCGCAGCCGTGGGCGGCGATGCGGTTTTTGGTGATGGCGACGCGGAGTTCGGTGAGCCATGCGCGGCTGCGGCAGTTTTTGATTTTGTTATTTCGGGTGTTGTCGGTGGCGGCGTTGGTGTTGTTTTTGGCGCGGCCGTTGGCTGGGGGGTGGCTGGGGTGGGCGCTGGCGCCGGCGCCGGACGTGATTCTGATTTTGCTGGATCGATCGGCGAGCATGGAGACGCGGGTGGGGAGCGGGTTGGAGACGCGGCGGGAGGCGGTGTTGCGGTTGTTGGCGGAGGCGGCGGCCCCGTTTGAGGAGACGAGTCACCTGGTGTTATTGGACAGTGCGTTGCGGGAGCCGCAGCGGTTGGGGCGGGCGGCGAGTTTGCGGGAATCGGCGTTGGCGGGGCCGACGGATACGGCGGCGGATTGGCCGGCGATGTTGCAGGCGGCGTTGTCGTGGTTGGTGGAGAACCAGGCGGGGACGGCGGAGATTTGGATGGGGACGGATGGTCAGCGTTCGAATTGGCAGCCGGAGGATCCGCTGTGGAAGAGCTTGGCGGAGCGGTATGCGTCGTTGCCGCAGAAGGTGCGGTTTCGATTGTTGGTGGCGGGGGAGGCGGGGGCGGCGAACGCGGCGGTGTCGGTTCGGGGGGTGGTCCGGCGAGCGGCGAGCGGGGGGGACGGTGAGTTGGTGGTGTCTCTGGATTTGGCGCGGGTGGGCGGGGTGACGAACGCGCTCCCGCTGGCGTTGACGCTCGAGGGGGCGCGGCGGGAGCGGGAGGTGCCGATGGTGGGGGCGTCGTTCCGGTGGCGGGAGAAGGTGGCGTTGCCGCCCGGGGCTCGCGCGGGTTGGGGGCAGTATGCGTTGCCTCCGGATGGGAACGAGCGGGACAGCGTGAGTTACTTTGTTTATGGGCCGGAGACGCCGTTGCGGGCGGTGGTGGTGGCGGCGGATGCGGGGGGGGGGGGGGGGGGGGGGGGGGGGGGGGGGGGGGGGGGGGGGGGGGGGGGTTGCCGGAGGAGGTGCGGGTGGAGGGTTGGGCGGACGGGACGCTGGTGGTGTGGCAGGGGTTATTGCCGACGGGGGAGGTGGGAGAGCGTTTGCGGTCGTTTGCGGCGGAGGGTGGGGTGGTGTTGTTTCTTCCGCCGGGGATGCCGGACACGAATCGGTTTCAGGGAACGGGGTGGGGGGCGGTGGAGGCGGCGTCGGAGGAGCGGGCGTTTCGGGTTCAGCGGTATGACGAGGAGCAGGGGCCCTTGGCCAGGAGCGAGGAGGGGATCAGCCTGCCCCTGGTGCGGGCGACGTTTTTGCGTCGGCAGGGGGTGGTATCGAGGGGGGGAGTGTTGGCGGCCTTTGACGATGGGCTTCCGTTGCTGGTGCGGGAGGCGGTGGGGCGTGGGGAGGCGTATTTTTTGAGCACGTGGCCGCGGCGGGAGTGGTCGAGTTTGGGGGATGGAGAGGTGTTGGTGCCGTTGGTGCAGCGGTTGTTGGAGTTAGGGGGGCGTCGGTTGCAGCGGGTAGCGATGGCGGACTGTGGGGCGTTGAGCGAGACGGAGGCGGGGTTGCGGTGGGAGACCTTGGGTGAAGGTGGGGCGAAGGATCCGCGGTGGCAGGCGGGGGTGGCCCGGGCGGGGGAGCGCGTGCTGGCGGGGCAGCGGCCGGTGCGGGAGGCGGCGGCGGCGCGGTGGCCGGCGGCGGCGGCGGGGGCGCTGTTGGGGGGGTTGCCGGTCTTGACGTTGCAGGAGCGGCGGACGCGGTCGGATGCGCTGCAAGGGGAGGTATGGAGGATGTTTCTGGTGGGGATGTTGTTGTTTTTGATGGCGGAGGGGTGGTTGATCTTGCCGGCGCGTCGGCGGGTGGTGGGGGAAGAGGGCGGTTTGATGGGAAGGGGGTTGCGATGAGTGGATGGTCGTTGGGCGCGTCGTGGTCGGTGGTGGTGTTGGGGGTGGTGATCTGGGGAGTGGGGGCGTGGTTGAGTTGGCAGAATTGGCGGCGGAGCGGGGGGAGGGGGGCGGTGGGTTGGCTGGAGGGGATGCGGTTGGTGTTGGTGACCTTGCTGGTGTTGACGCTGATGCGACCGGAGTGGGTACGGCGGTTGGAGTTGACGGAGAAGCCGGAGGTGGTGGTGTTGGTGGACGCATCTGGGAGCATGGGGACGCGGGATGTGGTGGTGTCGAATGGAGTGATTTCGCGGGCCGAGTGGGTGGCGCAGAGGCGGGCGGAGGGGTTTTGGAATGTGTGGTCGAGCGCGGCGCAGGTGAGGGTGGAGGAGTTTGCGGTGCCGCCGGCGGCGACGAACGCGGCGGCGGTGCGGGCGGATGCGGGGACGGATTTGAGTCGGGCGTTGGGGTTGGAGGTGGAGCGCGGGAAGCATTTGAAGGCGGTGGTGATGTTGACGGATGGGGATTGGAATCTGGGGATGCCGCCGGTGGGGATGGGGGCGCGGTATCGCGAGTTAGGGATTCCCGTATTTGGGGTGGCGGTGGGGCGGGAGACGCCGCTGCCGGATTTGGCGTTGGAGCCGGTGAACGCGCCCGCCTACGGGTTGTTTGGGGAGCAGATCACGATTCCGTTTCGGGTGCGGAGTTATCTGCCGCGGGAGGTAAAGACGACGGTGGTATTGACGCGAGGGGGGCGGGAGGAGGTGCGGAAGGGGGTGACGATTCCTGCGATGGGCGAGTTGGAGGAGACGGTGATGTGGTTGCCGCGGGAGGCGGGGGAAGCGGAGTTGGTGCTGACCTTGCCGGTGGAGGCGGACGAGGGCTTACGGGACAACAACGAGCAGGGTTTTCGGATCAGCGTGCGGGTGGACACATTGAAGGTGCTGGTGGTGGATTCGCTCCCGCGGTGGGAGTATCGGTATTTGCGGAATGCCCTGGCGCGGGACCCCGGGGTGGAGATGAACTCGATCCTGTATCATCCGGGGTTAGGGATGGGGGGAGGGCGGGGGTATTTATCGGCGTTTCCGAGCACGAAGGAGTTGATAGGGCGTTACGATGTGGTGTTCCTGGGGGATGTGGGGGTGGGTGGGGGTGAGCTGACGGAGGCGGATGCGGGGTTGATCGAGGGGTTGGTGACGGAGCAGGGGAGTGGGTTGGTGTTTTTGCCTGGGCGCCGGGGGCGGGAACGGACGTTCCTGGACAGTCCGCTAAAGGACCTATGGCCGGTGGTGATGGACGCGTCGAAGGTGGGGGGTATTCCGATGCAGAACGAGTCGGCGTTGCTGCTGACGACGGCGGGGAAGCGGCATTGGCTGACGCGGTTCGATGCGGATGAGGGCCGGAACGAGGAGATTTGGAAGCAGTTGCCGGGGTTTTTCTGGTCGGCGGCGGTGGAGAAGAGTCGTCCGGGGTCGGAGGTTTTGGCGGTGCATGCGGGGCAGCGGAATGCGTTTGGGCGGTTGCCGTTGTTGGTGACGCGGGCGGCGGGGAATGGGAATGTGTTGTTTATGGGGACGGACAGCGCGTGGCGTTGGCGGCGGGGGGTGGAGGACAAGTATCACTATCGGTTTTGGAGTCAGATCGTGCGGTGGATGGCGCATCGGCGGCATTTATCGGAGAGCCCGGGGTTGCGTCTGAGTTACAGTCCGGAGGCGCCGAAGGTGGGGGAGGCGGTGCATTTGCAGGCGACGGTGTTGGACTTGTCGGGTTTGCCGGTGGAGGAGGGGGCGTTGGCGGGGATGGTGACGACGCCGGCGGGGCGGACGGAGCGTTTGGAGTTGGCATCGTCGGGGGCGGGGTGGGGGGTATTTACGGGTCGGTTTACGCCTGGGGAGGGGGGTAATTGGAAGGTTGTGCTGACGACGGAGGGGACGCGTCAGCGGCTGGAGACGGAGGTGCGGGTGGCGCAGCCGCAGCGGGAGAAGGTAGGGCAGCCGGTGAATGGGGAGGCCTTGCGGGAGTTGGCGGCGGTGAGTCGGGGGGCGGTGGTATCGGTGGACGAGTGGGGGACGTTATTGGAGAAGGTGTCGCTGTTGCCGGCGCCGCAGCCGGTGGAGCGGCGGACGCGGAGTTGGGCGGATCCGTGGTGGGGGGGGGCTATTGTTAATGGGCGTAGCGATTTATTGGACGGGACGCAAACTGGCCGGCATGGTATAGCCGCGCACGCCGAGATGCCGTTGAACGAGACAGAGACTGAGGTGAGGTTGCCGCCCGAGCTGCAGACGCGGTTCGAGGGGTTAGGGCGTCGTTTATGGCGGTTGGAGACGGCGTTGGCGGTGGGGGTGGGGGCGACGGCGTTAGCGGGCACGTGGCTGGTGGTGTATGTGTCGGATCGATGTTGGGACACGCCGGCGTGGTTTCGGGGGGTGTGCGCGTTGGTGGGAACGTCGGGGTGGGCGTATGCGGCGGGGTGGTGGCTAAGGCGGTGGGTGTTTCGTCGTCGGGACTGGCGGGCATTGGCGAGCCTGGTGCAGCGGGCGCATCGGCGGTTGGGGGATCGGCTCCTGGGGATTGTGGAGTTGGCGACGGAGCGTCAGCATGCGGCTGGGTATTCGGCGGAGTTGTATCGGGCGGCGATTGAGCAGGTGGCGCGGGAAGCGATGGCGGTGGATTTCGAGGCGGCGGTGAGCATGCGGCCGGCGTGGCGGCAGGCTTTGCTGGTGGGGGTGTGCGGGTGTTTGGTGGTGGGGGCGGTGGGGTTGTCGCCGGCGACGGGGTGGAACGTGTTGGAGCGGTGGAGTCAGCCGTGGGCGGAGATACCGCGGCGGACGCTGGTGGTGATGGAGGGGTTGGGGGAGCGGCAGTTGGTGGCGCATGGGGAGGGGTTCGAGATCGCGGCGGGGGTGGCCTATCGTTCCTGGTGGCGGCCTGAGCGGGTGCGGGTGCGGGTGGCGGGGGAACCGGCGGGCTTCGCGCGGGTGGAGGGAGGGAGGGTGCGGGTCGCAGTGGCTGGGCAGGTGGAGCCGGTGGTCGTGACGTTGCAGTTGGGGGATGCGGAGGCGGCGGTGGCGGTGGATCCGGTGTATCGGCCGACGTTGCGGGAGGTGGCGGCGGAAGTGCGGTGGCCGGAGTATTTGCGGCGGACCAACACGGTGGAGGGGATCGAGGGGGGGACGCTGACGTTATTGGAGGGAAGCGAGGTAGCGTTTCGCGGGGAGGCGAGTTGGCCGTTGGAACGGGCGGAGTATCGTTGGGCGCCGGCGGAGTTCGAGGTTTTGGGGTCGTCGAACGCGGTCTTTTGGGGGCCGATGGTGCCGGTGACGGGGGAGGGGATGGCGGAGTTTCGGTGGAGGGATGTGCGGGGGTTGTCGGGGGCGGCGCCGTGGCGGCTGGCCGTGGGGACGCGGCGGGATCAGGCGCCGAGTGCGGATCTGCCGGAGCTGCCGAGGGACGTGGGGTTGCTGGAGACGGAGGTATTGAATGTGAAGGTGGTGGCGCGGGATGACTTTGGGGTGCGGGATGTGGGGATGTTGGTGGAGGTGGTTTCGGGGGCGGAAGGGGAAGGGGCGGGGAATTGGCCTGACTTCAAGGTGGAGGCGGCGTGGCCGCGGCCGTTGGAGCAGGGGGCGGCATTTGGGTTTAGTCCTGCGGTGTATGGGATACCGGCGGACACGACGGTGGAGTTACGGGGCTATGCGGTGGACGATTGGCCGGGCCGGCGAGCGGTGCAATCGGCGGCGTATCGGGTGCATGTATTGAGCGGGGAGCGTCACGCGGAGATGGTGCGGAAGCGGATGGAGGGGTTGCTGGCGCAATTGGAGGAGGTCTCGCGTTTGGAGGAGCAGGTGGCGGAGGATGCGCGGATTCTGAGCGAGTTAGAGGAGGAGAAGCAGGCGGCGCGGGAGACGGGCGAGCGGATCGGCGGGGTGAACGAGGATCAGAAAGCGGCGGCGCGGAACTTGGAACAGATGGCGCGAGAGGGGATGCAGTCGTTGCGGGAGGCGGTGAGGAATCCGGCTTTTGACAGCGAGACGATTGGGGAGTGGACGAAGACGTTGCGGGAGATGCAGCGATTGGCGGGCGAGGCGATGCCGAAGGCGTCGCGGGCGTTGGAGGGGGCGCGGCAGAGTCCGGCGCGGCGGGGGGAGCGGTTGGCGGAGGCGCGGGAGCAGACGCAGGAGATCATGGAGGCGTTGCAGGAGTTGCAGAGCAAGGTGAACACGGATTTGGACCAGATGGAGGCGCTGACGCTGGCGCAGCGGTTGCGTCGGTTAGGGGAGGATCAGAAGCGCATTGCGGCGGGGTTGGGGAAGGTGGTGGGGGAGACGGTGGGGCTGCTGCCGGAGGAGTTGCCGCCGGGTTTGGCGGGGGTGAACCACCGGATGGCGACGAATCAGGCGGCCGTGCAAGTGGAGGCGGTGACGCTGCAGGGGGAGATCAGTCGGTTCTTTGAGCGGACGCAGAAGGGGGCGTATGGAGAGGTGAGCGAGGAGATGGTCAAGGAGCGGGTGGAGCAGGAGTTGGGGCGGGTGGGCGGGTTGATTGCCAAGAACATCGCGTTGGACGCGATGGCGAAGCTGGGGGGGTGGGCGCAGCGATTCGAGGATTGGGCGGTCAAGTTGGAGCCGCCGAAAGAGGAGTCATCGTCGCAGGGGGGGCAGGGCGGGGAGCAGGGGAACAACGAGATGCAGGAGCGGCTGATGAAGATGTTGACAACGTTATTGCGGACGCGGGAGGGGCAAGTGACGTTGCAGCAGCAGACGCGGCTGATGGAAGGGCAGCGGGGTTCGGAGGTGGAGTATCGGGAGGGGACGGCGAAGTTGGCGCATCGGGAGGAGGAGTTGATTGGGGGGATGGGGCAGGTGCGTCGGGAGAATCCGGTGGTGGAGTTAGGGGGTGTATTGGCGGAGGCGGAGATGCGGATGGTGGAGGCGTTGACCTTCTTGCGGCGGCCGCAGACGGACGAACCCACGGTGGCCGCCCATGGGCGTGCGGTCGAGGCGTTGTCGGATGTGATCAATCTGATCAACGAGCAGGCGAAGCGCGAGTCATCGTCCTCGTCGCAGGGGCAGTCGAGTCCTGGGGATGAGATGGCGTTTTTGGCGCAGATGATGGCGCAGCAGCCGACGTTGGGGGCGGGGATGCCGATGCCTGGGGG
>CAZVRY010000251.1:8772-10045 GCA_964629545.1 uncultured Verrucomicrobiota bacterium | reverse complement strand
CGGGCGGGGGGGGTGGGGGCGGGTGGGGGGTGTGCTTAGGGTATGGGGACAGTGACTCGGTTGTTGCTGCTCCGGCATGGAGAAGTGGAGGAGCGATATCAACGCGTCTTTGGGGGTCGGATTGACATGGGGCTGTCGGCGCGGGGGCAGGAGCAGGCGCGCGCGTTGGCGTCCTACGTGCGGCGGTTGGAGGTGCAGGCGGTTTATGCCAGTCCGATGAAGCGTGCGCAGCAGACATTAGCTCCGCTGGCGGCTGGGTTGGGGGTGGCGCCGGTGACCCGGGAGGAGTTGCGCGAGGTGGATTTTGGGATTTGGACGGGGTTGAGTTGGCAGGAGGTGCATGATCGGTTCCAGGTGCATGCGTCGAACTGGCTGGAGGAGTTGGAGCATGACGCGGTGCCGGAGGCGGAGGGTGACGGGCGCTTTCGGGGGCGGGTGCAGCCGTGCCTGCGGGACATCCTGGCCCAGCATCCGGGGGAGACCGTGGCGGTGATGTGCCATGGGGGTGTGATTCGGATGGTGCTTTCGATCCTGTTGGACCTGCCGCTGAGCCGGATGGCGGCCTTCGAGGTGGACTATGCGAGTTTGACGGCGGTGGATTGGTCGCCGGACCGGACGGAGATCCAGGTCTTGAATTTGACGCCCTGGCGTTCGGTGCAGCCTTGAGGCGAGTCCTCGCTCGACGGGAGGGGTGACGTGCCATCAAGGTGGGGGTCATGGCCTTGTACGAAATAGCGGTTCGGGTTCCGACGGCGGCGGCGACGGACCATGTCCTGAGCGAGTGGGAGGTCGCGTTGGGGACGGCGCCGAGCGTGTACAGCGAGGTGCGGTCGGGGCGTTCGCGGGTTTCGTGGTTTGTGGAGGGACGGCGACGGGAGGCAGAAGCGCGGCGGGAGGCGCTGCGGTCTGTGTTGCGTGAGGGTGGGGTGGCGGGTCGGGCGACGGGGTGGCGGGTGACGCTGCGGGTCGTTCCGCCGCAGGACTGGGCCGAGTCCTGGAAGCGTCACTTTCATCCGTTGGAGGTTAGCGGGCGGCTGTTGATTCGCCCGAGTTGGAGTCGTCGTCGGGCGCGTCCTGGGCAGCGGGTTTTGGTGATGGATCCGGGGTTGAGTTTTGGGACGGGGCAGCATCCGACGACGGCGTTTTGCCTGGCGGCGTTGGATAGGATGGCAGTGGAGCGTCCGGGGTTCAGCGTGCTGGACGTGGGGACGGGTTCCGGGATTCTGGCGTTGGCGGCGAAGAAGTTGGGGGCGGGGTGGGTGGAGGGGTTCGA
>CAZVRY010000251.1:979-8762 GCA_964629545.1 uncultured Verrucomicrobiota bacterium | reverse complement strand
GGGGGGGGGGGGGCGGGGGTGGGGGTGGGCCCGGGGGGGGGGGGGGGGGGCCGGCGCCGGGGGGGGGGGGGGGGGTTGGGGGGGGGGGGGGGGGTGGGGGGCGGGCGACGTGAGGCGGTGGCCGCGGAAGGGGCGGCGCTACGATGTGGTGAGCGCGAATTTGACGGCGGATCTGCTGGAGGCGGAGATGGGGCGGTTGGCGGGTTGGTTGGCGGCGGAGGGGATTCTGGTGGTGGCGGGGATCCTGAAGGCCCAGTTCGAGGCTGTCCGCTCGGCGGCCGAGCGGGCGGGGTTGAGATTGGGGCGGAGTCGCGTGGGGGGCGAGTGGCGTTCGGGGGTATTCCGGCGGGTGGTGGGGTGAAGGGTGGGGGAGGGGCGGGGGGCGGGGAGAGATCGTAATGGGGGGAAGTCGTCGAGGGTAAAGAACGGCTTGTGGCAAGTACAAGGCAAACTGAGGACTGGGATAAGTTCGATGCTTGCTTTTTGTGACGTTCCTGTTACGTTGGCGGCGAAACCGACCGGTCGTGAGATCAAGTCCAGTCAGCGAACAAAGGAATGCTGAGCGATGGGCGTCCTGCCTGCAGGCCGGTCAACCTCCGATAGAAAGCCATGAGCAAAACGATCGAGGCCATGAATGAGATGATACGCCATCCCAAACCTTCCTTCCGCAAGGCTGATCAGCAGCCGCAGAAGGCGCAGCGACACCGTTATGAACGGCGGAAGGTGAAGTCGATCATGCGGCTGAGCGATTGGGACAGCGAGAGTTAGGACGGCAACCCTCTTCCAAAAAGGCGCACGCCGCACTCTTTCCGAGTGCGGCGTGCGGCGTTTTAGCCCTCAGGGGTTGGGGGAGAGGCGGGCCTCGACGCGGAAGACCTCGAACTGGCGGACCCCCACGCCTTGGACGAGGGAGGCGTCGCGGAACTGGACTTTGGCGGCGCGGACAAAGAAATCGAACTCGCTGCTTTCCTGTCCATTGACGACCATGCGCCATCGGGATTGTTTGGCGGCCAGGAAGGCGAGGTGGTGGCCGTCGGCGCTCCAGACGATGGAGCCGGCGCCGATGGCATCGTAGGGGGTGCTTTCGGATTGGTCGGTGAGGACGAAGGCCTGGCGATTTCGCACCACACCATAGGCCAGGCGGGCGCCGTTTTCCGAATAGACTGGGGTTCCGACGAGGATGTCCTGGGCGGGCGGGCCTTCCTGGCCGTCGGCGACGATGAACCACTGTCCTTGCCTGAAGGCGGCGAAGACGAGGTTGGTGGAATGGGGGCGGAAGTGGAGGCCGGCGGTTTGTTCGTAGGCGGGGCCTTCCTGGCCGTTGAGGACGGGGAACCACTCTTGGCCGCGTCGGGCGAGGTAGGCGACGTGGGTGCTATCGGGACTGAACACGAGGTTGTCCTCTTTGATGGCGTCGTAGATTCTGCCGTCTTGGCCGTCGATGACCGCGTAGTGGGTGGAGCCTTCGCGGACGGCGTAGGCGACGCGGCGGCTGTTGGGGGAGAAGAGGGTGCGGTTGCTGCGGATGATGGCTTCGTGGGGTTTGTCTTCGCGTCCGTCGACGACCACGCGCCAGGCCTCGCCTTTCTTGGCAACGTAGGCGAGGCGTTGTCCATCGGGGCTGAACTGGAGGGCGTCGATGAGGTCGAAGAGGGGTCCCTCCTGACCGTCGAGGACCACGCGCCACTGGTTGCCGCGAGCGGCGACGTAAGCGATGCGGGAGCTATCGGGGCTGAAGATGAGGTGGTTGCGGGCGATGGCGTCGTAGCCGGGGCCGCTCTGGCCGTCGACGAGTACTTTCCACGTTTGGCCGTCGATGGCTTCCCACACGACGCGCTGGCTATCTGGGCTGAAGAAGGGGGTGCCGGCGCCGATGTCATCGTGGTGGGCGAGGGATTGTCCATCGACGTAGGCGTGCCAGCGGCCGTCGATCCAGCCGGAGAAGGCGAGGCGTTTGCTGTTGGGGCTGAAGGTGAGGCCGCCGATGCGCTGGCAGACGGCGAGGTCCTGGCCGTCGACGACGGCGGCGGAGCGGGCGCCGCGGAAGGCGATATAGGCGAGTCGCTGGTGGTTGGGGCTGACGGTGAGGGAATCGAGCCGGGTGCGGGCGTCGAGCTGGCCGAGGGAGATTTCGGAGAAGGTGACGGCGGCTGGGAGGGGGCTGGGGGAGGCGAGGAGGGTGAAGGCGGTGAGCCCGGCCAGGAGGGCTTGATGTTTCGGGGGTTGGGGAGTGAGGTGCGACATGAGAGCGTGGTTGGCGGCGTCACGGAGGGAGGGCCGCGCGGGGCTAAGGTAGGCGAGGCGGGGGCGTGGTGCAACCGGACTGAGGGGGCGTTAATCCTGCTGTTCGCGGGCGAGGTGGCGTTTGCGGATCTGGACTTGTTGTTTGAGCAGGTATTCGATTTGGCCGTTGACGCTTCTCATTTCGGCCTGGGCCCAGGTTTCGAGCTCCTTCCAGAGTTCGGGATCGATACGGAGAAGGAAGGCCTTGCGGGGTTCGGCGGCCATGGGTCAGGAAAGGGCTGGAGAGTCGGGGACTTGCCGCAGTTGACGCAGGTGGGCGGCGAACGCGGCGGGGTCATCCGGGGTGACGACGACGCGGCGGCGGTCGAAGCGGAGCACGACGGCGCGGTGGAGGTCGGTGCCGAAGAGGCGGAAGCGGCCGAGGGAGCGGTTCCAATAGAGGCCGCTGAAGGAGAAGAGGCCGCCGTTGCCACAGACGCGGAGGGTGAAGTCCTGGTGGAGGGGGCGGACTTCGACCTCCTGGAGGTGCCGGAGGGGGACGACGGTTTGCCAGCAGAGCCGTTGGACCCAGAGGGTGTCGGGGTCGAGCCGGTAGTGGCGGACGGTGAAGAGGGCGCAGGCGGCGAGGAGGAGCAGGAGGCCGAGGGGGAGGAGGAGGCGCAGGAGGGGCGGGAGGTCTGGCCGGGTGAGGAGCAGGACCCCGACCCCGAGGACGACGGCGGTGCCGATGGCGCTGAGGACTTTGAGGGAGGTGCTCCAGGGAGCGGGGTAGGTGGTGGGCATGGGTTAGTGGTAGAGGGTGCCGGTGTTGATGACGGGGTTGACTTCGGTTTCGCCGCAGAGGACGACGAGGAGGTTGCTGACCATGGCGGCTTTCCGTTCGTCGTCGAGGGTGAGCACTTGCTTTTCCTGCAACTCGCGGAGGGCCATATCGACCATACTGACGGCGCCGTGGACAATTTTCTGGCGGGCGGCGATGACGGCTTCGGCTTGTTGCCGTCGGAGCATGGCCTGGGCGATTTCCGGGGCATAGGCGAGGTGGGTGAGGCGGGCTTCCTCGACGACGACGCCGGCTTTGGAGAGGCGTTCCTGCAGTTCGCGGCCGAGGGCGGCCGCGACCTCCTCGCCGCCTCCGCGGAGGGTGATTTCGTTATCCTCGCCGTGGTCATAGGCGTAGGCGGTGGCGAGGTGGCGGACGGCGGATTCGCTTTGGATACGGACATAGCTTTGGTAGTCCTCGACGTCGAAGAGGGCCTGGGCGGTATCGCGGACGCGCCAGACGACGACGGCGGCGATTTCGATCGGGTTGCCGCGCTTATCGTTGACCTTGAGTTTTTCGCCGTTGAGGTTGCGGGAGCGGAGGGAGATTTTCTTTTTGGTGTAGAAGGGGTTGGTCCAGTGGAAGCCGCTGGTGCGGACGGAACCGTGGTAGGCGCCGAAGAGGATGAGGACGGCGGCTTCGTTGGGTTGGAGGGTGAAGTGACCGGCGAAGGAGACGAGGGCGAGGAGGATGAGGGTGATGCTGGCGATGAGGCTGGGGATGGGGAGTGGGTTGTGGTGGACGGCGGTTTGGCGGATGGTATAGACGAGGAGGGCGGTGCCGCCGAGGAGGAGGGCGAGGTTGAGGGCGAGCAGGGGCCATCCGTTGGCTACGTGGAGGGCGCGTTCTGGGGTTTGGGGGGTGGGGGCAGGAGGGGTCATAGGGGTAGGTGAGCCAGGGTTGGGTTGATGTCTTTGAGATGACATGGTGATATCATAATGCGATCAGCGATTCTGTCAAGGGGTGACGTTGTGGCGGGGTGGAAATGGGGATGGTTTTGGGTTGGACTTCGGGGCATGGGCGGGTAGCGTCGAGGCCCGGTGCGCCCGGGTTGGAGGGATGGACCTTCCGGCTCGGGGGGCCTTGTTGTTGTAGAATCATGAGTAATCACACGATCCCTGCTACGGAAGTCACGGAACTCTCGCTGGGCCTGAATCGGATGGCCCGGAATCTTTGGTGGACGTGGAATCAGGAGGCGCAGGAGGTGTTCCACGAGCTATCGCCGCGGTGTTGGCAGAATCTCTACCACAATGCGGTGGCGATCATGCATGAGGTCTCGAATTACGAGTTGCGGGTGCGGTTGCAGGACGTTGGGTTTGCGCGGCGGGTGCGGGAGGTGTTGCGGCAGTTTGAGGCTTACATGGGGGAGAAGGACACGTGGGCGGCCCAGCATGCGGCCTCCTTGGTGGCGCATCCGGTGGCGTATTTCTCGGCGGAGTTTGGGTTTCACGAGACCTTGCCGATTGCGGCTGGGGGATTGGGGGCGTTGGCGGGGGACCACACGAAGTCGGCGAGCGATTTGGGGTTGGGGTTTGTGGGGGTGAGCCTGTTTTACCGGGAGGGGTATTTTCAGCAGACGGTGGATCAGAACAACTGGCAAACGGAGTATTACACGGTCTTGAATCCTCGGAATCTCCCGTTGGAGCCGGTGTTGGATGCGAAGGGGGAGCCCTTGGTCTGCACGGTGGGGATTGCGATGGGGACGGTGGCGTTTCGGGCGTGGAGGGTCAACGTGGGGCGGGCGCAGGTGTTGTTGTTGGACACGAACCTGCCGGAGAACGAGCTGCATTATCGCGATTTGACGCTGCGGGTTTACGGTGGGGACAGTTCGACGCGGGTGATGCAGGAGTTGCTCTTGGGGATTGGCGGGGTGCGGATGTTGCGGGCGTTGGGGATCGAGCCGTCGGTGTTCCACATGAACGAGGGGCACGCGGCGTTTTTGGTTTTGGAGTTGACCCGGGAGAAGTTGGCGCTGGGGATGAGTTTTGCGGAGGCGTTTGAGGCGACGCGGCAGGAGTGCCTCTTCACGACCCACACGCCGGTGGAGGCGGGGCATGATCGGTTTACGGCGGACCTGGTGAGCTATGCGGCCAATCGGTTCCTGGGCAAGTTGAAGCTGTCGATGCCGGAGATGATGGCGTTGGGGCGGGTGCGGCCGAAGGATGAAGGGGAGCCGTTCTGCATGACGGTGTTGGCGTTGCGCGGTTCGCGGGCGGCCAACGCGGTGAGCGAGTTGCACGGTCAGGTGAGCCGGGAGATGTGGCACGGGTTGTATCCGGACCGGCCGGCGGGGGAGGTGCCGATTGGGCACGTGACGAATGGGGTGCACTTGTTGGGGTGGATGAAGGGGCCGGTGCGCCGCTTTTGGCGGCGCAAGCTGAGCGGCTTGGCGGAGGGGGCGGCCCACGAGCCGCCGGGCGGGGAGTCGACGCGGTTTTGGCAGCGGACGCCGCCGGCGTCGTGGGATGCGGCGCTGAACACGCCGGAGTTTTGGGCCCGGATGGAGGATCCGTCGTTTATTTCCGACGAAGAGATATGGGCGTTGCGCTACAACTTGCGTCGGGAGCTGATCGAGTTTGCGCGTCGGCGGCTGTTGATCCAGGGGCAGCGGATTTCGCAGCGCGATTTCATCACCTTCGATCAGTTGTTGAGTGTGGATGCGTTGACGATTGGGTTTGCGCGGCGGTTTGCGACCTACAAGCGGGCGCCGCTGGTGTTCAGTCAATTCGAGAAGATTGTGGCGCTCTGCAAGGATCGCGAGCGTCCGATTCAGTTTGTGTTCGCCGGGAAGGCGCATCCGCGGGATGACGAGGGGAAGAAGTTCATTCAGCAGATTATTCATCTGAGCAAGTTCAGCGATCTGGCGGGGCATTTGGTGTTCATCGAGAACTACGATGTCCATGTGGCGCGGTCGATGGTGTCGGGTTGCGACATTTGGCTGAACAATCCGCGCCGGCCGTTGGAGGCTTCCGGAACGAGCGGGATGAAGGCGGGCTGTCACGGGTGTTTAAACTTGAGCATCCTCGATGGCTGGTGGCGGGAGGGGTATGACGGCACGAACGGGTTTGGGATCGGGCCGGACTCGCATCCGGCGAACGTGCATGAGCAGGACCGGGTGGATGCGGAGAACCTGTATCGGGCGCTAACCGAGGAGGTGATCCCCTGTTTCTACACGCGGGACGCGAACGGGATTCCGCGGCAATGGATCAAGAAGATCCGGCGGGCGATGTCCACGTTGGTGCCTCAGTTCAGCACGACGCGGATGGTGCAGGAGTATGTGCAGAAGTATTACTTGAAGCATTGACTGCGGAGCTTCCCCGACCCGATCTGCGATCGTTGACGCGGTCCGAGCTGGCGGCGCGGCTGGCGGACTGGCAGCAGCCGTCCTTTCGGACCGATCAGGTCCTGCGCTGGGTGTATCGGGACGTGGTGGATCGCTGGGAGGCGATGACCAATGTGCCGAAGGGGTTGCGGGAAGCGTTGGCGGAGGCCTTCGAGCTGAAGTCGTTGGTCCTGGCTCGCCGGCAAGGGGCGGAGGGAGGCGCGCAGAAGTTCCTCTGGCGTTTGGCGGATGGGGCGTTGATTGAGAGTGTGCTGATTCCGGCCAATCCGGCGCTCTACGGGGAGGCGAGCGATCGGCGGACCTTATGTGTCTCCACGCAGGTTGGGTGTGCTTATGGGTGCAAGTTCTGCGCCAGCGGGTTGGCGGGGTGGAAGCGGGATCTGAGGCCGGAGGAGATCGTCGAGCAGGTATTGGCGGTCGAGCGCTGGCAGCGGGGGCAGCATCGGGGCGAGGAGGTGTCGGCGGCTCAAGGTGTGGGGGAAGCGCGGCGGCGGGGTGCGGACCGTTGGGTGGACAACCTGGTGATCATGGGGATGGGTGAGCCGTTGGCCAATTACGACCATCTCGTGAAGGCTCTGGGGTTGCTGAACGCGCCCTGGGGGGGCGGGATTGGAGCGCGTCGGATCACGATCTCGACCAGCGGATTGGCGCCGCGGATTCGGCAGTTAGCGGACGAGGCGCCGCAATACCGCCTGGCGTTGTCGCTGCATGGGGCGACGGACGCCGTGCGCGGCCGGCTGATGCCGGTCAACCGGAAGCATCCGTTGGCGGAGTTGGCGGCGGCTTGCGAATACTATGTGGAGCGCAAGGGGAAGATGATCACGTTCGAGTATATCCTGATTGCGGGGGTGAACGACGATTTGGAGCAGGTGGCCCCGTTGGCGGCGCTGGCCCGTCGTCTGCACGCGAAGGTGAACTTGATCCCCTACAACCGGGTGGAGGGGCTGGCCTGGGAGCGACCGCCCGAGGGGCGCTGCCACGCGTTCCTGGAGGCCTTGGAGCGGCGCGGGGTGGTCGCGACGCTGCGCCTGGAGAAGGGCCATGACATCGACGCGGCGTGCGGCCAACTCCGGCTGCGAACTGAGCGTGAATTGGCGACCTGACCAGAGGGAGCCTCCACGATCCAAACCGCGCAATGAACCCCTCATCGAGGGGGAGCAACCGCGGGATCAAGAGCAAGAAGGCGGAGTTCGGAGATGGGAGATGGGGGATCGGAGGTGGGATGGGCGCTTTGTCGATTGAAATGCGGGGATGCGGGATTGGGATGCGGAATTGGGTTGCGGCGGGGCACGGATTGGGCAGTGTGGGGGGCATCAGTTGCCCGCATGCATGGGTGACCGCCTATGAAGCTTGTTCAATTGGGGAAGGAAGGGGAC
>CAZVRY010000251.1:0-969 GCA_964629545.1 uncultured Verrucomicrobiota bacterium | reverse complement strand
GGGGGGGGGCGGGGGGGGGGGGGGGGGGGGGGCGGGGCGCCGGGGGGGGGGGGGCGGGGGGGGGGCGGGCGGGGCGGGGGGGGGGGGGGCGGGGGGGGGCGGGGGTGGACGAGGTGGTGGTGGTGTTCAAGACGCATTTCGACATTGGGTATACGGACATGGCGAGCAACGTGGTGCAGCGGTATCGCACGACGATGATCGACCAGGCGTTGGGGGTGGTGGAGGCGAGTCGGTCCCAGCCGGGGGCGCGGGCGTTTGCGTGGACGCTGCCAGGGTGGCCGCTGACGAAGATCATGGAGGACTGGTCTGGGCAGACAGGGGAGCGGCGGGCTGGCTTGGAGCGGGCGTTTGGGGAGGGGCGTCTGGTGGTGCATGCGTTGCCGTTCACGCTGCACACCGAGTTGCTCGAGGCGGAGGATGTTGTGCGTGGGTTGGGTTACGCGTCGAGGTTGTCGCGTGGGGCCGGTTTGCCGTTGCCGCGGGACGCCAAGATGACGGATGTGCCTTGTCATAGCTGGCTGTTGCCGACGCTGTTGCGGCAGGCGGGGGTGGATTTTCTGCATTTGGGGTGCAATCCGGCCAGTCGTTCGCCGCAGGTGCCGCGGTTGTTTTGGTGGGAGGGGCCGGACGGGTCGCGTTTGCTGACGATGTATTCGGCGGAGAGTTATGGATCCGGGTTGCGGCCGCCGGCGGAGTGGCCGTATCGGACGTGGTTGGCCTTGATTCACACCGGCGATAATCATGGTCCGCCGACGCCGGCGGAGGTGACGCAACTGTTTGAGCAGGCGGCGCGGGAGTTGCCTGGGGTGCGGGTGCGGATGGGGCGTTTGGCGGATTTCGCGGATGCGGTGTTGGGGGAGAAGGCGACGATTCCGGTGGTGCGGGGCGACATGCCGGACACGTGGATTCACGGGCCGCTTTCGGATCCGCAGGGGGCGGCTGTGGCGAGGCGGGTGCGGGTGGCGGCGG
>CAZVRY010000250.1:0-10115 GCA_964629545.1 uncultured Verrucomicrobiota bacterium | reverse complement strand
GCATCCTGGGGCTGGAGAAGGTCCCAAGGGTCCGGCTGTTCGCCGGTTAAAGCGGTACGCGAGCTGGGTTCAGAACGTCGTGAGACAGTTCGGTCCTTATCCACTGTGGGCGGAGGAATCTTGAGGGGTTCATTCTTTAGTACGAGAGGACCGAGAATGACGCACTTCTGGTGTGGCAGTTGTTCCGTCAGGGGCATCGCTGCGTAGCCATGTGCGGAAGAGATAAGCGCTGAAAGCATCTAAGTGCCAAGCTCATCCCAAGATAAGGCTTCCCTCCCGCGCAAGCGGGACTAAAGACCCCCGGCAGACTACCGGGTCGATAGGTCAGGCGTGCAAGCGCGGCAACGCGTTCAGCGGACTGATACTAATTGGTCGTGAGGCTTGATCGCTTTTCTTTCCTCGGAAAGATGGCGATTTGATCAACGAAGTGTAACCTGTCATTGTGTGTAGTTTTCAGGGAGCGGCGCTGTGTTCTGCGCTGGTTCTTTACAATTTACTGGTGACCATGAAGCGGTGGTCCGACCCGATCCCTTTCCGAACTCGGCCGTCAAACGCCGCATTGCCGATGGTAGTGCATGTATAGCTTGCGCGAGAGTAGGATGTCGCCAGTTCTTTCTTAGAGAAGCCGGGTGTGAGCCCGGCTTCCTTTTTTTTCTAGCGGACGCGTTTCGCTGCGCGTGCCTCTCCCGCCAGGGTGTAAACGAGGCTTAACCCATTGCCCTGGGCGTTGGTTTGGAAGGTGACCGCGGCGTCCAGGTGGGGAACGAAAAAATCGAGGGGGGACGCCGCGTGGAGGGGGAAAGTCCGCTGAGCCTGGCCGAAACGCAGTCGCGCAATCAGTTGGCTCTCCTGGCGTTCGATCAGGAAGCTCAGTCCGGCGTCGACCTCGTAGAGTCCGACCAGGGGTTCGAGGGTAGACGGGCTGAAGAGGTATTCGGCGGGGCCGGGTTCGAGTTCTCGGATCCAGATGTTGCGGAAGCGAACGGGGTTTCCGTGGTCTTGGAGTTGGAGGGGCAGCCGATCGGGGTGCGGTTGATACGAGGCGCGCTCTTGCCATCCGGTGGGACCTGTCAACGCCACATCATGTTGGACGAGGACGCCGTTGTGGAGGACCGTGAGGCGTGCGGGGGTGCGGAGGGCTCCGGAGGAATCGAAGCGAGGGCGCGTGAAGATGATATCGTAGGTTTGCCATTGGCCCGGTGGGCGGCAAGCGTTGACGAGCGGGGGGTATTGGCCGTAGGCGGCGGCTGCCTGGCCGTCAGCATAGGTGGGGTTATCGTAGGAATCGAGGATTTGGACTTCGTATTTGCCCATCAGGAAGACCCCGCTGTTGCCGCGGCCTTGGCTATGTCCTTGCACGGGGGTGGGTGCGGCCCATTCGAGGTGGAGTTGGCAGTCGCCGAAGGCCCGGAGGGTACGGATGTAGCCGCTGCCGGCGAGGCATTCCATGGCGCCTTGTTTGACGATCCAGCGGGTGGGGGAGCCGTCGAGGTTGCACCAGGCCTCCAGGTTGGCGCCATTGAAGAGGGGGGTGGCATCGGAAGGGGGTTGGCCGGGGGCTTCTTCGGTGCCGGGCGACCCGGGGTGAATGACGGTTGGTCGGGGGCGTTGGGCGTCGTGGATTCGCCAGCGGGGATCGGGCTGGTGTTCGGCAGTTGGGGCAGGGAGGGATGTGGCGAGGGAGGCGAGGAGAGCAAGGGCAGGGAGGTGGAGGTGATTCATGGGAAAGGCATATGGCATGGAGCGGGTTTAGGCAAGGTGAGGGAGAGGCGCAAGGTTCAAGTCGTGGGGGGGGGGCGGCGGAGGTTCTGATACAACTGGTGGAGTTGGTCGATCATTCGTTCCAGGGCGAATTGTTGGCGGACAAGCTGTTGCCCAGCTAAGCCGAGGCGGGTTCGGAGGGCAGGATCCCGGTCGAACTGGAGCAAACGGCGCACGAGAGTGGCGTGATCGCCGGGTCGAACCAGGAATCCAGTCTGACCATCCAAGCAGACCTCGCCGGCGCCATCGAGGTCGTAGGAGAGGATGGGCTTTCCCGCGGCGAGTGCCTGGGGAAGCGCGCGTGGGAGTCCTTCACGGCGGGAGAGGTGGATGAGGGCATCCAGGATGCCGACGTAGGAGGGAACGTGGTCTGGAGGAACGAGTCCGGCGAAGCGGAAATAGGGCGTGAGGCTGGCCTGTTGGATGCGGCTCTCGAGACGGGATCGCCAGGGGCCGTCGCCGATGAGGAGGAATCGCAGGCGGGGGCATTGGCGGACGAGGGCGGGAGCGACGGCGAGGAGGTCGTCGTGGCCTTTGAGTTTGAAGAGTCGGGCGATCATGCCGACGACGAAATCGTCGGTGTGGAGTTGGAGATGTTGGCGCAGGTTGGGGTTGGGGGTGGCTTCGAGGAAGGGTTGGAGGGCGAAGCCGCTACGGATGACGGAGTAACGTTGAGGGGCGCCGATGTTGGCGCCGAGGTATTGGCGGATGAGGGAGTTAGCGACGGCGACGAAGTGGGTGGTGACGCGGCCGGCGATGCGCTCGGCGGTTTGGAAGGCGAGGTTGGCGAAGGGGTTCTGGAAGGGGCCGAACGAGGGTCCGTGGAGGGTGTGGACGATGAGGGGGATGCGGGCGTGGGCGGCGGCGAGGCGGCCGAGGAACCCTGCTTTTCCGCTATGGGTGTGGACGAGGTCGGGGCGGTTCTGTTGGAAGTGGTGGACGAGGCCAAGCCAGGCGCGGGCGTCGTGCCAGGGGTGGATGGGGCGGATGAGGGACGGGAGGACGGTGAGAAGGCCTGGTTCGGATTGGAGTTGGTGTTCGATTGAGCCTTCTGGGCCGGTGGTGGGGCCGGCGATGAGGTTGACGGAGAGACCTGGGTGTTGGCGGAGGCCGAGGACGGAGGCGACGGTATTCTCCTGGGCGCCGCCGACGATGAGCCGAGTGATGACGTGGGTGACGTGCAGGGGGCCTCCGCGGACGGTCACCGGGGGTGCTCGGGAGCGACGTTGAAGGACATGGGGGCGGATCAGGGCTGGTTGGGCTTAAGTTCCTGGAGGCGGCTTTGGACCTCTTTGGCTTCCTCGGAGAGGGGGACGTTTGGGAAGTTTTGGCTGAGGAGTTCGAGGTAGCGTTCGAAGTGGCGGATCGCCTCGGCGTGGTCGCCGCGTTTCCAGGCGATGGTGCCGAGGCCGTAATGGATGGGGTGGGAGTGGGGGAGGAGCTTTTGGAGTTTTTGGTAATCGCGGAGGGCGAGGTCGAGTTGGTCGCTGCGAAGGTAGGCGATGGCTCGGTTCATGAGGGCGGCGCGGTGATCCGGTCGGCTGCGGAGGATGGTGTTGAGGAGGGGGACGGCGTTTTTCGCTTGGCTGGTTTGGATGAAGATGGCCGCCTTGTTCATGATGGTTTCGAGGTTGCCTGGCTGTTTCCGGAGGATTTCGTCAAAGCAGGCGAGGGCCTTATCGTAGAGTTCGAGTCGCATGTAGACGGTGCCGAGGCGGAACTGGGTGAGGAGGTTTTCGGGGGCCAGGGCCGTCTGTGCTTCGAGCGCCTGGCGGGCATCCTGGTAGCGGTTGGAGCTAATGAAGAGGTCGGCGAGGCTGGCGAGGGGGCCTTCCTGCTCGGGGTATTCCTGGTGGACGGCGTGGAGGAGGGCCTCGGCCTTGGGCGTGTCGCCGAGGGCACTCCAAGCCAAGGAAGCCAGCCGCACAAGGTCGATGTCATCGCCGGGAAGCAGTTGTTTGGCGCCGGCGGCAGCGCGGGCTTCGTCGATGGCGGCGAGGGCTTCCTGGTGGGCGCCGCCGAGGATGCAGGCGCTGGCGAACTCGATCCGGGCGCGGAGGTTGGAGGGGTCGAGGGCGATGGTGCGGTGGAAGGCGAGGGCGGCCTGACGGTTGAGGTTATTTTGGACCAAGACGCGGCCCTGTTCGTAGCAGAGGTTGGGTTCGTCGAACGGGCCGTGGAGGGAGAGGAGGGCTTCGAGGCCGCCGAATTCGCGGAAGGCACGTTCGAGGGTGCGGTCGAGGGGGATGGGGGTGGGTTGGTTTTGGCGGAGGGACTGGCCGAAGCGGGCGTTGATGGAGGCGACGAGGTTATTGGTATTGGCTGCGAGGGCGTGTTGGAACCAGGCGCCGGCTTCGGAGAGGCGGTCGTGGCGTTGGAGTTCAACGGCCCAGGCATTGAGGGTGCGGGAGTACCACTCGCCGAGGACGCGGGCGGTGGGGAATTCGCGGGGGGAGAGGTCTGGCAGGGAGAGCCAGGAGTTGGTCTGTTGGGTCATCCACGCGTGGGTGTGGTCGAGTTCCTGGGTGGTGAGGGGGGGTGCGGCGAGGCGGTTCGTGCCATAGGGGTGGAGTTGGTAGACGAGGCCGGCGGGGCGGCGGTAGACGAGTTCGAAGAAGTAGCCGAAGCTGGGGTGGAGGTAGAAGACGGGCTGCTGGCCGGCGAGGATGG
Organism: uncultured Verrucomicrobiota bacterium; assembly: GCA_964629545.1. Taxonomy (GTDB): domain Bacteria; phylum Verrucomicrobiota; class Verrucomicrobiia; order Limisphaerales; family CAZVRY01; genus CAZVRY01. Next base: position 5,684 of record CAZVRY010000250.1, on the reverse strand, counting down.
CGATTTGCTGCGCGAGGAATGCGGGTTGGAGGTTATCCAGGGGTTTGGTATTGGGTGGGAGACCGGGCCAGAGGGCAGGGTGGAGTCGGTTGAGGTATTGTTGGTAGAGGGCGAAGTTGACCATGCGGGTGTCGACGAAGGCGTTGGCCATGGCTTCTCCGTTGGCATGTCGGTGGGCTTGGACCAGGTGCAGTTGGAGGGGGTTGTCGGAGAGGACGATGGCGTTTTGGGCGGGCAGGTTTTCCGCGAGTTGGGCGGCGTAGTGGCGCAGGAGGGGGCCGTTGAGGGCTTGGATGACGGGGAAGTTCTTCATGACCAGGCCGACGGGGGTGGCGAGGGTGGCGCAGAGGACGAGACCGGCGAGGCCTTGGTTGGCGAGGCGTTGGGTGGTCGAATGGCGGAGGCGAGTTCGTCCGGCGGGCTCGCGGGCGAGGAGGAGGAAGTAGCCGCTGAAGTAGCCGACGCTGAGGGCGGCGAGGTAATAGAAACTGAGGAAGGGCACCCCCATGCCGAGGGCGCGCGGGCTGAATTCGGGGTCGAAGGCGAGCCAGAGGCAAGCGGCCAGGAACATGAGGTGGACCAGGCGGAACATGAGGTTGGTGAAGAGGGAGCCGACAAAGCTGGTATCGCCGAATGACGATGGCCAGCGGACGCCGATGATGAGGACCGGGAGGATGGAGGTGAGGGAGAGGACGAGGACGGTGGAGCGGGGGAACCCGAGGATCATGTTCTTATGGTTGGACAGTTCGGTGAGGAGGATATTACCGAAGGACAGGTTCGGGTCGGCGAGGGTGGCGAGCAAGGGGAGGAGGAGGTAGAGGAGGGTGCCGGCGAGGCCGAGCCCGGCGAGGCGCAGGAGGACGCGGAGGTTGAAGAAGGCCCGGCCTTGGATCCAGAGGAGCGCGAGGAGGAAGAGGGGCAGGAAGCCGATCATGGCCCAATTATTGGTAAGGCCGGCGCCGTAGACGAGGGCGAGGCGATAGAGCCAGGATTCGCGTTCGTCGAGGCGGTATTCGAGGAGGCAGCGGATGGCGTAGGCGAAGAGGACCAGGTCGAGCATCTCCCCGGTGGCGGCGGTGGAGTGTTCCCAGAAGGAGAGTTGGAGTCCGCAGGTGAGGACCGCAAGGAGTGGGGGGATCCAGGCGAGAGGGATCGAGAGGAGGCTTTGGTCGTCGCGTTCTCGCAGGCGCTGTTCGGACGTGCGGTCATGGGGGAGGATGGCGACGGATCGGGCGAGGAGGGCAAGGACGAGGGCGGCGAAGCAGGCGGAGAGGGCGTTGAGGGCGGGGAGTTGCCAGGCGGTGGGGAGCCAGCGGCAGGGGAGGGTGACCAGGTAATGGATCGGTGAGTTGAGCGCGGGGCTCCAGTCCCAGCCGGTGACTTTGGCGGTGACAGGGAGGCTATGGAGGGTGACCCAAGAGTTGAGGGTAAAGAGGTAAAGGAGGAGGGCACCCGCCCCGATGAGCCAGTGGACTCGGGAACGAATGAAGTCGGGACGAGGGGATTCCTGTTCTTCCATATGGGTAGGTGCAGCGAGTTGAAACGATGCGGGACCGGGTTGGCAAGGCTAGTTTGCGCGCGTCAGCGGGGTGGGGGGCAGGGGATTGGAGAAGGGGAGGGGAGGAGTAGCCAATCTGAGGTCAGCGAGGCATTCCACGTGTTGCGTTTGGGGGAACATATCGAAGGGCAGGACACGGTCGAGGTGGTAGACGCCGTCGCAGGTGAGGGCGTTCAAGTCTCGGGCGAGCGTCGCAGGGTGGCATGAGACGTAGAGGATCTGGGCTGGACGGGCTCGGCGGAGGTGTTCGAGGGCGGCGGGGCGGCAGCCCTTGCGGGGAGGATCGATGATGACGGTGGTTCCGGAGAGGGGGTGGCGGGCGACGAGGTCGGCGAGGAGATCCTCGGTCTGTCCGGCCAGGAATTCGCCATTGGAGAGGCCGCGGCGGGCGGCGTTACGGCGGGCGGCTTGGACGGCCTGGGGATCGTATTCGATGCCGACAACGGAGTCGACCAGGTCGGCCGTGTTGATGCCGAAGAAGCCGACGCCGCAGTAGGCATCGACAACATGGCGGGTGTTAGCGAGTTGGATCCGTTCCCGGACGGCGGCGACCAGTTGGGGGAGGAGGTGGAAGTTGTTCTGGAAAAAGGAATCGCGCGGCACCTCCCAGTCTTCGGGCAGCTTTCGGAGCACCACCTTGAGACCTCCCTTGGGGGGTGGCGCGGCTCGGACGTCGCGGATGGCGGCGCTGACGGACGGTTCGGCGATAAGGCAGGCCTCGATATCTTCCACGAGGCGGTTGTCGTAGCGGACGAAGCCGAGGTTCAGGCGTTGTTCAGGTTTGTTCCACTGGCTACGGATCATGATCCGGTTGCGATACCCGTAGGGAGTGGGGCAAGGGACGACCGGGGCGATCACCGCGGGGTCGATGCCGCCCACGCGCTGGAAGAGGTCGGCCACTTGCTTGTGCTTGAGGGCGAGTTGGAGCGGATAATCGATGTGTTGATACTGGCAGCCGCCGCAGCGGGCGAAGTAGGGGCAAGGAGGCTGCACCCGGCCGGGGGAGGGTTGGAGGACGCGGACGAGGCGGCCACGGCCGAATCGGCGCTTGAGTTCGACGAGTTCGACCTCGACGACCTCGCCCACGAGGACGAACGGCACGAACACGACGAACTGGTCGAGACGACCGACGCCTTCTCCGCCGAAGGCGATGTCCTCAATGGACACGGTGATGCGTGTCCCGAGCGTGAGAGTCGAAGCAGTGTGGGCCTGGGTCTGCATGAGATCGCGGGAGGCAGGCGAGCCTATCGAGGCAATGCCGGAGGGTTGGTAACACGGCCGACGGTGGGAACGCAAAGCGGAACCTGGGACTGGCAGCAATTCTCATGTTGAAACTCGGACGCCCCCTCGACCGACCGAGCAACGCCGCCGGCGGCCCGGCGCCTCCCCGCCCCTGCGGTCTGGGGCGCTTTTGGCTTCTGGCCTCGTTCTTCCCCATTCAAAGAGCGAAGGCGATCCTCCTTCGTCGCGCCTCGCCAGAAGCCAACATCGCCTCCAGGAAAAACGGAAGTTATTGTTGCACAGACCCTCAGGCTGGGGGGAGGGAGATAGGGAGAGGGGGGGATCCCTTCGGTCCAGGGGTTCAATGCGGCGACGGTTCGTTACGAAGATCCTCTCTCCGCGCCTTGTATAGGAGAGGGCAGCCGAGGCGCAGGGGAACTCCTTTCAGGATGTGAACCGCGGTGAGATCGGACTGTGTGTGGCGCCGGGAACGCGGAGGGAGCGGGTGGCGGTTAAGGGGGGTGGTGGCCGTGCGGGGCGTCCTGGTAGTGTTCTCGGAGGAGGTCGCGGCCGAAGTCGCCCTTGAAGTCGCGCCAGACCGTATGGATGTGGTTGGCGCGGTTTTGGGTATTGTCGAACTCGAGGAGGAACGTGGGGCCTTGGACGCGGTAGTAATGGCCTTCGCCGGGTTCCTGGCTGCCGGCCCAGGCGAAGTGGACAGCGGGCCAGCCGGCGGTTTCGATGCGGGCAAGATCAGCCGCGGCGACTTCGGGGCGGGATCGATGGACGTATTCCTCGACGAGGCGGCGAAGGAGTTGTTGCTGAGGAGGATGCAGGCGGGCGAAGGCGAGACCAGTTGGGGCGTTCGGTGTGATCTGGCGTTCGGCCCCGGTGATGATGTCGGCGGGGGCCTTGGTCTGGATGATAGCGACGGTGCGTTGGGCGGGATCGAGGGAACGGAGGAGGGCGAAGCCCAGGTCTTCCTCCGCGGCCAGGACGCGGAGTCCTTGGCGCGGGCCTTGGCGGACTTCGGCGGGGTTGGAGCCGAAGAACGAGGGGGTAGCGTTGACCAGTCGGCCTTGGACGATGGTGACATTGATAGAGAGGTGGTGTCCCTCCACGCGCCAGCCCCAGGTGTTGGTGGGGCCCGGCGGACCGAAGACGGTCAGATAGTAGAGGGTTGGATCACGGACTGGACCGCTGCCTTGCTCGAGGTCACGGAGGACTTGTTCGAGGCTCATGATGGTCGTGGCCTTCATGAGGCCGCGATGGCTGAGTCCGCTGGCCAGGAGGGCGATGGCGAGGTGGTGGGCGGCGGGGCTGAGTTCTTTGAAGGGGAGACCTTGGCGTTCGCGGGGGACGAAGTGCCAGTTTTCGCGTTCTGGGTGGGTGAAGTCGAACTGGGCTTTGGCCTGTTGCTCGCGGGGGAGGACGGCGAGGAACTGTTGGGCGGCGCGGGCCATCTCCAGGGCTGGGGCGCGGAGGTCGGCAGGGGCGTGGTCCTCGTGGTCGTGGCCTTGCGCCGAGGTGCAGGCCAGGAGGAGGGCGGCCCACAAGGTCGGGTAAACCTGAAGTTGAGATTTCATAAAGGGCCGGAGAGTGAGGGGAGGATCGGTGGGAATGCAATGGAATTCACGGGATTTGGGGATTGGGATTTGCTGGAGGCAGGATACAGTGCCGGGCATGACAGCCGATTCTGTGCGGACGCAGGCAGGCGGGCGGATGAGGGTGTTGGGGATCATGTCGGGCACGAGCATGGACAGCGTGGATTGTGCGCTGTGCAGGGTGAGTTTCCGGGGAATTGTTCTGGAGCGGTGGTGGCGGGCAGGGTTTCCATCGGGGTTACGGCGGCGGTTGGTGGCTGCAGCGCGGGATGAGGCGAGGTGCTGGGAGGTGGCGCGGTTGCATCATGATTTGGGGCGGTTTTTCGTTGAGGCAGTGCGTTCAGGTTTGGGGCGGAGCCGGGTGGACCTGGTGGGGGTGCATGGCCAGACGGTGTTTCACGGTCCGGAGGGAAGCCACCCAGCGACGTTGCAGATTGGGGAACCGGCGTGGTTAGCGGCTGAATTGCGGAAGCCGGTGGTGGGGAACTTCCGGGTGGGGGATTTGGCGGTGGGGGGGCAGGGGGCGCCGTTGGCGACGCTGTTTCATCGCGAGGTGTTCGGTCGTCGGGGGGAACACGTGTGTGTGAATAACCTTGGGGGGATCAGCAATGTGACGTCCTTGGATGGGAGGCGGGCCCTGGGATTTCGGGTGCTGGCGTTCGACACGGGGCCGGCGAACATGTTGATCGACCTGGGGGCCCGGCATTACCTGGGGGGGCGACAGGCGTTTGATCGGGGTGGGCGGGGGGCGGCGGCCGGGGTGGCGTGCGAGGCGTTGCTACGGGGTTGGATGAGGCATCCTTTTTTCGCAGCGCCGCCGCCGAAGAGCACAGGGCGGGAGGTTTTTGGGGAGGCGTTTTTCCGTCGGGCGTTGGGAGCGATGGAGGCGCGTCGTTTGGGGAATGCGGACGGGCTTTGCACGTTGACCGAGTTGACGGTGCGCTCGATCGCGGTGAATTACGAGCGGCATGTGCCGCAGGGTATCGACCGGGTGATCCTGACGGGTGGGGGTGCGGCAAACCAGTATCTGGTGAAGCGGTTGGGTGAGGTGTTGAGCGAGGTGGCGCCGGGGGTGGAAGTGACGACCGCGGAGTCATGGGGATGGCCGTTGCAGGCGATCGAGCCGGCCGCGTTTGCGCTTCTGGCCTGGCGGCGGTGGCATCGGCTCCCGGGGAACCTGCCGGGCACGACCGGCGCGCGCCGGGCGGCGCTTTGTGGCCAGGTCGTGATGCCATGAGATCGCCTAAGGGTCTGTGCAAAAATAGCTTCCGATTTTGCTGGAGGCGATTTTGGCTTCTGGC
>CAZVRY010000249.1:0-10122 GCA_964629545.1 uncultured Verrucomicrobiota bacterium | reverse complement strand
GTCACCCAGTTGGCACCTTGCCGGCCAGCCACGACTTTGAACCTGTCACTTTTCCACTTTTCCCGATCTCCCATCTCCGAACTCCTATCTCCGGTCCCCTGCTGTCTGCCCCGCGCCTTGCCCTCTGCCCCAGTGCCAGGCACCCTCCCCCCATGCTCACCCGCCTCCTCCTCGCCTGCCTCCTCTTCCCCTCCCTCCACGCCGCCCCACGCCCCCTCAATGTCGTCTTCCTCCTCGCCGATGACCTCGGCTGGTCCGACCTCGCCTGCTACGGAGCCGACCTCCACGAAACCCCTCACCTCGATCGCCTCGCCCGCGAGGGAGTGCGCTTCACCCAGGCCTATGCCATGTCCGTCTGCTCCCCCACGCGCGCCGCCCTCCTCACCGGAAAACACCCCGCCCGCGTCCACATGACCATCTGGCGCGAAGGTTCCCTCCCCCAAGGCACCGACGCCCCCCCCGTCCCCCGCCCGCTCCTCCCGCCCCCCACCGTCTCCGACCTCCCCCACGCCGAGTTCACCCTCGCCGAACTCCTTCAACAGGCTGGCTACGCCACCTTCCACATCGGAAAATGGCACCTCGGCGACGCCGCCCACTCGCCCGAAACCCACGGCTTCGACCTCAATATCGGGGGCACTCACTGGGGCGCACCGCCCACCTACTTCCACCCCTTCCGCGGCCCCTTCGGACGCAATCAGGAGCTCCGCTACGTCCCCGACCTCGGCCTCGGCCACCCCGGCCAATACCTCACCGACCGCCTCACCGACGAAGCCCTCCGCGCCATCGATGCCGCCCGCCACCGCCCCTTCTTCCTCAACCTCTGGTTCCACAACCCCCATACCCCCATCCAGGCCAAACCTAAACTCACCCGCCACTTCCAACAGAAAATCACCCCCAACCTCCGCCACCAAAACCCCGATTACGCCGCCATGATCGCGTCCCTCGACCACAACGTCGGCCGCATCCTCCGCCACCTCGACCGCCGCGGCCTCACCCGACATACCCTTGTCGTCTTCATGTCCGATAACGGCGGCACCATCGGCCGCTACGCCGACCGCCAAGTCACCGATAACTACCCCCTCCGCTCCGGCAAAGGCTCCCTCTACGAAGGCGGCATCCGCGTCCCCCTCATCCTCCGCCTCCCTAACGTCACCCCCCGCGGCGCCGTCTGCCACGAACCCGTCTTCTGCACCGACCTGTTCCCCACCGTCGCTCATGTCCTCGGCCTCTCCGCCCCCTCCGCCCTCGACGGCCTCAGCCTGCTTCCCCTCCTCCGAGAGCCCGACCAAACCCTGCCCCGCCCAACCCTCTTTTTCCATTACCCCCATTATTACGCCACCACCACCCCAGTCAGTGCCCTCCGCGCCCGTAATTACAAACTCCTCGAGTTCTACGAAGACCGCCGACTCGAACTCTACGACCTCGCCGCCGACCCCGGCGAACAACGCAACCTGGCCGGCTCACAGCCCGAACTCGCCACCCAACTCCGCCAACGCCTCCACGCCTGGCTCCAGGAAGTCGGCGCCCAAACGCCCTCTCCCGCCCAGTCGCCACCCCCCTGACCCCGCCCCTCCCCCCTCCGCAATTCGCCATCACATCACCATAATTCAATCATCACCGATCATGAATCCATCATGAGGCTTGCTTGTCCACACTTGACACCCGCCGGTCGATCCCCAGAATCCCACGCCAGGCCCCCGGCGAACGCGGCATCCCTCGATCGCACAGGGTCGAGAACTCATGACCGCACCAACGGCTCCGCCGTCTCACCGTAACCTCTAGTCTCATCCCTCCATGGACATCCCCGTCTCCTCCCCCACCGTCAAGTTCGCCAGCGGCGAAAACATCCCCCTCGAACTCCATAAAGTCCGCGTCGTCCAAAAGCTCCACCTCCTCCCCGTCGAACAACGTCTCACCGCCATGCGACGCGCCGGGTTCAATACTTTCCAGCTCGATACCACCGAGGTCTTCCTCGATATGCTCACCGACTCCGGCACCAACGCCATGAGCGATAACCAGGTGTCGGCCATGCTCCGCGCCGACGACGCCTACGCAGGGTCCCAGAGCTTCTACCGCATGGAAACGGCCGTCCGCGAAGTCTTCGGCACCCCCTTCGTCATCCCCGTCCACCAAGGGCGCGCCGCCGAAAACGTCCTCTCCCTCGCTTTCATCAAGCCCGGTGACGTGATCCCCATGAACTATCACTTCACCACCACCAAGGCCCACATGGAACTTAATGGGGGCAAGATCGTCGAGATCTTCACCGACGAGGCCCTCAAGATCAAAAGCTCCTTCCCCTTCAAGGGCAACATCGACACCGCCAAACTCCGCGCTCTCATCCGCGAACACGGCCCCCAACGCATCCCCTTCATCCGCCTCGAAGCCTCCACCAACCTCATCGGCGGCCAACCCTTCTCCATCGCCAACATGCGCGAAGTCCGCCAGATCGCCGACGAGTTCAACCTCCTGGTCCTCCTCGATGCCTCCCTCATCGGCGAAAACGCCTGGTTCATCAAACAACGCGAACCCGAATTCCAAAACACCCCCATCAAAGACATCCTCCTCACCATGTGCAACCTGGTGGACATGATCTACTTCTCCAGCCGCAAGGTCAGCTCCACCCGCGGCGGCGCCATCTGCACCCGCAGCAAAGACCTCTTCCTCAAAATCCGCGACCTCGTCGTCCTCTACGAAGGCTTCGTCACCTATGGCGGTATGTCCGTCCGCGAAATCGAAGCCCTCGCCGTCGGCATGTACGAGACCACCGACGAAACCGTCATCAGCCAATCCCCGTCCTTCATCGCCCACCTCGTCCACCAGCTCGACCAACGCGGCATCCCCGTCGTCACCCCCCCCGGCGCCCTCGGCTGCCATATCGACAGCATGGGCTTCCTCCCCCATGTCCCCCAAACCCAATACCCCGCCGGCGCCCTCGCCGCCGCCCTCTTCATCGCCTCCGGCGTCCGGGGCATGGAACGGGGCACCATTTCCAGCGTGCGCGACGAGCAGGGCCACGATATCCTCGCCGATGTCGAGCTCCTCCGCCTCGCCTTCCCCCGCCGCGTCTTCACCCTCTCCCAAACTCACTACGTCCTCGATCGCCTCTCCTGGCTCTACCAGAACCGCCACCTCGTCGGCGGCCTCCAATTCGTCGAAGAACCCAAAGTCCTCCGCTTCTTCATGGGCCGACTCGAACCTGTCTCCGACTGGCCCGACCAACTCGTCGCCAAGTTCCGCGCCGACTTCGGCAACAGCCTCTAGCCCCCCCACTGCCCCACTCACTCACTCGCGTTCGCAGCTCGCCGTTCGCGGCCCGCATCGCGCCGTTCGCCATTCCCAGCTCGCAGCACAGTCCTCGGGATTTCATCCTTGGGACTTGTTCTTTCCGGCCCCTTCTCCGTGCCTCGGCGTCTCTGTGGTTGGCCCCCCAGACCAAGCACGTTCCGCCTCCCCGGTGCACCGCCGCCTGACCGCCCGCCCGAACCCGGGGCCACTTATGGATTGAGCCTCCCGCGCTCCTGAGGCAGCCTCGCGCCATTATGATCATCCCCCCCACTTGGACTTTACCCCCCGCCATCCAAGTCCGGCTCGGCACGACGACCTACGGACGCCAACGCGCCATCGTCGAGGACAGCCACCTCCTTCTCGTCCTCCACAAGCCACCGGGCCCCGAGGATTCCAAACGCGAAGGCGTCCTCTTCTGGCGCAACCCGGCCGGCGACTGGCAGTTCAGCCGCGGCGGTCCCGGCCCCGGGGGACTCAAGCGCCACGTCCAATCGTTCGGGGAGATGGAAGCCGCCCTGAACCAGAACTTTGAAAAGGCCACCAACCTCGAGACGCTCTTCGATCTCCTCGAATGCCTCACCCCCCTGGTCCGGACCGCCCGCAACCTCCATCAGGCCCTCCAAGCCGCCCGCGAGGCCATCAAAGGAGACCCCTTCCTCATCGAGATGCGGGACCTCGCCTACGAGACCGAGCGGAACCTCGACCTCCTCCAGGAGGACGTCCGCACCGCCATCCAGCAGCGCATGGCCCGCGACTCCGAGGCCCAGGCCCGCTTCGGCCAGGAAGCCCTCCAAGCCAGCCATCGACTCAATATCCTCGCCGCCCTCTTTTTCCCCCTCACCGCCATCGCCAGCGTCTTCGGCATGAACCTGGCCTCCGGCCTCAACGCCTCCACCCCGCTCCTCTTCTGGCTCGTCTCCATCGTCAGCACCGCCCTCGGCTTCGCCATGAAAGCCTGGGTCACCGCGAAATCCCCGCCCCCCGACAAGGCCTAACCCCTCACAGCGCCCGCTCCAAGGCCCGGCACAAGGTCTTGAGAATCTGCACCCGCGCGAACCGCTTGTCGTTTCCCGCCACCAACGTCCACGGCGCAAACTCCGTGCTCGTCCGCCCCACCATCTCGTTCACCGCCGTCTTGTAGGCGTCCCATTTCTTCCGATTCCGCCAATCCTCCTCCGTGATCTTGTGCCGCTTGTAGGCCACCGTCTGCCGTTCCTTGAACCGCCGCATCTGTTCGTCCTTGCTGATGTGGATCCAATACTTCACCAACACCACCCCGCTCTCGCTCAACTGCTCCTCGAATTCGTTGATCTCCAGAAAAGCCCGCGACCACTCCGCCTCCGCCGCAAACCCCTCCACCCGCTCCACCAATACCCGCCCATACCACGAACGATCAAAAATCGTCATCCGCCCCGCCATCGGCAAGTGCCGCCAAAACCGCCACAAATAATGATGCGCCCGCTCCTCGTCCGTCGGCGCCGCCACCGTCACGATCCGGTAGAGCCGCGGATCCACCGCCTCCGTCACCCGCCGAATGCCGCTCCCCTTCCCCGCCGCGTCCCACCCCTCGAACACCAACACGCACGACCGCTTCTTCTCGTAGGCCGCCCACGTCAACCGACTCAGCCGCCCCTGCCACTTCTTCAGGGCCACCCTATACCGCCGATCCTCCAGCTTCTGCCGCAAATCCACATGATCCAAGATCGTCGCCTGCGCCTTCTCGACCGGCAGCAAACGCCGCGATGCCCCCCCCGCCGACACCCCCTTGGCTGTCCCCTCCTGCAACCGACGCTCAATCGACTCCAAAACCACCCGCCCAACCGTCAAATTCCGATACCTCCGATCCACTGACTCGATCAAATGCCACGGCGCCCACGCTGCGTCCGTGTGCCGGATCACCCGCTCCGTCGTCTCGATAAACTGATCGTAGTGCTTCAGGTTCCGCCAGTCCTGCGGCAACACCCGCCACCGACTCTCCGGATCCTCCGCCAGCTTGGTCAGCCGCCTCCGCTGCTCCCGCTTCGACAAGTGGCACCACAACTTCACGATCAATCCTCCCCCGTCCACCAGCATCCGCTCCAAAAAGGCAATCCGATCCAACTCCCGGTCCAACCCCGCATTCTTGATCCGACCGTAGACCCGCTGCACGATCGGATCCGAATACCACGAACTAAACAGAATCGCGATCCGACCCCGCGCCGGCAGGGCCCGCCAATACCGCCAATACCGGGGCCGCTCCGCCTCCTCGTCCGTCTGCCGCCAAAACGCATGCGTGTCGATCCCACGCGGATCCAACCACTCGTTCAACTTGTGCACCACCTCCCCCTTCCCGGCCCCGTCCACCCCGGCAATGATGATCAACACCGGAAACCCAGCGGTCTTCAGCGCAATCTGCGCCTGCAATAGCCGCGCTCGCACCTCGGGCAGCTGGGCTTCATACTCCTCATGCGTCAACCGACGCCCCAATTCGGCAGCTTCGAACATAGGTCAAGGTGGTCCGCCCGACACCCTACCCACCCCCTCCCCCAAACGCAACGCCCTTCCTCCCCCTGTCCCGTCCTCTGACACCTCGTGTCCCATTCCCTGACAGCCCCCTCGCGTCACCGCACCCGAAGGCGAACCTCGCCCGCCCAAGAAACCCAATGCCATTTTTGCACAGACCCTAAGTGAACCGATCCGCGCAGACCACGATGCGACGGCGGTCTCCCCCTCCATGAGCGGAGGTGCGACGCGCAGCACTCAGCGCGCGCTGCCCAGACCTCCCCTAGGCCCGGCACACGCGCTGCTAAGCCCCTATGCGGCTCGATCACGCCCTTGCCACCTTCCCCCGCCAGCCCGCCGCCTGGTCCGCTCAGCACCAGGGCCGGCACCGCGCCCAGGCCCTCGACCCGGCCCAGGAAGCCGCGGTCCTCAGCGCCCACGGCGCGGACCCCTCGATCGCGCTGACCGAGCCCTGCATCCGCTTCCTCCTCCTCACCGCGCAAATCGCGTGGCTCGCCCTCGTGGCCTTCCTCTATCTCGGCTAGCGAGGCGTGACCTCAGACCCGCTCCGGCCCCCATTTTCGTGCAACGCGCCTTCGCCGTCTGGACCCCAATCTCCACGCCTCGCTCTGTAGAATCCTTGCCGGCAGGAGGGACGGGACGAGAACTTGACTTGATTTGATCAAGTTCTGGGCGGCAAGGATTCTAGCGAGGCGCGCCTCGGACCGGAAGACCAGACACCAATGCGCACCTCTGTTCTCCGCTTCGTCCGATCCCCCGCGCCTCGCACTCAGCATCCTTAAACCCTGGGTGAGGAGAGGGTCGAACCTCGGATGGCAGGGATCTCAGTCCCCTCCCTCCTGCCCAGGCAGGCGGATTCCCTTGAGCACCGCCCGCCTCGGCTCCGTGCGCCCCTCCCAGAGCCATTCGCAAATTGGCGGTTTTCTGACGCATAGTGGTGTTGTCAATTCCCCTTTCCCTCTCCATGGTTAATGCACCCAACGCTCAAACGTTATGAACACCTCCCACCGTCGTCTCGCCCTCCTCGGAACGTGCCTCGCGGCGCTCACCTTGGCCTCCCAGATCGCCTCCGCCCAACTCCTCCACCGCTACAGCTTCCTCGCGAACGCCGAGGATTCCGTCGGCACCGCCCACGGCACCCTTAATGGAACCGCCTCCATCAACGACGGAGCGGTGGTCCTCGATGGCACCGCCGGGAACTATGTCTCGCTCCCCGCCGGCCTCCTCAGCGGCCTCTCCGCCGTCACCATCGAAACCTGGGCGACCCTCTCCCCCAGCGGTGCCTGGACCCGCCTCTGGGACTTCGGCGCCACCGACGCCGCCTCCGGAGCCGGCCACCACTACCTCTTCCTCTGCCCCCACTCCGGCCCCCTCGACACCCGCCTCGTCATCTCCGACGCCAACCCCGGCTATAACCGCGAGGAAATGGTCGCCTACCCCTTCACCGTCGACGACGGCTCTCCCTACCATCTTGCTGCCGTCATCGACCCCACGCGCGGGTGGGCCGCCATCTACGTCAACGGCATCCTCGAGTCCTTCACCCAGAACATCACCATCCCGCTCTCCGCCGTGGCGCCGGACGTCGCCTACCTCGGCCGCTCCGTCTATAACCCGGATCCCTACCTCCCTGGCAGCATCGAGGAGGTCCGCATCCATAGCGGCGCCCTGACCTCGGCCGCGATTGCCGCGAGCTTCGCCGGCGGTCCCAACACCCCCGCGTATAACGGCGGCACCATCCAAAACCTCTCCATCACCCTCCCCCCACAAATGCGCGTCGGCGGCGTCGCCACCCCGGAACTCCGCGGCTCCTTCAGCACGGTGGGCGATATCAAACTCGGCGTCATCGACGTCGCCCTCTCCTCCTCCGCCCCTGACATCATCGAAGTCCGCCCCAACGGCACCCTGGTTGCCAAAGCCACCGGCGCCGCCACCATCACCGCCACCCTCGCCACCGCCACCGCCACCGCCACCGTCGATGTCCAACCCGCCCCGGTCGAACTCGTCAACCGCTGGAGCTTCAACGAACCCGCCGGCACCACCGCCCTCATCGACTCCATCGGCGGCGGCACCGCCTACGCCAACCCCGCCGCCCAAGGCGCTAACACTGTCACCCTCGGCAACGGCCAAGCCTCCTTCCCCGGGGGCGCCACCTACCTCGACGGCGCCTACATCGACATGCCCGACTACCTCTTCTCCAGCCGCCAGAACCTGACCGCCGAACTCTGGGTCACCTGGAACGGACCCTCCGGCTCCACCTGGCAGCGCTTCTTTGACTTCGGCAGCAGCTCCAAAGGCGACAACCCGCACGCCGCCGGGAACGGCCTCGGCAATTTCTTCCTCACCCCGCGCGGCGGCGCCGGCGTCGTCCGCTTCGTCGCCGGCCCCACCGGATTCGCCGGCGAACGCACCCTCGACGGCACCGCCATCCTCCCCGTCGGCCAGGAAGCCCACGTCGTCTGCATCTACGCCCCCGAAAACCAAAAATCCCAACTCTGGGTCAACGGCCGCTTGGTCGACTCCGACACCACGCCCTTCGCCCTCAGCGCCCTCACCGACAATAACTGCTGGCTCGGCCTCGCCAACTGGAACGATCCCCCGCTCAGTGGTTCCATCAATGAGTTCCGCATCTACGAGGGCGCCCTCACCGAGCTCGAAATTGCCCTCCGCCGCCAAGCCGGCCCCAACGCCCTCCCCGCCGACCCCGGCCTCCTCCAAACCATTCAACTGACCGCCCCAGCCCTCCTCGTCGGCAACCCCGCCAGCAGCACCGCCACCCTCCTCGCCGACTTCCAAAATACCAAGGGCGTCGACGTCACCTCCCTCTCCCAAGTGACCTTCACCTCCTCGGACCCCAACGTCTTCACCGCCGCCCCCGGCGGCGTCCTCCGTCCCGTCACCGTCGGCTCCGCCGACCTCGTCGCCACCTTCCAAGGCCTCTCCTCCACCGCGCGCGTCAGCGTCCTCGCCCCCCAGCAACTCACCCTGACGCTCGCAAGCCCCCTCCCCAAGGGCGGCCCCTTCACCACCGCCCAACTCCAGGCCAATTACACCGGCGTCACCGACGTCACCGTCAACGCCTTCGCCAACGTCACCTTCTCCTCCTCCGATCCCACCGTCGCCACCATCTCCGCCGCCGGCGCCGTCCTCCCCCTCAAACTCGGCGCCACTACCCTCACCGCCACCTACGGCGGACTCACCTCCACCCGCGACCTCCAAGTTGCCACCGCCGCCGGCGATTACCCCCCCGCCCTCGCCCACCGCTATTCCTTCAGCGACGCCCCCGGCTCCACTATCGTCACTGACTCCGCCGGCTCCGCCCACGGTGAACTCATCAACCCCGCCCCCACCCTCAACGACTTCAACGGGGCTGGCCGACTCCTCCTCGCCGGCGGCGCCTGGAACGGCACCCCCCAAGGCGGCTACGTCAACCTCCCCAACGGCCTCGTCTCCACCCTCACCAGCGTCACCCTCGAAGCCTGGGTCAAATGGAACGGCCCCGCCGACTCCAGTTGGCAACGAATCTTCGACTTCGGCCGTAACTCCGCCACCGACGAAGGCGGCAACTTCGTCGAGGACCAATTCGTCAATCCAGGCGTCGGCTACATGTTCGTCTCCCCACGCTCGGGTGCCAATACCGTCCGCTTCGCCATCAAGCAGGGAACCGGAGCCGAAACCCCCGTCCTCGACTCCAATCCCTTCCCCGTCGGCGTCGATAAGCACGTGGCCGTCGCCTACGACGTCGCTGCCGGGGCCGCCCGCCTCTATGTCGACGGCGTCCGCGTGCAGACCGGCACCCAAACCCTCCCCCTCAGCGTGGTCGAGGACCTCAACGTCTACCTTGGACGCGCCCAATGGACCGACCCCTACTTCAACGGCGAGTTCAACGAGTTCCGCATCTACAACGGCGCGCTCTCCGACGAGACCGTCGCCGCCTCCTTCGCCGCCGGACCCGATACTCTGCCCAACCTCACTCCGGCCCCGAGCCTGTCGGCCAACCGAGCCGCCGGTGGCATCGAAATCTCGTGGCCGGAATCAGCCGCCGGGTACACATTACGTTCGACCCCTGCGCTCGGCCAGGGTGCCTCATGGTCCGCCGTGCCAGGCACACCCCAAGCCGAAGGCGGGCGCCTGAAACTTGTCGTGCCAGCCGACGGTTCCGCAGCCTATTACCGACTGCAACAATGAACCGGCGGCGCCCGGCTCTCTCGTCAACGATGCCATGAATCAACGACGTCCACGTAGCCGCGGGCCGCGCTCCCACCGGCGCGCCCGCGCCTTCACCCTCATCGAACTCCTGGTCGTCATCGCCATCATCGCGATCCTCGCCAGCATGCT
>CAZVRY010000248.1:0-10209 GCA_964629545.1 uncultured Verrucomicrobiota bacterium | reverse complement strand
GGACCTGCTGCCGTCGGACATCCTGGGGGTCTCCATCTACAACCAGAAAGACCAGGTCTTCCGCTTCCTCGAGGGGCCAGTCTTCACGAACATCCTGCTGGCTGACGAGATCAACCGCGCCTCGCCGCGCACGCAATCGGCCTTGCTCGAGGCCATGGCGGAAGGCCAGGTGAGTGCGGAGGGGGTGCGGCACGACTTGCCTCCGCTGTTCTTCGTCCTGGCGACCCAGAACCCGGTCGAGTTCCGCGGCACCTATCCGCTGCCCGAGGCGCAGATGGATCGATTCGCCATGCAGTTCAAACTCGGGTACGTGCGCCCCGAGGAGGAGGTCCAGATCCTCACCGCCCAGGAGCAGCATCACCCGATCGACGACCTGCAACCGTGCGCCACGCTCGAGGAGATGATGGAGTTGCGGGACGCGGTGCCGAGAGTGCGGATGACCGAGGAGTTGAAGCGCTACGTGGTCGACCTGGTTGGGGCCACCCGCACGGCCCAGGGGGTCCAGCTCGGCGCCAGTCCGCGCGGGTCGCTGGCCCTGATGAAAGTCGCCCAGGCCCTCGCCCTCTTCGATGGCCGCGCCTTTGTCGCCCCCGAACAGGTCCAGGAGATCGCCGTGGCCGTGCTGGCGCATCGTCTGGTGATGGACCCGCAGGCGAGGTTCTCCGGCCTCACCGCCCGGGCGGTCGTGGAGGAGATTGTCCGCCGCCTGCCCGTGCCCGCCTGATCAGGCATGGACCGGGTCCTTTATCTGGGTTACCGGGGGGCGGCAGCGGGGATCGCCTGGTTTCGTCGGCGCTTCACGCGGGCCGGTTGGGCGGTCCTCGCCGGTTTGGCGATGGCGGCGATCAGCGGGTTCGACACGGAGAAGTCGCTCATCCACGAGGTATTTGCACTGCTCCTGGCGCTGTCCGTGACAGGTCTGGCCGGCGCGGCGTGGTTTCGCGGCCGTTTTCAGGTCGAGCGGCACTTGCCCCGCTATGGCAGCGTGGGGGTTCCGTTCCAGTATCGCGTGCGCGTGCGGAACGGCTCGGACCGCCGGCAGGAAGGGCTTCACCTGCGCGAGGATCCTGGGGACACCCGGATCGGGTGGGTCGAGTTCGCGGCGCGGATGAAAGCGCCGTCCCGCCGCCGCGGCTCGTTCCGGATTCGGCGCGGTCCGGCCCGGGTGCCGCGGACCGCCGCTCATTTCAGGACGAGCGTGCTGCCGACGCTGGGACCGCGGGGGGAGGCGGAGGCGACGATGGAGCTGGTCCCGCGCCGGCGCGGGGTGATTCGATTGGAAGGAATGACGGTGGCGCGCCCGGATCCGCTGGGTCTGTGCCTGGCCGTGAGTCGAAGTCGTCAGCCTGACCGGGTGTTGGTCCTGCCCAAGCGCTACCCGCTCCCGCCCCTGGCCCTTCCCGGGACGAGCCAGTATCAGCAGGGCGGCGTGGCCCTGGCGGCGTCGGTGGGACAATCGGACGAGTTCGTGGCCTTGCGCGACTATCGGCCGGGCGATCCGCTGCGGCATGTGCATTGGCGGACGTGGGCGCGGGTGGGGCGGCCGGTGGTGAAGGAATTCGAGGACGAGTTCTTTGTGCGGCACGCGTTGATCCTGGACACCTTTGCGGCGGAGCCGGATGGGTTGGCGTTTGAGGAGGCGGTTTCGGTGGCGGCGTCGTTTGCCTGCACGGTGCGGACGCAGGAATCGCTCCTGGACCTGCTGTTTGTGGGGGCTGAGGCCTACTGTTTCACGGCGGGCCGAGGCGTGGGGCACACGGAGCAACTGTTGGAGGTGCTGGCGGGAGTGAGCGTTTGCGCAGAGCACTCGGTGGCGACGCTGACGCATCGAGTCCTCGAGCACGCCCGGCTGGTCAGCGGGTGCGTGGTGATCCTGCTCGAGTGGGATGCGGCGAGGGAGGAGTTGGTGCGGCGCCTGACGGGCCTGGGCGTGCCGACATGGGTGTTGGTGGTGGTCGAGTCGGATCGGGCGCAGGAGCTACGGACCAGGCCCGGCCTGCCGGAGCGGACCTGGCTGCTGGAAGTCGGCCGCATTGAGGAAGGACTGGCCCGGCTGGGATGAAGGGATGCCCATGAACCCCGGACGCCGCGAGGCGACCTTGCCCACGCCGCCCCTCCTGCTGGGGGCGACGCTGGCCTTTTGGGGCTACCAGACCGGGTTCCTCGCGGTGGGGCTGATCCTGGGCGTCGGCCTCGAATCCGCCCGCTGGATTGGCCGGCGCTGGGAGTATTCGGCCGAGGAGTTCAATCAGCTCTGGAACATCACGGTCCTGCTCTTCCTGGGGGCGGCGGCGTACGTGTTCGCCTCGAGCGATGGCCTCGGCACGGTGGGGAGCTTCTTCAGCGCCAACTCGTTCACGGACCGCAGTCACGCCCTCGATAAAGCCAGCGAGACGATGTTCGTCTTCCTGCGGTTGCTGCCCATGGTGTTTTTTCCGTTCACCGTGGTGCAGGCCTACAGCACGCAGCCGCGGGTGGACTTCCGGACCTTCTCCTGGTTTCTCCGCCGACGGGCGCGGGCGCAGCGGGCCGGGCCGGGGCCGACGGGGCGGGGCGTGAACGCCGCGTTCCCGTTCTTCGCCGTCTGCCTCCTCTCGGCGAGCACCGCCAAGGTGACCGAGCACGTGTTCTTCGTCGGCCTGGCGGTCCTGGTCGGTTGGGCGCTGTGGACGGTGCGCTCGCCGCGGGTGGCAGTGGTGTCCTGGGTGGTCTGCCTCGGGGCGGCGATTGCGCTCGGGTATGGGACCGCCGCCGGGCTGCGCAACCTGCAGCAGGTGGTGGACGCGCTGCACGTGCAGATCCTGAGCAACTTCCGCCTGGCTGGCCGCGGGTTGAAGGAGATCCAGACCTCGATCGGCCAGGTCGGTCGCCTGAAAGGATCGGGGCAGATCGTGCTCCGGGTGGCGTTCCCCCCCGGCACGCCAGTGCGGCCGCTGCTGCGCGAGGCGACCTACAACTACTTCCGGTCGCCGGAGTGGCGGGCGGCGGGCGGACGGCGCGAGTTCGCCCAGATGTTCCCGGAGACCAACGAGACCTCCTGGGTCTTTGCCGAGGGCCCGTCCGAACCGCCGTTCTCGATCGCCGCCTACCTGAGCGGCGGGCAGGGCCCGCTCATCCTCCCGCACGCGGTCACTCGCGTCGACGAGTTGGGGGTGTTCGACCTGAAGACGAATCATCTGGGCACCGCCCGGGTGGACACGGGGCCAGGGTTGGTGATTTACCGTGCGGCCTGGGGTGGGCTGGGGGGATTCGACGGGCCGCCGGACGAGGCGTTCGACTTGCAGGTGCCGACGAACGAGCAGCCGGCGGTGGCGCGGGTGGCGGAGGAACTGGGGTTAGGGGCGTTGCCGGAGTCGGAACGGCCTCCGGCCCTCGAGCGCTACTTCGCGCGCCATTTCGCCTACAGTCTTTACGAGGATCACGCCGCGCTCGCGACCAACCGCGAGGTGCGGACGCCGCTTGCCCACTTTCTGCTCCGGAGCAAGGCGGGGCACTGCGAGTATTTTGCGACGGCGACGACCCTGTTATTGCGGCAGGCGGGGGTGCCGGCGCGGTACGCCTTGGGGTATTCGGTGCAGGAGCATGCGGGGGAGGGCCGCTACGTGGTGCGGGCGCGCCACGCGCATGCCTGGTGTTTGTATTACGACCGCGCCACGGGGCGGTGGCGGGAACTGGACACGACGCCGGGAGGCTGGATCGACCGCGAGAACGAGCGCAGGTCGCTGTTCGAGCCCGTGGGGGATCTGTTCGCGTGGGGTTGGTTTCAGATCTCCAAGTTGCGGTGGGGGCTGGGCGGGCTGCGTCGGTATATCTTCTACGCCGTGGTAGTCGTGCTGGCCTTGGTGGTGGCGCGGTTCATTCAGCAGAAGCGCGGCCGCCGCCGTCCGCGCGCCGTGGGGGCGGCTGACGCCGGGGGCCTGAGGGCGGGGTTGGATTCTGAGTTCTACCAGGTGGAAAGGCGGTTGGCGGCGCGGGGTTGGGAACGCCGGACGAGCGAATCAGTGCTCGACTGGCTGGCGCGCATCCGCCCCCATGTGGAGGTGGACGAGGGTGAAATGCGTGGGGTGATTGACCTGCACTATCGGCTGCGCTTCGACCCGAAGGGGTTGAGCCGGGAGGAACGCGCTCGCCTGCGCGAGCGGGTGGCCGCGTTATTGGCCGGACTGTCGGGATAGCGTCCACCCCCTCCCCCAACAAAATCAGCATGGCTGGGCTTGAATGCGCCCGTCTTGGGGGTATCGTCGCACCATGATTGGGCGGAAAGCCGGTGGCCAGTGCGACTCGCGGGGCCGGGTGACTTCGATCCAGGTCCGGCGGGCCGGGAGGCTTGTGCGGTGGTGAGGTCACGGCGGCCCATCAGGGGCGGTTGTCGCGCGGTGGCGGCCCCTGTGGATCGCCCCTCGAGGCCCGTTTGGCTATGAGCACGGACCCGGATGCCGCTTCGCAGCCCTACCGGCCTCACCGTCGCATCCCGCGGTCGTTCAAGGATCTGACTCCAACCCGGGCGTTCAATCCGCGCACCTTCTTCCGCGAGATGGTGTGGAAGACGCTGCTGACGCGGCGCACGGGCCAGCATCGCACACCGTCCTTCCCGAAGCTGAGCCACGGCCAGGTGGCCATCACCTGGATCGGCCACGCCTCCTTCCTCTTGCAGTTCGACGACCTCAATGTGCTGGTCGATCCCAACTTTGCGAACTGGCTTTTCCTGCTCAAGCGGGTCAAGCGCGCGGGTCTCAAGATCAGCGATCTGCCCCCTGCCGACCTCGTCCTGCTCAGCCACGCCCATTTCGATCACTTCCACAAGCCGACCCTGCGCCGTTTGCCGTCGCCGAAGATTGGCTTGATGCCCTGGGGGGTGGGGGCCTTGGCCCGCGGGCTGGGGTTTGAACGGGTGATCGAGCTGAAGTGGTGGGAGAGCTTCTCGAATGGCCACTGGACGGTCACCCTGACCCCCTGCAAACACTGGGGCGCGCGCACCCTGAGCGACCATCACCGGGGCTACGGGGGGTTCGTGCTCGAGTACCAGGGGCGATCGGTTTTCCATGCCGGGGACAGCGCCTACTTTAGCGGCTTCAAGGAGATTGGAGACCGGTTCGCCCCGCAGATCGCCCTCTTGCCGATCGGGGCGTATCATCCCGAGTCGTTTCGGAATGTGCACATGGGACCGGACGACGCGCTCAAGGTGTTTCGCGATCTCCGGGCCCAGTGGTTGGTCCCGATGCATTACGGGACGTTCCGGTTGTCGTTCGAGGACATGGATGAGCCGCCCCGGTGGTTACGGGAGCTTGCCCATCGCGACGGCCTCGCCCAGCACCTGCAGATCCTGGAGGAAGGCGTGCCGCAGGTGTTTTAGAATCCTTGAAGCCTGGGTGGAGGTGAAAGGAGCGGCGCCGACCCGTCGCCTTCTCCCCGCGGGGTGAAGGCTTGCTCATAGAGGCCGATGAAGTCGGCCTGGTCGACCGGACGTGGATTAAACTGGGCGGTCCACTGGCGGGCTGCCTCGGCGCCCAACTCGGGAACGGCCGTCGGGGGAACGCCGAGGTCGCCCAAGCACCGGGCCAGGCCGGCGACGTTCAGCACCGCCTCCAATCGTGCGAGGAGCGCGGTCACGGCGGCCTCGTCGCCATCTCCCGCCCACGCCAGCCCCGCGGCCCAAGCCAACTCGGCATAGGCGTGGCGCGCGGCCGGGTCGGACGCGTTGAAGCGGACGACGTGCGGGAGCATGAGGCCGACCGCCTCGCCATGGACCACGTTAAAGCGGGCCGTGAGCGGGTTGGCGCAGGCATGGGCGGCGCCCAGCATGGAGTGTTCGATCGCGGTCCCGGCCAGGGCGGCGCCCAGGAGCATCCGCCCGCGCGCAGGCAGGTCATCCGGCGCGGCCATGACCACGGGCAGGGAGGGGACCAGGAGTTTACAGGCCTGGTGGGAGAACAGGAGCGACCACGGGTTGCGGGGGCGCGTGACGGCCGTTTCGACCGCGTGCGTGATGGCGTCGATGCCGGTGTGGGCGGTGACGGCTGGGGGTTGGGATCGGGTGAGTTCGGGGTCGAGGAGGGCCACGCGGGCGGCGGCTTTCGGATCGAGGCAGGCCATCTTCTGATGGGTGGCCTCGTCGGCGATCAAGGCGGCGCATTGGCATTCGCTGCCGGTGCCGGCGGTGGTGGGGATGGCGAGGAGGGGCAGCATGGGTTGGGTGGCCTTCCCGACCCCCCAGTAGTCTTTCATCTCGCCGCCGTTGGTGAGGATGAAATTGCAGCCTTTGGCCGTGTCCAGGGAGCTGCCGCCGCCCAAGCCGACCAGGAAATCGGCTGCGTGCGTTCGGGCCACCTCGACGCAGCGCGCCACTTCGGCGGTGGTGGGGTTTTCCCGGACCTGATCGAAGCAAGTGACGGCGAGGCCCGCGTCGCGCAGGAGACATTCGACGCGGCCGGCGTGGCCGGCGGCGACCAGGCCTGGATCGGTCACCAGGAGGACCCGGCGGCCACCCGCCGCGCGGGTCAAGGTCCCGACCCGGGCCACGGTGCCGGGGCCGAAGACCAGGCGCGTGCGTGGGGTGAAATCGAAGGTGGCGCCGGGGTTGGCCAAGGGTGAGCGAGGGTCCATGTCAGGTGATCTTCGGCGGTTGGCCGCGGGGGCAGCCACGCGGTGACGTTGTTTCAAGTAACCCACGAAACGGCGCGATGCAAGTGCGGGGGTCCTGGTTTGGGGTTGTCGAGCGGGCGGGCTTGGTGGCTTACTCCCGCTCACGCATGAGCAGCACCTCCGTTCCTTCCTGGCGCGAGTTCGTGACCAGCTTCACCGCCATGCTGCGACTCCCGCGCGCCCTCTGGTTCGTGATCGGCGCTTTCGTCTGCGAGTCCATGGCTTATTTCGGGATTCTGACCCTGATGGCGACCTACCTGGGGTCGGACCTGGGCTGGGGCGATGTGCGGGCGGGGATGACGGTGTCCTTTTTCACCGGGGCGGTGACGCTGTTCATGTTGGGGGTGGGCAGTGTGGCCGAGGGCTACGGGTTGCGCCGGGCCATTCTCTTCGCCCTCGTCCTGAGCCTGGCGGGCCGCATCCTTTACAGCCTGGCCCCGAGCTGGGGCGGCGGTTTCTGGGTGGCCCTGGCCGTGCTCGCGTCGTTGGTCATGGTGGCGATGGGCTCGGGGATCCTGCAGCCCGTCTGCTATTCGGGGGTGAAGCAATACACGAACGACCAGACCAGTTCGATGGGGTATGCGCTGATCTATGCGCTGATGAACGGCGGCATCGTGGTCATGGGCGCCTTGTCCTCCTGGTTCCGGCCCGCCGTCCAAGCCCTCAAGGACGGCAAGGCCAGCGTCGAAAGCGCCGATCCCCTGGTTCGGGGCCTGGCCACGGTGGCCGGGTCGGGGGTGCAGGCGGTGAATTGGGTGGGGGTGGTGATCACCGCCCTGACCGGGGTGGCCTTTTTCCTCCTCATGACCCGTCGGGCGGAGGCGGC
The DNA here is from genome assembly GCA_964629545.1 of uncultured Verrucomicrobiota bacterium. Taxonomy (GTDB): domain Bacteria; phylum Verrucomicrobiota; class Verrucomicrobiia; order Limisphaerales; family CAZVRY01; genus CAZVRY01. The sequence continues at coordinate 2,741 of CAZVRY010000248.1, read as the reverse complement.
GAAGGTGCGCCCGGATTCGGCGGAGGCGGAGCGACAGGCCGAGACGCGCTCGCTGGGCCAGCGGGTGCGGGCCTATTTCACGGACGGTCCGTTCACCAACGCGCGGTTCATGTTCTTCATCTTCATGCTGCTGCCGGTGCGCACGCTGTTCGCCCACCAATGGCTCACCTTCCCCAACTACATCCTCCGGGCCTATGACGCCCCGGTGGCGGACCGCATGGAGTGGTTGGTGAACTGGATCAATCCCCTGATCATTTTCTTTGGCGTGCCCCTGACCGCGGCGCTCACGCGCAAGGTGAACGTCTACCGGATGATGGTGATCGGCTCGCTGGTCAGCGCGGCGCCGACGTTTCTGCTCTGCGCGGGGTCGAGTCTCCCCCTCCTGATCACCTACTTTGTCGTGTTTTCGATCGGGGAAGCCCTGTGGTCGGCGCGCTTTCTCGAGTATGCCTCCGAGTTGGCCCCACCGGGACGGGTGGCGCAGTATATGGGCCTGGCCAACATCCCCTGGCTGCTGGCCAAATTCACCACCGGCCTCTATTCCGGCTACGTCCTCTCCCGGTTCTGCCCGGAGAACGTCCCGCCCGCGGACCTGAACACGGGCGGGATGTGGCTCCTCTACGGGTGCATCGCCATGACCTCGCCGATCGGCCTTTTCCTGGCCCGGCGCTGGGTGATGGCGGGACTTCACACCCGCGCGGAGGGCGCTTCCCGGTGATGGGCCGTCCCTGGATGATCCGCGACGGTGCCGTGCTGAACCCTCCGTGGCCATGAATCCCCCAGCCCCTTCGAGATAGCATTTCGCATGAAAATCTCCCCTTGGTATTCAACGATTTGTTCCCACTTTCGGGGCAACCGTTTACGTTTCCCCTCTCCCTGTCTCCCTCTGTCCAACCTGAGCAAACGCCTCGCTGGCCTGGGTTGGGGAGAGGGATGGGGTGAGGGGACGGTTCATGGGGAGGGGGAATCGCTTCGGTTCAGGGGTTCAATACGGCGACGTTCCGTGGCGGATATTTTCTCCCCGCCCCTGTGGTGGGGCCTGGCCTTGCTGAGTGTCCCCTGGACGTGGGGGGCCACGCCGCCGCTCGAACTGGGAACCCGGCGGGAGCTCTTCGTGGACCGTTACCTGATCGATCGCCTCGACGGCGTGGAACTCCGTCTCCACCACCCCACGCCCGCAGGGGTCGCCCTTCGCTTTGACCAGCCCTGGGAAGGGATCGTCAGCGGCTACGTCTCGGTCATCCACGACGGCCCGCGCTACCTGCTGTATTACCGGGGCCGCCCGTCGCGCACCGGCGGCGACGGCGCCCCGGAGAGCCGGGAGGTGGCGTGCGTGGCGGAGAGCGCCGACGGCGTCCATTGGACCCGTCCACACCTGGGCCTGCACGAGGTCGGCGGGGTGCGGGAGAACAACGTGATTTTGGTGGAGCCGACGTCGGTGACGCACAATTTCACGCCCTTTCTGGACACCCGGCCGGACGTGCCGGCCAGCCAGCGGTTCAAGGCCCTGGGCGGCACCGGGGCGGCCGGTCTGTTCGGGTTTGCGTCCGGCGATGGGATCCGGTGGACCCTGGTGACCCATCGCGCCCTCATCACGGAAGGCGCGTTCGATTCCCAGAACGTCGGCTTCTGGTCGGCGAGCGAACAGTCGTATCTCTGTTACTTCCGCACCTTCCGGAACGGGGTGCGGTGGGTCACGCGGACGACCTCGAAGGATTTCGTGCACTGGACCCCGCCGGAGGACATGTCGTTTGGCGACGCCCCGCCCGAGCACATCTACATCAACCAAACCCAGCCCTATTTTCGGGCGCCGCACCTCTATGTCGCCACGGCGGCGCGGTTCAACCCGGGGCGCCGGGCCCTGACGGCTGACCAGGTGCGGGACCTCGAGCTGGAGCATCCGCGCAACTACGCGCATTTGGAGAACGACGATTCGGATGCGGTGCTGATGACGACGCGGGGGGGGACAAGGTATGACCGGACGTTTCTGGAGAGTTTCATCCGGCCGGGACCGGATCCGCGCAATTGGGTGGCGCGGGCCAACTACCCGGCCTTGGGGGTTGTTCCCACGGGACCCACCGAGATGTCGCTTTACGTCGTGCGGCATTACGGGCAGCCCTCGATCTTCCTCGAACGGTTGACCTTGCGGACGGACGGGTTTGCGTCGGTTCACGCTTCCTATGGAGGAGGGGAGTTGGTCACCAAGCCGTTGCGCTTCGCGGGGAGAGTCCTCGAAGTCAACCTGGCCACCGGCGCGGCGGGTTCGTTGCGGGTCGAGATTCAGGACCCGGAGGGCCGCCCTCTGCCCGGGTTTGCGCTGAACGATGGCCCGGAGATCATCGGGGACCAGATCGACCGCATCGTGGTCTGGAAGCGAGGCGCAGACCTCGGCGCTCTGGCCGGGCAACCGCTGCGGCTGCGGTTCGTCCTCAAAGACGCCGATCTCTACGCCGTGCGCTTCCGCGAACCCACGCCTTCCGGCCCAGTTGTGGACCCTCGCTGACCTCTCCCAGCCCGCACATTCCACACGCGATTCGAAACCGCCACGGTCTGTCTTTCGACCCGACCGTCCCCCCTCTCCCCTACCCTCTCCCCCGTTTGGCGGGGGCGAGGGAGTCATGGAAGGGGAGAACACGACGTGGGACAGTTCATGGTCCCCATGCGCGTCAGAAATTCGGAGGCCCAGTCTCTCCATGAACCGGAAAGGGAGAAGGCAGAGTGCAAGAGGCAGAATTCGTACT
>CAZVRY010000247.1:0-10216 GCA_964629545.1 uncultured Verrucomicrobiota bacterium | reverse complement strand
ACGAATTCTGCCTCTTGCACTCTGCCTTCTGCCTTTCCGGTTCATGGAGAGGGAGGCGGCGCCTCGGCAAGTCAGTAAGTCAGGGGGGCAGGGGACAAATCACCCATCCGCAATCGCACCTGAGTCCACGATCTGCCCTGCCCGCTACCGGTGCGGATGGGTGTGGAAGAGGCTGTGCGGCTTCTCGAGGCCGTGCGCTAACATCAACGGCTCGTCGCCCAGGATCGCGCGCGTCGCGCCCGCCGCCACCAAGCGGCCTTCGTCCAGAACCAACACCCGGTCACACACCGATACGATCATCTCGAGATCGTGACTGGCGATGAGGCGCGTCGCCGTCAGAGCATGGCAGAGGGCGATGAACTCCCGCCGGCCGCGGGGGTCGAAATTGCTGGTCGGCTCATCGAAAAGCAGGAGATCCGGTCGACAGGCCAGGACCCCCGCCAGACACACGCGGCGCTTCTCCCCCAGGCTGAGATGATGGGGCACGCGCGCTTCGTAACCCTGGAGATGGACCGCCTGCAACGCCTCCGCCACGCGGGCCTCGATCTCGGCGGGCGGCAACTCCATCTGCACCGGCCCAAACGCCACGTCCTCCCCCACGGTGGCGGAGAATAGTTGGTCGTCGGGATCCTGAAACAGCAAGCCGACTCGCCGGCGCACTTCGGGGAGGTTGGTGGGAGTGACCTCGAGGGCGGCGACCCGGAGACGCCCTCGCTGCCCGGGGAAACCGAGCACACCGTTCAGATTGAGCAGGAGGGTCGACTTGCCGGCCCCGTTCGGTCCAATCAACCCGACGCATTCTCCCGGCGTCAGCGTGAACGAGATCTCGCGCAAGGCCTCGCGACCGTCCGGATAGCGAAACGAGAGTTGCTCGACGTCCACCATGGTCGGGTCACCCTTCACCGCGACCCGCGGTAGCCCCGCGCCCGCATGGCCTGATGCACGCGCTCCGCCCGCTCATAGGAGCGCACCAGAAGGAGCCCGAGGGACTGGGCGGCGAGCGTGAACTCCCGGCGGCGGGAGGGCCGGAAGGTGCGCGCCATCCGGGCCAGCCGCATCCGATCCCACTCGCCCTGGAGCACGCGCAGGTAGCGCTCCCAAAAGCCCAGCAACTCGACCACGAGCACGGGCGCGCCCAGCCGACGCAGCCCGCCGAGCAACGCGGGCCGTGGGAGGCTGGCAACCAGCACCACCATGATGCCCAGGCTCAGGCCGGCCTTCAGCATCAGGTTGCCAACGCGCAAGGGCCAGTCCGGCTGACCCAGTTGGCCCACGGCGATCAGAACGACGAACGGTAACATCACGCCCACGCGGCCGAGCAACCGTCGCCAGGGAATCCTCATCGCGACCGCCAGAACCACCACCCCCAACGCCGACAGGCCCTGCCACGGCCAGAGCGGGTTCGGCCACAAGGCCACCACGAAGACCCAACCCACCGCAGCCGCGATGCGAAAGGCGCCCGTCTGACCCATGGCGTTCACGCAATGCTTCACCCCTCGGCTCAGCGCCCGTTGGCCGGCGGGCTGAGGGGTTCCGACTTAGGACGCCACCAACGCGCGATCCCCAGCCAGAGGGCCACGCAGAGCGCCGCCCCGAGGACACCGGCCAGGATGGTCGACACCCCCTCGTTGGGGACGCCCGGCACCGTGTAGTCGGCGGCAGGGGCGCTCAGCGACGCCCGTTCCCGATCCGCGAAGCCCAAGTGTTCCGCGACGGCCTCCAAACCGTCGGGCAAGGCCGACGCCCAGGGCGCCAGCAGCAGCACCAACCCCACCGTGGCTAACGCCGCCCACCCGAAACTCGTTCCCAAGGGCGGGCCTTCCTCCGTCGGACGTTGCGCCGCCGCCTCGAGGTCCGGTCGCAGCCGCAGGACAAACGACACCACCGAGGCCGTGATCACCGCCTCCCCGAGCCCGATCACCACGTGCGCCAACGCCATGGCGGGTGCCACAACCCCAAACCGGATCGTCCCGGAAGAGGCCAGTTCGAGGGAACACAACAGAGCCGTGGCCAGGACGGAAACCCAGGCCGCCACGGCCGCCCCCGCCACTCGCGCCCCGGGAGCCACCCGGCGGACCACCGTCTGAACCGCATGGGCCACCCACGTCGCGACCAACGCCATATTCAGCAGATTCGCGCCCAGCACCGTGACGCCGCCATCCTGAAAGACCAGGCACTGCACCGTCACCACCGTCGCCATCGTCAGTGAGGCCGCCCAAGGTCCCAGAAACGTGGTCGCCAGCGCCGCCCCCAGCAAATGGCCCGAGGTGCCGCTGGCGACCGGAAAGTTGATCATCTGACCGGCGAAGACAAACGCCGACATCACCCCCATGAGCGGAACGCTCCGGCCCGTGGCATCCGCCGCCGCCCGCCGCCCCGCCCAGCCCAATCCGGCCCCGGCCAGGCAGAACGTGCCCACGCAGGTTCGTGCGTCGAGGAAGCCGTCCGGAATGTGCATGGCCCCATCCTGGCCAGGATCCGCCGCCTGAATCAAGCCCCACGGGATCCCGCTCCGGCGGTTCTGCCCAATGAACCTGTCACCGGTCACCGTCGGTGGGGCGAGGCTACCGACGAGCCGGGATGTCGTAGGCCCTGGGCGGCTCGCGCGCCCTGATCGGGTGACAGGTTCGTTGGCTGTGGCTTCGCACGGCACTTCTTTTCCATTCCGACTCCGACCCCGACCCCGAACTCCATGGGGGTGAACCTGTCACCTTGATCGCCCACCGCCAAGCCGAGGCGAAGCTCTTGGAGTGCGCCAGTGCTCTGGCGCTCTGGATTTCGCGCGACTGACTCGGCCGGTCCGCTCGGCGTGGTCCCGCGCCCGAATCGAAAGCGGCGGAGCACCGCCGCACTCCACGACGCTGGCACGACCGCGCCCACCGCCAAGCTGAGGCGAAGCTCTTGGAGTGCGCCAGGAAGTGAACCTGTCACCCTGCTCACCCTGCGGAAACCCAACCGCGGATCACCGCCCCCGCCTGAACAGCGGCGCCATCCGCGGAATCCGCGGTCGTTCGAGGTGCTTAAAGGGGTCTGTTGCAAAGGGGGCTTGCCAACCGCAACCGTCCCGACCATCGTCCTTTCATGGGTGTGCCTGATCGATCTGTCACTTTGGCCCCGGCCGAGGTCGCCGAACTCAATCGGCGCCTCGCCGAGATGCGGCATAACGTGAACAATCTCCTGGCCCTCATGGTGGCCGCCACGGAACTGATCCGCCGCAAACCCGAGAGCGCCGTCCGGTATGTCGACAACCTGTGCGACCAACCGCAGAAGGTGATCGACGAAATCCAACGCTTCAGCGAGTCGTTCGAGCGCACCTTCGGCATCACCCGGCCCTAACCCGGATCGTCCACAGTCCCCCCGCCTCCTCTCCGTGTAACCCGGAACGAGTGCGCGCCGTCTGGCTTCCCAGCATGACGTCGCACCTCACCCACGGCTGGCCTGGATCCGATCCCGCGATCCCCCGCCAGCCTCATCCCCACCACCCCTAACGATGAAACTCCAAACCTTCCTCCACCTGGCCGCCGGCGTCGCCCTCATCGGCGCCTCGGCCCTCGTCACCTCCGCCCAACCGGCCCCCGACCGGCCCATGCCCGACCGGCCAGGCCGCTTCCAAGGACCCGGCGGTCCAATGGCCCCCATGATCGAAGGCCTCTCCCCGGAGCAGCGGCAGTCGTTCCGCGAGGCCTTCCAGAGGCTGCAGGAACGGACGCGCGAACTTAACCTCCAACTGCGCGAGGCCCGCGAACGCCTCCACCAGGCCGCCTGGGCAGACCAAGTCAACGAGGAACGCGTCTACCAACTGGCCCAGCGCCTCGCCCGGCTCGAAGCCGGCCTCGCCCTGGCCCGGTCTCGCGCCCTCGCCCACGTTCGCCCCCAACTGTCACGCGAACAACTCGAACGGCTCCGCACCCTCCGGCAGCGCCTGGCTCATCACCCCCAGAATCGCTGGCAAATGAGCCCGCCCGGCCCGGATCGACCGCACGTCCAGGAACCCCCGCGGATGGAACGGCCCCGCGCCCGCGCGGAGGCCGGAGAGCGCCAGCGCCTGCGCGAACGCGCCGGACCAGGCGCCCCCGCCTGGCAGGGCCAGCGCGGTCGAGCCTGGGAGGCGGATCGGCCACCGGCCCGCGGCCGGGCGGACGCCAGGGAGGGCGACGCCGCCCGCCCACGCCAGCCGGAACCCGCCCGCGACCGCGAAGCGGACCGAATCCGCGAACTCGAACAGGAACTCGATCGAGTGCGTGCCCGCGAGATGGAACGAGAACGGAATCGCGAACGCGAGCAGGCCCGCCTCCACGAACTGGAACGAGAACTCGAACGCGTGCGCCAGCGTGAGATGGAGCGGGACCGGGCCCGGGAGCGAGGCGAACCGCGTGACCGGGAGCAGGCGCCGCCGCCCCCCGCCCGCCGCCGGCCCGCAGCCCAGGAACCGCGCCCGGACGACACCGCGCCCGGCGTCGAACGGGAAGGCCGCCGGCCCGCCCCGGTCCCCCGGGAGGAGCGCCCGGCGGAACGCCCGGAACAGCGTTGATGGTGTTAGTCTAGGTTAACGGCGGAAGCCACCGCGTCCTCCCTGGGCGCGGTGGCTTTCCGCTTCCGCCGGGCCCCCGCGCATGACAGACTCGGCCCTCGTGGAACCGACCGACGCGGAACTCATCGAGGCCGTGCGCCACGGGGAGACGGTCCGCTTCGAAGACCTGATTCGCCGCTACCAGCCGCGGATCTTCGCCACCGCTCGACGCTATGCCCGTCGGGAAGACGAGGTCGAAGACATCGTCCAGGAGGTCTTCCTCAAGGCCTTTCACAAGCTCGATTCGTTTCGCGGCGACGCCCCCTTCGAGCATTGGCTCATGCGGTTGGCCGTGCGCACCTGCTACGATTTCCTCCGCGCCCACCAACGCAACCGCGAGTCCAGCCTCAGCGACCTGACCGATGAGCAAGCCGATTGGCTGGAACGGTTTGCCGCCGACCCCCACGCCGCCGATCACCGGGCCGACGCCGCCCGGCAGTTGGTCGCGAAGGTCTTTGCCCAACTCTCCCCGCCCGCCCGGCTCATCCTCACCCTCCTCGAATTGGAAGATCGCCCAGTCAAGGAAATCGCCGCCCTTACCGGTTGGTCGGTCTCCCTGGTCAAGGTGCGCGCCTTCCGGGCGCGGGCGGAGATGAGGAAGTGCCTTGAACGCATGGGCTGGTCGAAGTACCTGTAACCCGCCCGAACCACGAACCGTCTGACCCCTCCAGGCATCATGAACCAACCCGAACTCCAGCGCGTCCTCCTCGCCGCCGCCCGCGTGGACCCGCCCTCGGACCATGTCCCCTACGCCTTCGAGCAGCGCATCATGGCGCGGCTGCGGGACCGGTCCGAGCCCGATCCGTGGATCCTCTGGAGCCGCGCCCTCTGGCGGACCGCGGCCCCTTGCCTCACCCTCACCCTTGGCCTTACCTTCTGGTCCATCGTCTCGCCCCAAACCGCGGTGACCGAAGAGACGTTCGAGACCGCCTTGGATCAGACCGTTGCTTCCGCGGTGGAGGTCAACGAGGACCTCTGGTGAAGGCCTGGAGGGTCATCCTGGTGGCCGTCGTGCTGTTTGTGGCCGGGGCCGCCGCCGGCGGTGCCGCCACTCACCTCCTCTACAAACAGCGGCCTTTCCCCCGCAGCCAACCCGGCCCCCTCCCCTGGGAAGCCCAACGAGGCGCCCTCCTGCGGCTCATGCAACGCGAACTCGAACTCACCCGCGACCAGCAGCAGCAAGCCCGCCGCATCCTCGAGGAAAGCCGCGAACGCACCACCCGCGACCTCCGCCGCGAAAGCCAATGGGTCCGCGAAGAACTAGCCCAAATCCTGACCCCGGACCAACGCCGGCGCCTCGCGGAAATCCAACGCAACCGCCCACCCCGACGGCCCGAAGGCGGCCCGCGGGACGACCCGCGCCGCCCGGAACCGCGGCGCTTCCGAGGCCCCCCCAACGCCACCAATCCTCCCCCTCCGGATCCTGCCCCCCCTCAAGGCCCCGTCCAAAAGTAAGTCCCATCCCCCGGTCGGAGGCCCTCCTCCCTAAAAGCCAACATCGCCTCCAGCAAAACCCAAACGAAAGAAGATCAAGCAAGCGCGACGGACCCGACTGCATGGATACGGCTAAGGATGCGGATGCGCGTGGTCATGGCCGTGGTGGTCCCCTTCCTCCACCGGGACCGGGGACCCCTCTGGCGGGTGATCATGACCATGCCCCAACCGCCCAATCAAAACCGCGATGCCCAGTCCGAGCACCAGCGCCAACGAGAGCTTCACCCGGTCGTGAGAGTGGAACTGCAGTTCAGGCAGCAGGTCGGCGCAGGCGATGCAGAGGAAGGTGCCCGCGCAGAAGGCCAACGCACTGCCTAACAGCGCCGTCTGCGATGCCAGCGCCGGCCCCGCCCCCAGATAGAACAGGAGCGCCCCAAGCGGAGTCACCAGGGCGAAGGCCACATTGATCCAATGATGCCAGCGCCGAGGCGTGTGGCTCGCGGCCATGAGCGTCGTAATCGCCATGGCGCTGAAGGGCTTGTGCAGGATCACGGCGAGCGCGGTGCCCAAACCCAGGGCAACCCCATGCCCCCGGCTCTCCGCCGCTACCGCCGCCGCCAGCGCCAATCCGTCAAAGATCGAATGAAACGACAACCCCAACGCCACTCCCATCCAGTCCAGCGCCGGAACCGGCGGCGCGGAAGCGTGGGCCCCTTCGGTGGCATGCCCAGCCTGCGCAGGCGCGTGATCGTGATCGTGGGAATGATCGTGGGCCGCCGTGGCTCCGTGCGCATGCCCATGGTGATGTCCGCACCCGCCCGAAACCGAAGCGCTGCCCGGCGCCTCCGGCACATCGTGCTGGTGGAAGGGCAAAAACCGTTGCATCAGGAACATCACCACGAACCCCGCCAACATCCACGCCACACTCCGATCCACCGACCCCAACTCATGAGCCGCGTGGGGCAGGAGATGGAGAATCGCCAACCCCAACATGAGGCCGGCCACCATGCTGATCGCAATCTGGAGCCGGCTGTGGGTCAGGCCAAACAGGGTGGGAATCCAACCTCCGCCCAACGCCGCCACAAAGGCCAGCAGACAATACACCGTCACCAGCACCTGGGGAGAAATCACGTCAGTCATGGGACTACTTGCTGCAAAGCGATTGCAATAAAACACGGGCCTGTGTTCCAGGCAAGGCCAAGGTTCAGGACGAGTTGCCTCGGGCCGACGCCTCGGTCGCCCCCCCAGCCGTTCTCCTCGTGGAAAGCGAGTGCCGAAGAAAAGCGCTTGCCACCGACGGCATAAGGTTGCCCACTGGAAGGTCGCGACTATGAGCGATCAACGACCCGTTGGGTTCACCACCCGCGCCATCCACGAGAGCCGCGGCTTTGCCGGCAGCACCGGGGCCGTCATGCCCCCCGTTTACCTCACCTCGACCTTCGAAAACGGCAACCCGGACGGCTTCGACTACACCCGCTCGGGCAACCCCAACTTCCGGCTCCTGCAACAGAGCGCCGCCGCCCTGGAGGGCGCTCGCTTCGCCACTTGCTTCGCCAGCGGGGTCTCCGCTATCACCGCCGTCGTGTCCACCCTCCGGAGCGGCGATGTGGTGCTCGCGGAGGAGAACGTCTACGGGTGCACCTACCGGTTGTTCGACCGTGTGTTTGCCAAGTTCGGGGTCCAGGTCCGCTACGCGAACCTGGCCCACCCGGCTAACTGGGGTCTGATCCGCGAACTCCGCCCTGCGCTCGTCTGGCTGGAGAGCCCCACCAACCCGCTGCTTAAGATCGTGGACATCGCGGGCATCGCGGCCGAGGCGGCGACCGTCTCGTCCCCCGTGCTGGTGGACAACACGTTCGCGTCGCCCTACCTCCAGCGTCCGCTCGAACTTGGCGCCACCCTGTCCCTCTCGTCGACCACCAAGTACGTGAATGGCCACAGCGACTGCCTCGGGGGCCTGGTGGCGACCCAGGATCCGGCCTGGCAGGACCGCATGATTTTCGCGCAAAAGGCCCTGGGGTTGCAGCCTTCGCCGTTCGATGCCTGGCTCACGGCCCGGGGCCAGCGGACCTTGGCCCTCCGCATGGAAAGGCACTGCGCCAACGCCCTCGCCCTCGCCACCTGGCTCGAACAGCGGCGCGGCGTCCGCCTCGTCCGCTATCCTTTCCTCCCCAGTCACCCCCAATACACCCTCGCCCGCCGCCAAATGGCCGGCGGCTCCGGGATTGTGATCGCCGAGCTGGACTGCCCCGCCGAAACCGCCCTCGCCTTCTGCCGGCGCCTCCGCTTCTTCACCCTCGCCGAGAGCCTCGGCGGCGTCGAAAGCCTCATCTGCCATCCCCCCACCATGACCCACGCCTCCGTCCCCCGCGACGTCCGCCTCCAGGTCGGCATCGGCGACGGCCTCCTGCGTTTCTCCGTCGGCCTCGAGGACGTGGCCGATCTCCAGCAGGACATCGACGACGCCCTCCGGGAGGTGCTCGCGTGAGTGGTCGGGATCTGCTGCGCGACCCGGTCTGGCGGGGCGACGAGCTGGGCCTGCCGTTGCCGGCCGACCGTCACGCCGTCTCCGTCGCCTTGCCCCGATGGCAGGACGTCGTCGGCTACGAGGAGAAGTCCCCAGCGGTGCTCGAGCGTCTGCAGACCGGCTACCCGCGCTTTGTTCTGCATGAACGGGTCCTTGGCCAGGCCCGAGCCTTGGGCAACGGCTCGCCGTGTCTGCCCTTCCCATCCGAGCGCGTGGCGGCCCGCGCGGAGGCGTTCGTGCGCGCACAAGGCAGTCCGGCCCAGACCGTGCGCCGGCGGGGCGCGGTGGGGGTGGTGACCGACGACACGGGGTTCCTGGCCCTCAAGGCGTTTTGGCAACACACGGGTTTGATCGTCTCGAGCCGGCAAGCGGAGGCGTGGCTTGAGGGGGCGAGCCCGGACCCGGCCGCGGAGGAAGTCCGGGCCGCCCTGCGGGAGCGCCTGGCGGGTTTCTACGAGTGCGCGCCCGGCGACGTCTTCCTGGCGCCGACGGGGATGGCGGCTCAGTGGGCGGGTCTGCAGGCGGTGCAAGCGCGCCGCCCGGGGCGGCCCACGCTCCAGTTGGGCTTTCCCTATGTGGACACGCTCAAGCTCCAGCAGAAGTTCGGCCCGGGCGCCATCCTCCTCCACGAGCTGGCCCGGGCCGAGGCGTCCTTGCGCGCCGCGCTGGCGGCGCAGACGTTCGCGGCGTGCTTCGGCGAGATCCCCGGCAACCCCCTCCTTGGCTCGCCCGACGTGCGCACGGTCACGCCGCTCCTCCGCCAGCACGGCACCCCGTTTGTCGCCGACGACGTGGTGGCCACGCCCTTTAATGTCGACCTGAGCGGCCATGCCGATCTCATTGCCACCAGCCTGACCAAGTACGTGGTGGGGACGTGCGATGCCATGGGGGGCGCGTTGATTTGCCATCCGCGCTCCCCGTACTACCGCGAGCTGAAGGCGATCGTCCAAGCCCAGCACGAGGATCTCCTTTGGCCGGCCGATGCGCGGGTCCTCGAGCGCCAAGCCCGTTCCTTCCCCGAACGCATGGCTCGGCACAACGCCCATGGCCTGTTCATCGCCGAGCGCCTCCGCCAGCATCCCGCTGTCGAGCGAGTCTGGTTTCCCAAATGGGAGTGCAGCGAGGCCTACGAGGCCGTGCGCCGTCCGACGGGCGGCTGGGGATCGCTCGTCACCTTCCTGCCCCGGCGGGCCGAGCAAACCTCGGCCCGTCTCTACGACCGCCTGCGCATTTCCAAGGGGCCCAGCCTGGGGACCGTCTTCACGCTGGCCTGTCCGTTCACGCTGCTGGCCCATTACGACGAACTCTCCTGGGCCGAGTCCTGCGGGGTCTCGCGCTACCTCATCCGGGTGTCGGTCGGGCTGGAAGATCCCGAAGAGCTGTGGAACCGCTTTGACCAGGCCCTGAACGAATCGTCCGCAGAATCCTCGAAACCCGAAAGGCGGACCGGCGCCTAAGGAAGCCGACGTGGGCCGGTTCCCCGCTCCCGGCCAGAACTTGACCTGCCCGCAACGCACTTCAGGAATTCCCTGATCGTGATCGCGCATTGAACCCCTGAATCGAGGGCGTTTCCCCTCTCCCTTTCTCCCTCTCCCCAACCTGCGTCATCGCTTCGCTGGAAACGGTTGGGGAGGGGGACCGGTTCATGGAGAGCTTCCAAGTCGAACGAACCGACGCGCATGGGG
>CAZVRY010000246.1:428-10342 GCA_964629545.1 uncultured Verrucomicrobiota bacterium | reverse complement strand
GCGAAATCCAAAGCGCCAGAGCACCGGCGCACTCCAAAAGCTTCGCCTCAAACGGACCATGGGCGGGAGCGGTCGTTCGCCCCTCGCGCCCAAAGCGCGGGTCCAAAGCGCGGGCTGGCCAAAAGCCAGCGACCCGTTGTAGTCTCCGCCCGTCCATCCCCACAGCAGACCTCGCCTATGAACGCGTCCCGTCTCTGCGGTCAGTGCGGTGCGCCTCTCGGCTCGGACACCTTGGCCGGGCTCTGCCCCCAGTGCATGCTCCTCTCGGCCGTCGGCCCCGATCCCGACACGTCCACACCGAACGACGACGAGCTGTCCGCCGCGATCGCCCAGCCGATCCCCGCGGTGACCTCGCGGTTTGGCGACTATGAATTGCTCGAGGAGATCGCCCATGGCGGCATGGGGGTCGTCTACCGCGCTCGGCAGTTGCACTTGGATCGGATTGTCGCGATCAAGATGCTCCTGCTCGGTTCGCGAGCCAGCGACGTGGTGGCAGAACGTTTTCAACGCGAGGCGCAGGCCGCTGCGCGGCTGCGTCACCCCCACATCGTTGCCATCCACGAGGTGGGCGAGGTTGAAGGTCAGCCCTTTTTCTCCATGGATCATGTGCAGGGGCGGGATCTGGGCAAAATCGTGCGGGAAGCCCCGCTGCCGGCTCGCCGCGCGGCCACCTATGTGCAGGCTGTGGCGGAGGCCATCCATTACGCGCACCAGCATGGGATCATCCATCGCGACCTCAAGCCCTCGAATATCCTCATTGACTCCGCCACGGACGAGGTGCGGATAACGGACTTCGGCCTGGCCAAGCGGCTGGGTGACGATTCGGATCTGACGTTGAGCGGGCAGGTGTTGGGGTCACCCAACCACATGGCGCCGGAGTTGGCGGCGGGGCACCACAAGCTGGCCAGCCCGGCGAGTGACGTCTTCTCGTTGGGAGCGATTCTTTACGATCTGCTCACCGGCCGGCCACCGTTTCTGGCCGATTCGATCCAGGCGACGCTTTTGAAGATCCGGGACGTGGAGCCGGTGGGGCCGCGGGCGCTGAACGACGGGATTCCCCGTGATCTGGAGACGATTTGTCTGAAGTGCCTGCAGAAGGAGCCGGGGGCGCGGTTTGGGTCAGCGCAGGAGCTGGCGGACGAGCTGGGCCGGTTTCTGCGAGGCGATCCGATTCGGACCCGTCCCGTCGGTCCCCTCGAGCGCATGTGGCGGTGGTGTCGGCGGAACCCGGTGGACGCGGGACTCGTAGGCGCCTCGGTGTCGCTGCTGGGGGCGCTGGTCCTGGGGGCTGGGGTTGCGGCGGTGCGGATAGGGGCGGCTCGTTCGAGCGAGCGGGAGCAGCGCATGCACGTCCAGGCCGCGTTGCGCACCCTGGAGATCACGCGCGCCCGGGAGATGTTCCAAGGGGGGCACTCGGCCGAGGGCTTGGCCACCCTGGCGCGTCTTCTTCGCCAGTCTCCTTCCGAGTTGGGTCTTGCCGAGTGGGCCTTGCTGGAGGTGGCGAGGCGTCCCTTTGCCCTGCCATGGGTCCCTGCGGTGGTGGAGGCGGGGCCGGTTTTTCAAGCGGAATGGCAGCCTGGCGGATACGGCTTCGCCCTCGCGACCGCCGGGGGGATCGGCCTGCATCCGGACGTGAACGATCCCACGCGAGGCTGGCTCTTGCCGCCCGCGGCGCGCCCGGCGGAAGACCCGGAAGGCTGGGGGCGGGAACGGCCCGTCACGCTCAGTTATGCTGCCGACGGCCGTTGGCTGGCGACGGGGGGTGTCGACGGAACCGCCCGGGTCTGGGACACGGCGACCGGGCAAGCCATCAGCCCGCCCTGCCAACACCCGGACTGGGTCACGGGGTTGGCCTTCAGTCCGGATGGGGGAAGGCTGGCGACGGCGTGTCGGGATGGTCGCGTTCGGCTGTGGTCACTCCCGGAAGGCCGCCTGGACGATGCGGTGCTCGCCCATCAGCAGTGGGTCAACAGCGTTGGGTTCAGCCCGGAGGGCACGATGTTGGTGAGCGCGTCCGATGACCGCACCGCGCGCGTTTGGAGCCTCCCGGAGGGCACGCCGGTGGGAGCGCCCGTGACTCAGCCCGGGGGAATGAAGTACGCCGAGTTCAGCCCCGACGGCCGGCGTGTGGTGGTGGCCGGCCACTGGTCGGCGCGGGTCTGCGAGGCCCGCACCGGACGGGATCTGGCGCCGCCGCTCCGCCATGGGAGCGTGGTGGTGATGGCCCGTTTCAGCCCCGATGGCGCCCTGCTGGTGACCGCCTCGCTCGACCGGACGGCGCGCCTGTGGAACAGCTTTACGGGCGCGGCGGTGGGACAGGCCCTTGCCCATGCCGATACGGTTCGGGACGCCGTCTTCAGCCCCGACGGACTGCGCGTCGCCACTGCATCCGAGGATCGCACGGCTCGGCTGTGGGACGCGCGGACCGGAGAGCCGTTGAGCGAGCCCCTGCGCCACTTCGAGGCGGTCTGGTCGGTCCGCTTCAGCGCCGATGGCACGCGTCTCCTGACCGCATCCTCGGATGGCACGGCGCAGGTCTGGGATGCGCTGCCGTCCGTCATGGTCGGCACGGAAGACGCCGGGTCGGCCGCCTGCCTTCACGCCGAGTGGAGTCGAGACGGCCAGCGCGGACTGGTGGTCACCCGCTCCGGGGTGCGCACTTGGGCCGGCCCCCCAGGGGTCTTGCGCACCTGGCCGGAACTGCGCGGCGCTTCCGGCCTCGTCCAGGCTTGTTTCGCGCCTAACCCTGCCGTGATCGCGACCGCCCACGAGAACGGTGCCGTGCAAATCTGGTCGGTCGAGAGCCTGCAGCCGGTCGCACCGCCCTTCCTGCACCGTGCTCGCGTCAACGCCATCGAGTTCAGCCCCGATGGGAATCGGCTGGCTTCGGCTTCGAGCGATGGCACCGCGCGGATCTGGCCCGTGGGAGGAGGGGTTGGCCTCGGCCCGGCCCTGGCGCACGAGGCCGCCGTTCTGGTCGTGTCCTTTAGCCCGGAAGGCACCCGTGTCGCCACCGCCAGCGCGGACCGGACGGCTCGGATCTGGGAGGCGGCCAGCGGTCAACCGCTGATCCCCCCCCTGTACCATGGCGGCCCCGTGACCGCCGCGGCGTTCAGCCCGGACGGCCAACGCCTCTTGACTTCGAGCCAGGACCGGACGGCCCGGCTTTGGGACGCGCGGAACGGCAAAGGGATCGGCCCTCCGCTGCATCATGGGGCTGGGGTTACCGGGGCCTGGTTCAGCCCGGATGGGGCCTGGGTTCTGACCACCTCCAGCGACCACTCGGCTCGGCTTTGGGATGGCCGCACCGGGCATCCGGTTTCCCCTCCCCTCCCCCACGAGGAAGCCGTGACGATCGGCGCCTTCAGTCCGGATGGACGCCGGGTTGCGACCGGCACCCGGAGCGGTTGGGTGGGCCTGTGGGAAGTTCCCTCCGGAGACCCGGTCGGGGTCCACCGTCCGCACACGCTGACCGTGCGGGCCCTGATGTTTCATCCGCACGGCCCCTGGCTGTTAAGCTGCGCATCGGATCGTCTTCTGAGGATCACGGAACTGCCGAGGGTCAACGGGTCGGTTCCCGATTGGCTTCCGGGTCTGATCGAGGCGGTGGCCCAATACCGGCTCGACGACGGGCACACGTTCCATCCGGTCTCGAGTGCGGCCTTCGTCGAGATGAGGCGCCGACTGATGCGCGAGGCCGGTGACGAGGGCGCCCTCGCCTGGGGCCGATGGGTGGTGTCCCCGCGCGCCGAACGTACCCTCTCGCCGGGGTCCGCGGATCCGATTCAACAGTTGGCTTTCCGAACGTTGGACACCGCCAACATCAAGGCCCGGAACCAGCCTCGGCGCCGCGCCCAATTCGAAACCCTCTTTCCCTTCTACCGGCTCTCGGGTCAAGCCCTGGCCCTGTTGGCAAACCAGACGTCCCTCGACGAGGAAGTGGAACCGCAATGGCTGGCCGCGCGGCTCGACTGGCTCAGTCGGGAGGCGGTCCGACGCGAGCCGGCGAGCGCCGTCGCGTGGTGGTCGCGCGCGACCTGCCTAAACCACCTCGGCGAGCGCGACCCGGCGATCGCCCTGCTGCAAGCCTGGGCCCCCAAAGGGGAAAACGCTTACATCTGGCTCGATGCCGCCACCCTGCTCGAGGCGGCCGGTCGCCAACCCGAGGCCCTCCAAGCCCTCGACGACGCCTTGGCCGTCGCCGAACGGGCGCCGAACTGGACCGAGAGCGGAAGGAACAGCATCCGCAAGCTCCGCCGCACCTTCCTGGAGCGACATCCGGAGCTGGCGCAGGACCCGCCGCAGGAAGGACCGCCTCGTCGGCCGCCTGAGGGTTAGGGTCTGGGCAAAAACAACTTCGGGGTTTATTTTTGCGCAGCCCCTTAGGCCTGGACACCGCCTCCGGCGCTCACTACTGTCGCTCATCATCCGGAAGGTCTCGGCCGCCGTTCCTGGATCCGTGGCGGGAAAGGCAGGGCCGACGCCGGAGGGCCGTTCACGACCGCGTCGCGCAGGTGATCATGAAGGTGCCGGTGCTCAAGGGACCCATACCGCAGGCCACGATGCCGGGGCTGTTTCTCACGACGCATTGGAGCGTGGTCTTGGCCGCCGACGCCAGCGGGGATCCCAGCGCGGCCGCCGCCCTCGAACGGTTGTGCTCCACCTATTGGCCGCCCCTCTACGCTTACTTGCGCCGGTCCGGTTGCGCTCCGGACGAGGCCGAGGAACTCACCCAGGGGTTCTTCGCCCATTTTCTGCGGAAGGATCTCTCGGCCCGCGCCGATCCGCAGCGCGGCCGGTTTCGCACGTTCCTCCTGACCTGCCTGCGCAACTACGTTCGCGACGTCCGGCAGTACGAGGCGGCCGTCAAGCGCGGAGGCCAAGGGCGCGTCCTGGCGATGGATTGGAATCGAGCCGAGCGTTCCTACCTGGCCGCGTGCGTCGATCGTCTGACTCCGGAGCGGGTGTTCGAAAAGCGCTGGGCCACCACCCTGCTGGAACTGGTTCTGGAACGGCTCGGAACCGAGTTCGCGCGTTCCGGGAAACAGGAGGTCTTCGACCGGTTGAAAGGTCACGTCTGGGGCGATCAAGAGACCACCCCGTTGCGGGCGTTGGCCAGCAAACTTGGCGTCACCGAAAGCGCGATCCGGGTCACGATCCACCGCCTGCGCCGCCGGTTCCGCGAACTCCTCCGTGCCGAGATCGCCCACACCGTAACCCGGTCGGAAGACGTGGACGAGGAGATCCGGCATCTGGCGCAGGTGCTGCGCGAGCCATAGGGGGATGAGGCGGTGCGGCGGTGCGTCTGGGTTGTCGTTTGCCCCCCGAACGACTTTCTTCTTTCCTCCCGCGCCCGCTTCGCGTTTATTCAACTCCAACTTATCGACCACGCATGAAGATTGTTCTCGCCTACTCGGGAGGCCTCGACACGTCCGTCCTGCTCTCCTGGATCAAGGACCAATACAACGCCGAAATGATCGCCTTCTGCGCCAACATCGGCCAGGAGGAGGAACTCAAGGGACTCGAGAAAAAGGCCCGCCGCACCGGCGCCTCCCAAGTCCACATCGTCGACCTCCAAGAGGAATTCGCCCGCGACTTCATCTTCCCCATGATCCAAGCGGGCGCCGTCTACGAAGGACAGTACTTCCTCGGCACCAGCATCGCCCGCCCCCTCATCGCCAAAGGCATGATCGAAATCGCCCGCGCCGCCCAGGCCGATGCCCTCGCCCACGGCGCGACCGGCAAGGGCAATGACCAGGTCCGCTTCGAACTCACCGCCGCCGCCCTCGCCCCCGACCTCCAGGTCATCGCCCCCTGGCGCGATGCCCGCTTCCGCGAACGGTTCCCCGGCCGCGCGGAAATGATCGCCTACTGCGCAGAACGCGGCATCCCCGTCCAGGCCACCGCCAAAAAGCCCTACTCCAGCGACCGCAACCTCCTCCACATCTCCTTCGAAGCAGGCATCCTCGAAGACCCCTGGATGGACGCCTTCGCCCCGGCCAACAAGGACATGTTCAAATTGTCCGTCGCCCCCGAAGACGCCCCCGACAAACACGAAACCGTTACCCTCGACTTCGAGCAGGGCAATTGCGTCGCCGTCAATGGCAAGGCCCTCTCCCCCCTCGGCGTCATGAAAACCCTCAACAAACTCGGCGGCAAACACGGCATCGGCCGCGTCGATATGGTCGAGAATCGCTACGTCGGCATGAAAAGCCGCGGCGTCTACGAAACCCCGGGCGGCGCCATCCTCCACTTCGCCCACCGCCAGATCGAGTCCCTCACCATGGACCGGGAGGTCATGCACCTCCGCGACTCCCTGATCCCGCGCTACGCCGAACTCGTTTACTACGGCTATTGGTTCGCCCCCGAGCGCCTCGCCCTCCAAGCCCTCGTCTCCGAAAGCCAGAAGAACGTCACCGGCACCGTCCGCGTCCGCCTCTACAAGGGCAACCTCATGGTCGCCGGCCGCAAATCCCCCGTCAGCCTCTACAACCCCGCCATCGCCACCATGGAGGCCGACCCCTCCAAGGCCTACAACCAGGACGACGCCACCGGGTTCATCCGCCTCAACGGCCTCCGCCTCCGCGTCGCCGCCCAAGTCCATCACCCCAAATCCTCATGAACCAACGCCCCCTCGGCCGCTCCGGCCTCTCCGCCTCCGTCATCGGCCTCGGCGCTTGGGTCCTCGGGGGCGGCCCCGTCTGGGGCGCCGAGACCGACGACACCGAGTCCATCCGCACCATCCACGCCGCCCTCGACCTCGGCATCAACCTCATCGATACCGCCCCTGCCTATGGCTGGGGCCGGAGCGAACGCGTCGTCGGCCAAGCCCTCAAAGGCCGACGCCACCAGGCCCTCCTCGCCACCAAGTGCGGCCTCTGGTGGGAAGATGGCCGCGGCAGCTTCTTCGCCGATTTCGACGGCAAGAAAATGAACCGCAGCCTCCGCCCCGATACGATCCGCCTCGAAATCGAAAACAGCCTCCGCCGCCTCGAGGTCGATTACATCGACCTCTACCAAACCCACTGGCCCTCTATCCCCCCCGACGCCACCCCCATCGCCGATACTATGGCCGTCCTCCTCGAACTCCAACGACAAGGCAAAATCCGCGCCATCGGCGTCAGCAACGTCTCCCTCCCCGAACTCCAGCAATACTGCCGCTGTGGCCACATCGCCACCGACCAACTCCGCTATTCCATGCTCCACCGCGAGGCCGAACAAGACCTCCTCCCCTACTGCGCCCAACACCACCTCGCCACCCTCACCTACATGTCCCTCGAACAAGGACTCCTCACCGGCAAGATCGGCATGGACCGCACCTTCCAACCCGGCGAGTTCCGCAATAACACCTCCTGGAATGAGTGGCTCATCCCCGCCAACCGCCAGCGCGTCCTCCAACTCCTCGCCGGCTGGAATGACCTCACCCAACGCTACGATTGCTCCCTCGCTCAACTCGTCCTTGCCTGGACCGCCGCCCAACCCGGCGTCACCCACGTCCTCGCCGGCGGCCGCACCGCCGCTCAGGTCACCGACAACGCCCGCGCCGCTGCCCTCACCCTCGACCCCGCGGACCTCCACCGCATCCGCCAGGACGTCCTCGCCCTCGGCCAACCGAGCCTCCCTTAAGCCACCTCCCCCGTGAACGCTGCAGTCCCCACCCACATCCCCCGTGCGCCCGGGGATAAGACCCGGACTGCGGACGCCCCGGCGCGCCCCTCCCCCTCACGCCTGCGGCCTCCACCCCCTCCGCCTCGGCCTCATCTCCCCCTGCCTCCCCCGTGCCCACCCTCCCCCCCAGGAACGCCGCCCGCCATGAACTCCTCACGCCAACCACTACCCGCCTTCCTCCCCGCCCTCGCCGCCACCGCCTCCCTCTTCCTCGCGGCCCACGCCTCCTCCCCACCCACCATCCCCCAACACCTCGAACGAGATTGGCTCCAAGCCGAATCCCTCGCCGCCCACCTCCGCGTCTCCGAATCCCCCACCACCCAGTCCGATGCCCACGGCGGCTGCGACGGAGTGAAGAACGGAGAGTGGGGCTTCCACACCGGCGAAGCCAACCCGCCGTGGTGGCAGGTCGACCTCGGCCAACTCCACCCCCTCCAACGCATCGTCATCTGGAACCGCCGCGAAGCCCCCGAACGCGCCGCCAACCTCCAAGTCCTCCTCTCCCACGACGGCCAGTCCTTCCGCCAAATCTATCAACACGACGGCACCACCTTCCACGGCGTCACCAACGGATGCCCCCTCGCCATCAACCTCGACGGACACTCCGCCCGCTTCGTCCGCCTCGCCCTCCCCAACCGCAACTTCCTCCACCTCGACGAGATCGAGGTCTTCGGCGCCACCCGCCCCGACCAGAACCTCGCCCTCAACCAACCCGCTGACCAATCGAGCGTCTCGCAATGGTCCGTCAGCCACCTTCCCCCCGCCCCTGTCGACTGGCGCCAACGCACCACGGAAACCTTGGCCGTCTGCGCCCGCCTAGCCGAGGAAGCTTCGCCCCATCCTGCTCCCGGTTCTCCCGACCACCCTGCACCCCCCGCCCAACTCGCCCAACTCCAAGAACAACTTGCCACCCTCCCGGAGGACGCCTCCGCCCAACCCCTCTTCCTCCAAGCCCGCCTCCTCCAACGCACCCTCGCCCTCCGCAACCCCCTCCTCCGCAACATCCCCGCCCTCCTCTTCACCAAACGCGTCCCCCCAAGCTTCAACCACATGTCCGACCAATACTACGGATGGTGGTCCAAACCCGGCGGCGGCATCTACCTCCTGCGCGACGTCACCTCCGATAACCCAGTCGAAACCTGCCTCACCACCGCCTTCACCCAGCCCGGCAGCTTCCTTCGCCCCACCCTCTCCTACGACGCCACCAAAGTCCTCTTCGCCTGGTGCCGCCATTACCCCCACCTCGCCGCCGAATCCAATAAGCTCGATAAAGCCAACGTCCCCGAAGACGCCTTCTATCACCTCTTCGAAATGAACCTCGATGGCTCCAACCTCCGCCAACTCACCCGCGGAAAATACGACGACTTCGACGGTCGTTACCTCCCCGACGGACGCATCGTCTTCCTCTCCACCCGACGCGGCCAAGCCCTCCAGGTCGGCCGCCCCAGCGCCAACCGCACCCTCCAACACCCCGACCTCCCCGACTCCTACGTCCGCTGCGGCGGCGGACCCGAACGCCCCGTCGCCGTCTATACCCTCCACACCATGAACGCCCACGGCGGCGACATCGTCGCCATCTCCCCCTTCGAAATGTTCGAGTGGACCCCGGAAGTCGCCGCCGACGGCAGCATCCTCTACTCCCGCTGGGACTACGTCGACCGCGACAACATGCCCTACATGGGGCTTTGGGCCATCGGCCCCGACGGCGCCAATGCCCGCATCGTCTACGGCAATCTCACCAAAGCCCCCCATTGTGCCTTCGAAGCCAAACCCGTCCCCGGCACCTCCAAAATCGTCTTCACCGCCAGCGCCCACCATGCCCAAACCATGGGCAGCCTCGTCCTCCTCGACCCCAGCGCGGGCACCGAAGGCCCCGCCCCCCTCACCCGACTCACCCCCGATGTCCCCTTCCCCGAGATCGAAGGCTGGCCGCTCTCCTCCTACGCCAACCCCTGGCCCCTCAGCGAACGCTTCTACCTCACCGCCTGGGGCTGCGAAGGCGCCCAAGTCCCCGGCCCCTCCGGATGGGATCGATGGCATGCCGTCCAACGTCCCCCCAACGGCACCTCGCTCTACCTCTATGACGCCGCCACCCAAACCCGCGAATGGCTCTGGGCCGACCCCACCATTGCTTGCGGCGACCCCATCCCCGTCCGCTCACGCCCCCCACCCCCCCCCCCCGCCCCCCCCCACCCCCCCCCCCCAACACCCCCCGGCCCCATACAGCGCCGCGACGGCGACCCCCG
>CAZVRY010000246.1:0-418 GCA_964629545.1 uncultured Verrucomicrobiota bacterium | reverse complement strand
CTCCACCCACCCTCGCCAGCCAACTCCCCACCCCCGAACCAGCCAGCGGCCAATTCCTGCTCGTCGACGTCTACCGCGGCCTCCATCCCCTCCCCCGCGGCTCCATCCACGCACTGCGCCTCGTCGCCGTCCCCGCCAAAACCCACCCCACCATGAACTTCCCCGCCCTCGGGATCACCCGCGATGACCCCGGCAAATGCGTCCTCGGAACCGTCCCGGTCGAGCCCGACGGCTCCGCGTACTTCCACGCCCCCGCCGGCGTCACCCTCTTCCTCCAAGCCCTCGACCAAGACGGCATGGCCCTCCAAACCATGCGCAGCGCCACCCATGTCCAACCCGGCCAAACCCTCAGTTGCATCGGCTGCCACGAACCTCGAGACCAGGCCCGGGGGGGGGGGGGGGGGGGGGGGGGGGGGGG
>CAZVRY010000245.1:5606-10382 GCA_964629545.1 uncultured Verrucomicrobiota bacterium | reverse complement strand
CGCCCCCAACCCCCCGCCCCTCTATTACCCCGATACCCTCGTCGGCACCGATTCCCATACCACCATGATCAACGGCATCGGCATCGTCGGCTGGGGCGTCGGGGGCATCGAGGCCGAAGCAGGCATGCTCGGACAACCCGTCTATTTCCTCACCCCCGATGTCGTCGGCGTCCACCTCAGCGGCGCCCTCCGCGAAGGCGTCACCGCCACCGACCTCGCCCTCACCGTCACCCAACTCCTCCGCAAAGCCAAAGTCGTCGGCAAATTCGTCGAGTTCTTCGGCCCCGGCGCCGCCGCCCTGCCCGTCACGGACCGCGCCACCATCGCCAATATGGCCCCCGAATACGGCGCCACCATGGGCTTCTTTCCCATCGACGCCGAGTGCGTCCACTACCTCCGCGCCACCGGGCGCCCCGAGACCCTCTGCCAAACCTATGAGGCCTATTACCGCGCCCAGGGCCTCTTTGGCATGCCCCAGAAAGGCCAGATCCACTACTCCCAGGAGATCGAACTCGACCTGGCTACCATCGTGCCGAGCGTGGCTGGCCCCAAACGCCCCCAGGACCGCGTCGAACTGCCCCACCTGAAACAACGCTTCGTCGAACTGTTCTCCAAACCCGTGGCCGAGAGCGGCTACGGCAAGGACCCCAACGAACTCACCCGCCACGTCGTCGTCAAGGGCCACACCGACAGCCGCTACCACCCCGATTGGGTCTGCGGCACCCAGCACCCCACCGTCTCGCCCAGCGAAAGCGAGATGCGGGACCAACACCCCGCCCCCGACAACATCACCATCAGCAACCACGCCCTCAAATCCGATATCCGCCACGGCAGCGTCCTCATCGCCGCCATCACCAGTTGCACCAATACCTCCAACCCCACCGTCATGCTCGCCGCCGGCCTCCTCGCCAAAAAGGCCGTCGAACGCGGTCTCCGCGTCAACCCCGCCGTCAAGACCTCCCTCGCCCCAGGCTCCCGCGTCGTCACCGATTACCTCCAGAAAACCGGCCTCCAACCCTACCTCGATCAACTCGGGTTCCAAGTCGTCGGCTACGGCTGCACCACCTGCATCGGCAATAGCGGCCCCCTCGAAGTCCACCTCGAGGAAACCATCAATAAGCAGGACCTCATCACCGCCTCCGTCCTCTCCGGCAACCGCAACTTCGAAGCCCGCGTCCACCAGAGCATCAAAGCGAATTTCCTCATGTCCCCGCCCCTGGTCGTCGCCTTCGCCCTCGCTGGCCACGTCGATATCGACCTCACCACCGAACCTCTCGGGAAGGACTCCGCCGGCCAACCCGTCCTCCTCAAGGACCTCTGGCCCTCCCTCCAGGAGATCCGCGACCTCCTGCAGGCCACCCTCAAACCGGAGATCTTCCGCGAACTCTACCGCGATTTCTCCAGCCAGAACCCCAAATGGAACGAAATCCCCTCCACCCCAGGACTCGTCTACGACTGGGATGAAACCAGCACCTACATCCAAGAACCCCCGTTCTTCCAAAACTTCTCCCTCCAAGCCGGCCGCATCCTCGAAATCAAAGGCGCCCGCGCCCTCGCCATCCTCGGCGACAGCGTCACCACCGACCACATCTCCCCCGCCGGCGCCATCAAGAAAACCTCTCCCGCCGGCAAATACCTGCTCGAACACGGCGTCAACGTCGCCGACTTCAATAGCTACGGCGCCCGCCGCGGCAACGACCGCGTCATGACCCGCGGCACCTTCGCCAACGTCCGCATCAAAAACCTCATGATCCCCGGTAGCGAAGGCGGCATCACCATGTGCTACCCAGAACCCGCCTACAGGATCACCCCCGCCAGCCTCCAACCCGTCCGCTGCCAACCCGCCGGCCAGCAAATGAGCATCTACGACGCTGCCATCAGCTACGCCCGGACCCAAACCCCACTCATCGTCGTCGCCGGCCAGGAATACGGCACCGGCTCCAGCCGCGATTGGGCCGCCAAAGGCACCGCCCTCCTCGGCGTCAAAGCCGTCGTCGCTCTCTCCTTCGAACGAATCCACCGAAGCAACCTCGTCGGCATGGGCGTCCTCCCCCTCCAGTTCAAAGAAGGCACCAGCGCCCAATCCCTCAAACTCGACGGCACCGAAACCTACGATGTCCTCGGCCTCGACGCCCACCTCAAACCCCAGCAAGACCTCACCCTCCGCATCACCCGCGCCAGCGGCTCCTCCGAAAACGTCCCCGTCCAATGCCGCATCGATACCCCCATTGAAATCGAGTATTACCAGCACGGAGGCATCCTCCCCTATGTGCTGCGACAGCTCCTCGCCTCCTGACCCCAGGATCACTCCCTGCCCCACCTGCCGCCAGCGCGGGCCCTGGCACGACGGGGCCCATGCACCCTTCTGCTCCCGCCGTTGCCAACTCCTCGACCTCGGCCGATGGCTCGACGAGGAACACCTCATCGTCAGCCCCCTGCCCCCCACCGACCCCGGTGAGGAACGCACCCCGTAAACCCACCCCTACCTCGCCGACGCCGCCATCCGCAACGCGATCTCCGCCACCCGCTTGCCCACCCCGCGGACCGTGTTCAAACTGCCTTCGTCCTTCGATAACTCCTCCCCCTGTGACTGGATGGTCCCGCCCCAGTGATCCCCCGGCGCCCCGTCGCCCACCACGATCATCCGCTGGGACAACATGAACATCACTAACTGCTGAAGCACCAACTCCACCCCCGCATTCCGCCCACCCCCGACCGCGATCGCTCCCCCCACCTTGTTGCCCAACGGATACCCCCCCTGGCGAAAGGCCACCATCCGCTCGAACAGATTCTTCAACGGCGACGACACTAACCCCATGTAAACCGGCGACCCGACCAGCACCCCAAACACCCCCGGGGCCTCCAGCTTCGCCCGCAACGCCGGGAAATCGTCGGGCCGATCCGTGCTCTTGGCCCCCACCGCGATATACGGATCCAAAGTCAGACCTGCCAAATCGATCAACTCCGTGGCAATGGCCGGACTGACCGTCCTGGCTGACTCCAACGCCAACGCGACCGCCTTCGCGGTCGTCTTGCCTGACCGCATGCTCCCAGCCAGCCCGATGATCTTCACCGACCCATCCGCCGGCCCCGCCGCCAACCCCGCCACCGGCACGCCGACCGCCGACATCGCAGCCGCCCCAAGAAATGCACGACGATTCACGTCTTTCATAAGAATGGATTCAAGGTTGGCGCCTACCGTGGACGAATCCCCCACCCCCTTCAAGACCAAACCCGCTTCCCCCCCTCGCTTCCGCCACTCGCAGCCTTGGATAACGCCCGCCGGACCGCTAGCATCCATGGGTGCCCAACGTAAACCCGCCACCTCGGGCGAGCCGGGATCGACGGCCCTCCGCCGCACGCCTGTTCCTGCTCATCCTCGGCTGCGGAACGACCCTCTGCGCCGAGCCGCGCCGAGTCCTGATCATCCACTCCTTCGGCCGCGAGTTCGCTCCCTTCGCCACCATGTCGTCCACCTTCCGCACCGAACTCGCCCGCCTGTCCTCCCAACCAGTCGAGTTCTACGAGTCGTCCATCGTCACCGCCCGCTTCGCCGAACCAGGCAACGACGGGCCCCTGGTTGCCTATCTGCAAACCCTGTTCGCTGAACGCCCCCTGCACCTGATCGTCACCGTCGCCGAACCCGCCACCTGGTTCGCCATCCAACACCGCCGCGCCCTCTTCCCCGACACCCCGCTCCTCGCCCACGTCGATGCCCGCCAACGGGACCGCCTCACAACCACCACCAACGTCGCCGTCGTCCCCGTCCACGTCCAAATCCCCGTCCTGATCGAAAACATCCTCGAAGCCAGACCCGCTACCACCCGGGTCATGCTCGTGCTCGGCGCCTCCCCCTTGGAACGTCAATGGAACGACATCTGCCGGCACGAGTTCGCCCCCTTCGCCGACCGCATCGCCTTCGACTACGTGAACGACCTTCCCCTCGACCAAATCTGCGCCCGCGCCCGGCAACTGCCGCCCCACGCCGCCATCCTCTACGGCATGCTGGCCGTGGACGGCGCCGGCGTTCCCCACGAACAAGAACAGGCCCTGGCCAAACTCCGCGCCGCCGCCGCCGCCCCCATCTTCGGCGTCTTCGAAAGCCAACTCGGCCACGGGATCGTCGGGGGACGACTCCTCTCCCTCGAAGACTCCGGCCGCCAAGCCGCCCAAGTCGGACTCCGCCTCCTTCACGGCGAACCCGCCACCTCCCTTCCCCCCAGCCCCCCCGACCGTTTGAAGCGCCTCTACGACTGGCGCGAACTGCGCCGCTGGAACATCGACCCCGCCCAACTCCCGCCAGGCCACGACCTGCGCTACCGCACGCCCACGTTCTGGGAAGAATACAAATGGCGCCTCGTCGGCATCCACGCCCTCTGCCTCGTCGAAGGCATCCTCATCCTTGCCTTGCTCCGCAGCCGACGGCGACTGCGGCGCACCCAGGAAAAGGTGCAACAGCAGCGACAGGAGTTGGCTCACGTGTCCCGCGTCACCACCCTGGGCGAACTCTCCGCCTCCATGGCCCACGAGTTGAACCAACCCCTCGCCGCCATCCTCGCCAACACCCAAGCCGCCCAACGCTTCCTCGCGCACGGCCCCTCCGACCCGGAGGAACTCCGCGCCATCCTCCAGGACATCGCCCTCGATACCACCCGCGCCCGCGACGTCATCCGCCAACTGCGCGTCCTCACCAAAAAAAGCCCCCCCCCCCCCGCCCCCCAACACCCCCCAAACCACCACCCGGGACACCACCCCCGACACCAATGCGCCAACCCA
>CAZVRY010000245.1:0-5596 GCA_964629545.1 uncultured Verrucomicrobiota bacterium | reverse complement strand
TCACCAAAAAAAGCCCGCCCGCCCTCGCCCCCATCCACCCGGAAACCGTCCTCCGGGAAGTCCTCGCCTTCCTCCATGGCGACATCGCAGCACGCCACGTGCGCGTCGAACTGCAACTCCCCCCCAACCTCCCCCACGTCCTCGCCGACCGCATCCAACTCCAGCAGATCTTCCTCAACCTCCTCCTCAATGCCTTCGACGCCATGGCCAGCCTCCCGATCCCCGAACGCCTCGCCACCATCACCGCCCAACCGGAATCCCCCAACCTCGTCCGCCTCTCCGTCGAGGACCGCGGCCCAGGGATCCCCCACGACCAACTCGATCGTATCTTCGAACCCTTCTACACCTCCAAACCAGAAGGACTCGGCATGGGCCTCTCCGTCACCCGGTCTCTCGTCGAAGCCCATCACGGCCGCATCGCGGCCGAGAACCTCCCCTCCGGCGGCGCCCGCCTCCACTTCACCCTCCCCCGATCACCTCCCCCATGAACCCACCCGCCCCCACCGTCTTCGTCGTCGATGACGACGACTCGGTCCGACGCAGCCTGGCCCGCCTGCTCAAATCCGCCGGCTACCACACCGAGTCGTTCGCGTCGGCCACAGGTTTCCTCGCCCACGGTCGCCTCCACGCCTGCCCCGCTTGCCTCGTCCTCGACCTCAGGATGCCGGGCCTCACCGGCCTCGACCTCCAAGCGCGCTTGCGCGAACAACGCTCCCCTCTGGCCCTCGTCTTCATCACCGGCCACGGCGATGTCCCCACTAGCGTCCGCGCCATGAAACACGGCGCCGTCGATTTCCTCCTCAAACCGTTCGACGACGTCCAGTTCCTCGACGCCGTCGCCCGCGCCCTCGACCGGAACCGGCGCGACCACGCGGCCCAGCAAACCCTGGCCAGCCTCCAAGCACGCTACCAAACCCTCACCCCGCGCGAACGTGAGGTCATGGCCGCCCTGGTGACCGGCAAGCGCAATAAGGAAATCGCCCAAGCCCTCGGCACGGTCGAGAAAACCATCAAAGTCCACCGCGCCCGCCTCCTGCACAAAATGCAGACCCACTCCGTGGTCGAACTCGTGCCGCTCGCCCAGCAACTCGGACTGCTGCCCCCGCCCTAAGGGTCTGTGCAAAAATAACTTCCGATTTTGGCGGGAGCGCCCCCCAACCTCCCCAACCACCCCCCGCCTTATTGGCCCAAAGTCCAATAGCCTCCCCCACGCCCCCCAGTCTACGTTCTCCCCGCTCCGATGCTCGGCGCGGAACGCTGGGGTTCGCCCACGACCCGCAACCCATCAGCGTTCGCGGGTTTAACGGCTTCCTCGAGGAACCGGCTCGCCTCCGCCAGTCCGAAACCGTCGGTCCGCCATCTCGTCAACCAGACCCGCCATCACGCATGCAACCCCACCGCAAACCGCTCCCTGCCGCTCGCTCCTGGATCATCGCCCTCCTCGGCCTCCTGATCGCCCTCCCCGCGGCCGCCCAAGACCGTCGGCCGAACCTCCTCCATATCGTCGCCGACGATCTCGGCTGGAAAGACGTCGGCTTCAACGGCTGCCAGGACATCAAGACCCCTCACCTCGATGCCCTCGCAGCCACCGGCGCCAAACTGGACCAGTTCTACGTCCAACCCATGTGCACCCCCACCCGCGCCGCCCTCCTCACCGGACGCTACCCCTTCCGCTACGGACTGCAAACGGCCGTCATCCCCTCCGTCTCCTCCTACGGCCTCGATACCAACGAGTGGCTCCTCCCCCAATCCCTCAAGGAAGCCGGCTACCGCACGGCCATCATCGGCAAATGGCACCTCGGCCACGCCGACCGCCAATACTGGCCCAGACAGCGCGGGTTCGATTACCAATACGGCGCCATGATCGGAGAGCTCGATTACTTCTCCCACGAGGAACACGGCGTGCTGGACTGGTACCGCGATAACCAGCCCGTCCGCGAACCCGGCTACACCACCCAACTCCTCGGCCAGGACGCCGCCCGCTACATCGAGGCCCACGACCCCCAGCAACCCTTCTACCTCTACCTCGCCTTCAACGCCCCCCATACGCCCTACCAGGCGCCGCCAGATTACGTCGACCGCCACCCACACATCGCTAACCCCACCCGCCGCACCTACGCCGGCATGGTCGCTTGCCTTGACGACGAAATCGGCCGCGTCGTCAGCGCGCTCGAGCGCAAGGGAATCCGAAACAACACCCTCATCCTCTTCCATAGCGATAACGGGGGCACCAAAAACGCCCTCTTCGCCGGCGTCATGGCCGATATGTCCAAAGTCACCATCCCCTGCGATAACGGACCTTATCGCGACGGCAAAGGCTCCCTCTTCGAAGGCGCCACCCGCGTCTGCGCCCTCGCCAACTGGCCCGGCCGCATCCAACCCCAAACCGTCCAAGGCCTCATCCATGCCGTCGACCTCTTCCCCACCCTCGCTCACCTCGCCGGAGCCTCCACCGCCAAATGCAAGCCCCTCGATGGCCTCAATGTCTGGCCCGTCCTCGCCACCGGCGCCCCCTCCCCGCGCTCCGAGTTCGTCTATAACCTCGAACCGTTCCGCGCCGCGCTCCGGCAAGACAACTTCAAGCTCATCTGGCGCTCCCTCCTCCCCTCCAGCGTGGACCTCTACGACCTGTCCACCGACCCCTCCGAAACCAATAATATCGCCGCCGCTCACCCCCAACGCGTGGCCGCCATGCAACAACGCATCAATGCCCTCGCCCGCGAAGCCGTCAAACCCCTCTTCCTCGCCGACCAATTCAAAGTCGTCCTCAAGAATATGAACGGCGAACCCGTCCTCCCCATCGACGAAGGCTTCGGCGCCGACAATACCCACCACTGAACCTGCCCCCATCCCTTCAGGTCCTTCAAATGCAACCGGGAAACGCGGCGGCCCAACCGCTTCAGCAGGTCCAACGGTTCCACTTCGCCAACCGTCATCCGCACCTCGGAGCACCCCAGGCCGCCCGGATGGCGCGCATCCCTCCTCTCTACACCGGATAATCCAAGGCCTCCGGAATCATCACCTTCGTCAGAGCCTCCGCGGCCCGGTCCTTCGCCAAGCGGGACCCGCTCAAACACCCGTCCAGCTTCAGGCGCAACCGCTGGAATTCCGCCAACCCGTCGAAACACACACACGGCCCCGCCTTCCGCGGATGCTGTTCCCCCGCCTCCGTCACGTCCGCCAGCCCCCGCGCACTGCTCGCAATCCCCGGGATGATCCCCTCCAGAATGTCCAGATCATCCGCATCGTAGCAGCCCCGACAGGTCTCGCGATTCCACACCGGATGCGCCCGGTACCCGAACACCAGGTCCGCGCACACTCGGGAGACCTCCCCCGCCGCCCGCGCCGCCTGCACATGGCACAAATCGCTGTAAAACCCCACCAAGCCTGGCAGCGCCTCGCCCAGGGTCGCCGACGCCGATCCCCGCAGCTCCAGCTCGAGGACGTCCAGGATCAGGTAACGCGCCGACAGCAGCCAGCACAACGCATCGGCCAACGGAAAGGTCACCCCCTGCCGCGTCTTGTGATACAACTTCACTCCCTCCCCATCCTCCGCCGTTTGGATGTGCTGCAGCGTCCACAGCCAAAGCTGCATCGCGCTGGCCAAGGTGCAAGCGCCGGTCGCCGGGCGGTCGGAGGCGATCTGACGCAGCTCCTCCACCCACAACCGACACTGCGCGAGAAACAACTCGTTGGCCATCGTCATCGACAACTGCAGTCGCTGCACCGCCTCCGGCCCCTCGTAGGTCGCCTCCAACTGCGCATCCATCCACTTCTGTCCCAAAAAGCCCGGGCAATCCTCCGTCACCCCATACCCCCCCATCAAACTCACCGCCTCCCGCATCATCGTCGCCCCATACCCCGTGTTCCACAGTTTGCACGCCGGACACAGCACGTTCGCCAACGCGTCCAACCGCGCAAACCGCACCAGCGGATCCGCCTGCAACTGTTCCCATCGCGCCGCGTCGCGCCGTTCCGGCGACCGCCCTTCCAGTTCCAGCGCCTCGATGGCTCCCGCCTGGGCCGCGCTCAACGCCTTGAAAGCCGCCCGCCCCGTCAGCCCCCGCTCCGCCAACACCCGGTCCTTCTCCCGCTCCAAGGGGTCCAACTCGTCGAACAACCGCGCCGCCGTAAACCCCAACGACGCACTGGCCTCCCCGGTCGCCCATACCTCCGTCAGCCGCTGCACCACATCCTGCTTCTGCTGCAACCCCAACTCGTAACGCGGCATCCCCGGCGACCCCTCCCCACCCCGAAACCGCCGCCGCTGATACCGAATCACCGGCTCCACCGCCGACAACAGCTTCGCCGACGTCATCAACCCCACCGTTACCCGCGTCCGCCGGAACACCGCCTCGATAATCTGGGCGTGGCTATAGTTCGGCACGATGACCCCCGCCTTCACCGTGTAGCCCCCCACAATCCGACTCGCCGGCACTCGCAAGCTGAACACCGGATCCCGCGTCGACGAAAGCTGATGCACCAGCTTCTTCGTCGGCACACCCCGATCAAAGGTCCCAGGATCCGTTTCCTCCAGTATCACCATGCACGACCCCTTGATCCGCGCATCCCCCGAATCCACCGCCGCCGTCACCACGTTCGCAAACGCCATCCCTGTGATGAACCGCCCCCGCTTGTCCACCTGCAGCACCGGTTCCTGCCCCTCGACCCACTCCGCGACACTCGCCTTCCCATTCAACAACCCCGTCTCCACCCCCACGAAAGGAATCGGCTCCGTTAAGGCAAACGCGGCCCGCACCTGCCGCCGATCCTCCCCCGGCCCTCGAGGCGCCGCCAACGACAGGTAATGCTGCCGCTGCTCCGGCGTCCCGCACTCGTGAATCGGCGCCAAACCCAAATTCCCCGCCAAACTCGACGTCGCCGCCCCCGCATCCACCCACGACAACTCAAACGCCACCAGCGCCAAAGCCAGATTCTTGGGCCCAGCAATAAACCCCCCATGCTCCGGCTCCAAAAACACCGACGTAATCCCCGCACTGTCGAACACCTCTAACAACGTGTTCTTCGCCGCCGTCCACTCATGCGAATTCCGACCGCCCCCCGCCACCAACCGGGCCACCGGACCCCGCGCCACCGACCGCACCGACTGCACCAGCATCCCCAACTCGTAACGATCCGCGAACCGCCACATCAACGCCCGCACCTCATCCCCAGGCAACGTCTGCAGCGTCGGACGAACTTCGGCATCGACAGGACGGACACTTCCGGCAGGAGCTTGCATGGCGCAACAACGGCTGTGATCAACAAATGGTCAGGCCGCAGACCCCCACCCTCACCCCACCAGGATGAACCCGCGCCCGCGGCGGTTCGCATCCAGTGTGTAGCCTCCCCGCAACCCCGCGCAAGCCAAATGGCCCCCTCGCCAGCAATGACGGGTGTAGGACAGAATTCTTCGCCTGGCGAGAATGGCTCGATGATTCCTCCCATCAGTATCTAGGAATCTAGGCAAAGACGGAGGGCGATCCTCCCCCAATCCCATCTCCTGTCGTTCTTACTCTTACTCTTGCTCTTACTCTTACTCTTGCTCTTACTCTTACTCTTGCTCTTACTCTTACCCTTGCTCCTCTCCCGCCGA
>CAZVRY010000244.1:0-10462 GCA_964629545.1 uncultured Verrucomicrobiota bacterium | reverse complement strand
GGGGGGGGGGGGGGGGGGGGGGGGGGGGGGGGGGGGGGGGGGGGGGGGGGGGGTGGGGGGGGGGGGCGGCGCGGGGGGGGCCCGCGGGGGGGGGGGGGGGGGTGGTGTTGGGGTTGCCGGAGGGGGTGTATGTGGCGGAGTGGACGTGGTTAGGGGAGGCGTTATGGCGGCGGGTGGAGGGGCGTGTGGCGTGGGTCTTGTTGGGGATGGGAGGGTTGTTGACCGCATGTTTGGCCTGCGCGTTTCGCGGGTGGCGGGAGGTGGGGTTGAGTTTCTTGGTGTTGGCGTTTGGGTCGTTGATGTTGTTGGGGGTGATGGCGGCGCTGGGTTGGCGATGGAACCTGATGAACCTGACGGCGCTGCCCTTGTTGTTGGGGGCGGGAGTGGATTATGCGATTCACATTCAATTGGCGTTGCGGCGGGCGGGGGGCGAGGTGGGGGCCGCGTGGCGGTCGACGGGGCGTGCGGTCGCGTTGTGTGCGGCGACGACGATGGCGGGATTTGGGTCGCTGGCGTGGTCGGGCAATGCAGGGTTGGCGAGTTTGGGGGCAGTGTGCGCTGCGGGGATTGGGTGTATTGGATTGACGGCGTTGGGTTTATTGCCGTGGTGGTGGCGGGTTGGGGTGGGCGGGGTCGGGGGGGCGGGGGGAAGGGGTGGGGTGGAGGGTAGGGGGCATGGGCCTTCGGCGGTTTACCGGGCGGGGGTATGGCGGGCGGGGTGTTGGATCGCGCGTCATGTGCCGCCGGGGTTGGGGCGTGGGTTGGCAGGCTGGCTGGGTCGCGGGTATGCGTTTTGTCGTCCCGGGCGCAGGGCGGTGGTGCGGGCGAACGTGGCGCCGTTGGTGGGGGGTGATGAAGGGGAGGCGGGGCGGGTGGCGTGGCGGTTATTTGTGGGATTTGCGGTGAAGGTGTTCGATTTGTGGCGTTACGAGGGTGGGGCTCCGGTGGACGAGTGGTTGGCGCAGTGGTCCGGGTGGGAGCGGTTGGCCGCGGCGCGGGAGAGAGGTCGCGGGGTGTTGTTGGTGACGCCGCATTTGGGGAATTGGGAATTTGGGGGCCCGTTTCTGGCGAGTCAGGGGGTGAAGTTATGGGTGTTGACGCAACCGGAGCCGGGGAGTGGATTTACGGAGATGCGTCAGGCGTCGCGGGCGCGGTGGGGGATCGAGACGATCGTGGTGCGGAGCGATCCGTTCGCGTTTGTGGAGGTGATCAAGCGTTTGCAGGAGGGGGCGGTGGTGGCGCTGTTGGTGGATCGGCCGCCTGCGCCCACGGCGGTGCCGGTGACGTTGTTTGGGCGGCCGTTTCGGGCCTCGGTGGCGGTGGCGGAATTGGCGCGGGCGACGGGGGCGGCGGTGCTGCCGGTGTATGTGGTGCGAGGGGCGGCGGGTTATCGGGCGGCGGTGTTGCCGGAGGTTGCGTATGAGCGGGCCGGGTTGGGGCAGCGGGAGGCGCGGCGGCAACTCACCCAGGAAATCCTGCGTGCGTTTGAGCCGGTGTTGAGGCAGTGTCCGGAGCAATGGTATCACTTCGTCCCGGTGTGGCCCGAAGAGACCGAGGTCTTGCGTTAGGCCTGGGGTGGGGGGTGGCGTGGCTGGGGTGGCTGGGGGTTGGGGCGGGCGAGGTGGAGGGGGTGTTGCAGGGGTGGTTGGCGCGCCAGGCCGGGTGGAGGACGTGGACGGCGGAGTGTGTGCAAACGCGGACGGTGCCGACGCTGGTGCAGCCTTTGGTCACGACGGGGCGGGTGTGGTACGCGGCGCCGGATCGGTTTCGGTGGGAGTTGGGGCAGCCAGCGCAGACGATTGCGGTGCGCGCCGGGGACGGCTTGACGCTCGTTTACCCCCGGTTGCGGCGGGCCGAGCGCTATCCGCTAGGGGAGGGCGCGCCGGGGGCCTGGCGGGAGACGCTGGCGCTGTTGGAGGCGGGCTTTCCGCGTGATCGGGCGCAACTGGAGCGGCAGTTTCGGCTGCTGACCATGGCGGAGACGAACGGGGTGTGGACGT
Source organism: uncultured Verrucomicrobiota bacterium (assembly GCA_964629545.1). Taxonomy (GTDB): domain Bacteria; phylum Verrucomicrobiota; class Verrucomicrobiia; order Limisphaerales; family CAZVRY01; genus CAZVRY01. Next base: position 8,462 of record CAZVRY010000244.1, on the reverse strand, counting down.
TGGCGTGGCAGCCGGTGAGCGTGGCGGCGCGGAGGTTCATCACGGAGGTGCGGGTGGGGTTGGCGACGAACGACTACGGATTGAGGGCGACGGAGTTGGTGTTTGCGGACGGCTCGCGGATGCACAACGAATTTCGGGGGGCGCGGGCGGACCTGCCGGTGGAGCCGGAGCGGTTTCGGGCGCCGGTGGGGGCGGACTACACGGTCACGGAGCCTTTGCAGCGATGACGCCGGAGGAACTGGAGGGAGCGCTGGCCCGGTTGCCTCATGGGCCGGAGTTTCGCTTTGTGGATCGTTTGGTGGCGTTGGACCCGGGGCGGCGCGGGATGGGGGAGTATTTGGTGCGAGGGGACGAGGTGTTTTTGCGGGGGCATTTTCCGGGCGATCCAATGATGCCCGGGGTGTTGATGGCGGAGGCGGTGGCGCAGTTGGCCGGGGTGGTGGCGCAGAGCGATCCGCGGGTGGGCCCGCTGCGCGGGATGAAGTTGACGGCGCTGCGGGCGGTGAAGATTCGGGGGCCGGCCCGGCCTGGGGAGGTGCTGCTGGTGGAGGCGCGGGTGGATGGGCGGATGGGCGGGATGGTGCAGGCGAGCGGGCAGGTGACGGTGGGGGGGCGCTTGGTGTTGGAGGCGCAGGTGACCTTGGTGGGGGAAGTTTAGCGAAGCCCGGAACCGCGGTTAGAATCCTTGATTTCAATCGCTCGGGTTGTGGACAGGTCAGGTTTGCTGCCGTTGGTGTTTATGGAGGCCGGGATTGATCCTTGGATGGAGGTATGGCATGAAGGGGGCGCTCCATGTTGCGCAACGTGACTTTTGATGCGTGGGTGTCGGCCTTGGCCTTGGCGACTCTGGTTGGGACTGGCGGGTTCGTGCAGGCGGCCTCCGGTCCTCAGTTTGTCCGCGATGTTCGGCCGGTGTTATCTGACAACTGTTACCCCTGCCACGGTCCGGACCCGGACACGCGGAAGGCGAAGCTCCGGCTGGACACGCGGGAGGGGTTGTTTGGGGAGACGCGGGAGGAAGGGCCGTTGGTGACGGCGGGGGATCTTGGGCGGAGCGCGTTGTGGAAGCGGGTGGTGACCGAGGATCGGGACGATGTGATGCCGCCACCGGAGTCGCACAAGGCCCTGACCGCGGAGCAGAAGGAGGCGATTCGGGGATGGATCCTGGGGGGGGCGGCGTGGCAATCGCACTGGGCGTTCGAGCGGCCGGTGCGGCCAGCGGTGCCGGCAGTGCGTGACGGGAGTTGGGTGCGCAATCCGATCGACGCGTTCGTGCTGGCGCGCCTGGAGGAGAAGGGGTTGGGGCCGGCTCCGGAGGCGGATCGCTGGGCCTTGGCGCGGCGCGTGGCGCTCGATCTGACGGGGCTTCCGCCGTCGCCGGGGATGGTGCGCGCGTGGGCGCGGGACCGGTCGGGGGTGGGCTACGAGAGGCTGGTGCGGGAGTTGTTGGCCTCGCCCCATTGGGGGGAACATCGGGCCCGGGCCTGGCTGGACGTGGCCCGCTACGCGGACACGCACGGGCTGCATTTCGACAATTACCGCGAGATTTACCCGTATCGGGACTGGGTGGTTCGGGCGTTCAATCGGAATCAGCCGTTTGACCAGTTCACGATCGAGCAGTTGGCGGGGGATTTGCTGGAGGAGCCGACGCAGGACCAGTTAGTGGCGACGGGGTTCCACCGGTGTGCGGTGACGACGAACGAGGGGGGGACGATCGAGGAGGAGAATCTGGCGCTTTACGCGAACGACCGGGTGACGACGACGAGTTGGGTGTGGCTGGGGCTGACGGCGAACTGCGCCTCCTGCCACGATCACAAGTTCGATCCCATCACGATGCGGGATTTCTATTCGATGGCGGCCTTCTTCCGGAACACGACGCAGACGGGTTACGATGGGAACGCGCGGGACAGCGCTCCGAGCATCACCGTGTTCGACGATCCGAAGGAGGAGGCGCGTTGGCAGGAGTTGCCGGGGTTGATCCAGGCGGCGCAGGCGGAGGTGGAGGCGCGGCGGACGAACGCGGAGCCGGCGTTCGCCCGGTGGGTGGGCAAGGTGCGGCCGGCGGGCGTGCGACGGTCGGCGGAGAAAAAGGGCTTGGTGTTTCACGCGCCCTTGCGGGACGGGGCGGCGGCCGCGGACCGCGCGGTGGTGCGGGGCCAGCCGGTGACAGGGACATCCGCGGGGGCGCGGACGGAGCGTGCGGACGGTCCGCTGGGTCCCGCGCCGGCGTTTCCGAAGGAGGCGACGGTGGCGTTTGCGGACGCGGGTGATTTTGGCGAGGGTCAGGCATTTTCCGTGGGGGCGTGGGTGTGGGTGCCGCCGGGCTACGACGGGAGCGGGGCCGTGGTGGCGCGGATGGACGAGAAGGACGGGCATCGAGGTTGGGATTTGTATCTGCAGAAGCGGCAGTGGGCGATGCACGTGGTGAACCACTGGCCGGAGCGGGCGTTGAAGGTGCGGACGCAGAACGTGGTGCGTCCGGGGCAGTGGCAGCACGTGCTGGCGACCTACGACGGATCGGGCAAGCCGGCGGGGGTGCGGTTTTACGTGGATGGATTCAAGGTGGAGACCGAGGTGGAGAACAACCGGACCGTGCAGGGGACGATCCGCACGGCGGCGCCGCTGCGGCTGGCCCAGCGGAGCGAGGGGGCGCACTTCGACGACGGAGCCTTGCAGGATGTGCGGCTCTATGGGCGGGTGGTGGGGCCGCTGGAGGTGCTGGTGTGGGCACGGCCCGAGGAATTCGCACGCTGGATGGCGGAATCGCCGGCGGCCTGGAAGCCGGAGTTCCGCACGAACCTGTTCGAGTATTATCTGACGGCCCACGATCGTCCCTATCGGCAGGCGGAGCAAGCGTGGAAGCGTCTGGAGCAGGAGCGGGACGCCCTCAAGCGCGATCATCCCGTGACCCTGATTCAGCGGGAGAAGAAGGAGGGCAAGCCGGTAGCGCACATCTTGTTTCGGGGGCAATACGATCAGAAGCGGGAGGAGGTGGGGCCGGACACCTTCGGGGTCTTGCCGCCGTTTCCGGCGGGCGCCCCGCGCAACCGTTTGGGGTTGGCGCGATGGATGGTGTCGCCGGAGCATCCGTTGACGGCGCGGGTGATTGCGAATCGGTTCTGGCAGGAGGTGTTCGGGGTGGGGTTGGTGAAGACGAGCGAGGACTTCGGGAGCACGGGGGAGCCGCCGGTCAACCAGGCTTTGTTGGACTGGCTGGCGGTGGAGTTTCAGGAGAGCGGCTGGGACGTGAAGCACCTGTTCGAACTGATGGTGACCTCGGCGACCTACCGGCAAAGCGCCGTGGTGACGGCGGAGAAGCTGGAGCGGGATCCGGACAATCGGCTGCTGAGCCGCGGCCCTCGGTTTCGGTTGGACGCGGAGGTGATGCGCGACCAGGCCCTGGCGGTGAGCGGGTTGCTGGCGCGCCGGCTGGGGGGGGCGAGCGTGAGGCCGTATCAGCCGGACGGGATTTGGGAGGCGGTGGCGATGCCGGAGAGCGACACGAAAAAATACGAGCGCAGCACGGGCGAGGGGTTGTATCGGCGGAGCCTCTACACCTTTTGGAAGCGGGCGGCGCCGCCGGCCCTGATGGACATCCTCAATGCCCCGAGCCGGGAGGTGTCGTGTCCGCGGCGGGAGCGGACGAACACGCCCTTGCAGGCGTTGGCGACGCTGAACGATCCGCAGTTCGTCGAAGCGGCGCGGCGTTTGGCGGAGCGGGGGTTGCGGCAGGCGCGGGGACGTCCGGAGCGGGCGCTCGAGTGGATGGCCTGGCAGGTCTTGCTCCGCCCGCTGCGTCCGGCCGAGCAACCGATCCTGAGCGAGACGTTCGGGAAGGTCTATGCCTACTATGCGGCCCATCCGGAGGAAGCCGCCCGGTTGGTGGCGGTGGGCGAGTCGAAGGTGGATCCCAAGCTGGACGCGGCCCAGGTGGCAGCCTTGACGTTGGTGGCCAACAACCTGTTGAACCTCGATGAGGTGCTGAACAAATGAATGTCTTCGACGAGTATCGGCTGCTCGAGACGCGCCGGCAGTTTTTCGCGCGGGGCAAGCATGCCTTGGGGTATGCGGCATTGGCGGCGCTGTGGGGGCCGCGGTGGGCCGCGGCGGGGGCGGCGGAGCCGGGCCTTGGGCGGGCCGGCTTGCCTCATTTCGCGCCCAAGGCCAAACGCATCATCTACCTGCACATGGTGGGAGGGCCCTCGCAGATGGACCTCTACGACTACAAGCCGGGGATGGCGGATTGGTATGACAAGGACCTGCCGGACTCGATTCGGATGGGGCAGCGGCTGACCACGATGACGTCGGGGCAAAAGCGGTTTCCGGTCGCGCCGTCGAAGTACAGGTTCACGCAGGTGGGTCCGGCCGGTTTGTGGATGAACACCGAGTTGCTCCCGCAGACGGCCCAGTGCGTGGAGGAGATGTGTGTGATCCGGTCGATGTATACGGAGGCGATCAATCATGAGCCGGCGATCACCCACATGCAGACTGGCAACATGGTGGCGGGGCGTCCGTGCATCGGGTCCTGGGTGAGCTATGGACTGGGGTCGCTGAACGACAATCTGCCGACCTTCGTGGTGCTGGTGGCCGAACCGTCGAACAAGGAGCAGATCCAGGCGATCTCGGCGCGCCTGTGGTCCAGCGGGTTCCTCCCGGGCGAGCATGCCGGGGTCTCGTTCCGCAGCGGGGGCGAGCCCATCCTGTTCATCAACAACCCGCCGGGGGTGCCGCCGGAACTGCGGCGGACGCAGCTCGATGGGTTGCAGCGCTGGAACGAGCTGACCCGCGCGCGGGTGGGGGATCCGGAGACGCACACGCGGATTCAGCAATACGAGATGGCGTTTCGAATGCAGGCGAGCGTGCCTGACCTGACGAAGGTGAAGGACGAGCCCGAGTCGACGGTCCACTTATATGGGGAGGACGTGAAGAAGCCGGGGTCGTTTGCCTACACCTGCGTGCTGGCGCGTCGCCTGGTGGAGCGGGGGGTGCGGTTCGTGCAGATCTATCACAACAACTGGGATCACCACGCCAACGTGAACGGACGTCTGCCCTCGCAGTGCAAGGATGTGGACCAACCGACCGCGGGGTTGCTGCGCGACTTGAAAGCGCGCGGTCTGTTGGAGGACACGCTGGTCATCTGGGGGGGGGAGTTTGGACGGACGATTTACAGTCAAGGGGGGCTGTCGAAAGAGAACTACGGGCGCGACCATCATCCGCGTTGTTTCACGATGTGGCTGGCGGGGGGAGGGATCAAGGGAGGGATGGTCTACGGGCAGACCGACGATTTTTCCTACAACATTGTGGAGAACCCGGTGCATGTGCGCGATCTGCACGCCACGATCCTGCATCTGCTGGGGATCGATTCGCAGCGGTTTACCCACAAGTGGCAGGGGGTGGACATGCGGCTGACCGGCGTGGATGCGGAGGCGCAGGTGGTGAAGGAACTCTTGGCTTGAGGCCGGTTCAGGCGCACGGGGTTGTGCGACGGGATCAGGGCCCCAGCGCGGATTCCCCCGGGCGGCGATCGGGGTCGGTCCTTCCTTGGGCCTTGGCCAGCCAGGGTTTGCGGTGCCAAGGCGGCCGGCCGTCCTGCTCATCCCCGCCCCCCGCAACCGTCGCCTTTTCATAATCCGCAACCAGGAGGGTTTCTTGGGTTGCTGACGGCGCAGATGGGGCTAGGGTGTGGGGCATGAGCGCGGCGATTGGATTTCGGGTTGGGGTGCGGCTTCTGGTGTTGGGGACATTGATGTTGGGGTGGGAGGCGTTTGGGGTCTCGGCGCCGCTGACTTTGGAGTCCAAGGCCCTTCGGTTTACGCTGTGGCCGGACACGGGGGCGTATGAACTGTTGGATCGGAAAACTGGGGTAGTGTGGCAGTCGAACCCTTGGCGGAAGCGGTTTGGGGAGGTGTTGGTGGTGATGCGAGGGGTGCGGCACACGGTGGATTTGGGGGCCTGCGAGGGGACGCGTTCGGGGTCGGTGATGCGGTTGTTGTTCAAGCCGGTGGCGGGCCGTCCGGAGGTGACCTTGCGCGTGGAGGTGCGGCTGTTGAGGGATGGGCAGACGTTGGAGTTTGTGAGCGAGCCGTCGGCGGGTCCGGACTGGCAGAACCTGCGGTTGTTAGATGAGGGGTTGGTGGTGACGGAGGCGGATCGGGGTGGGGTCTTGGTGCCGGTGCGGGAGGGGATGCTGGTGCCGGCGGACAGCGGGGTGGCCTTTCAGCATCGGTTTGGGACGTATGAGTACGAGGGGTGTCATTTGGAGATGGCGGGGGTCTTGAAGCGAGGGGCGGCGTTGCTGGTGACGTGGCATGATCCCCACACCGTGTTGGCGGTGACGAGCCGGGTGCCGCCCGAGGTGCCGGGGTTGGGGCGGCAGGCGGTGTCATGTTCGCTGGATTTTCGGCGGACGGGGCGGGGCTTTCGGCTGCAGGTGTTGGGGGCGGGGGATGCGGTGGCGGTGGCGCGGGCGTATCGGGAGGTGGCGGAGGAGCGGGGGTGGTTGGTGACGTGGAGAGAGAAGGTGCGGGAGAATCGGGCGCGGGAGCGGTTGTTGGGGGCGATCAGCTACAAGTTATGGAGCATGTTGGATCGGCGGATGGACGAGGCGAGCAAGGTGCAGCAATCGGTGCGGGTGAACTGGACGTTCGAGGAGGCGGCGCAGGTGGCGGAGCATTTGAGGTATGACCTGAAGTTGGACCGGGTCTTATTCACGTTGGGGGGTTGGATTCACCGGGGCTACGACAATCAGCATCCGGATGTGTTGCCGGCGGCGCCGGAGTGTGGGGGGGATGCGGGGTTGGCGGAGGCGGCGCGGCGGATCCGGGCGTGCGGCTACCTGTTGGCGCTGCACGACAATTACCAGGACATCTATCGGGATTCGCCGTCGTGGAGCGAGGATTTGATCATGCGGAAGGCGGACGGGAGTCTGGCGGTGGGTGGGAGTTGGGCGGGGGGGCGGGCGTATTTGACCTGTTCGCCGCGGGCGTTGGAGCTGGCGCGGCGTCCGCAGAACTTGCCGGCGGTGCGCGATCTGACTCGGGCGGACGCGTATTTCATCGATACGACGTATGCGGCGGGGTTGCAGGATTGCTGGGACAAGAATCATCCGCTGACGCGTTGGCAGGACATGAAGTATAAGCAGGAGCTGTCGGACTATGCGCGGTCGATGTTTGGGATGTTTGGGAGCGAATGCGGTCGGGAGTGGGGGATACCGCACAGTGATTTCTTCGAGGGGTTTACGGGGGTGGCGGGGCGGCGGTATCACGATGCGGGTTTGGAGAAGAAGTTGGGGGCGGTGCGGGTGCCGTTGTTCGAGATGGTGTATCGGGACACGATGGCGCTGCACGGGAAGTATGGGTATGACATGCACGAGTCGGCCGATTACGTGTTGGACCACGTGAGTGTGGGGCGGCCGCTGCATCATCATGATCTGCCGGCGCGGTTGTATTGGAAGCAGAACCGGGTGGATCCTTCGGTCTTGGCCCTGGGGGTGAAGGGGGTGGAAGTGAAGTCGGCCGGGCCGGGGCGGGTGGCGTTGGAGTATGCGTGGGAGGTGGAGAAGGCGCCAACCAACGAGTGGCAGGTGTTCGTCCATTTTGTGGATGCGCAGGGGAAGGTGCGGTTTCAGAACGATCATCGGCCGGGGGTGTCGGTGGCGTCGTGGCGGCCGGGGGTGCATCGGGAGGCCCCGGCGGCGGTGCGGTTGCCGGCGGATGCGGAGGGGACGTTCGAGGTGAAGGTGGGGCTGTTTGGGGTCCCTGGGGGGCAGCGGGCGTTGCTGAAGGGCAACCACGACGGGCAGCGGGCCTATTCGGTAGGTCGGTTGAAGGTGCAGGGGGGGCAAGCGACCTTCGAGCCGGCGCCGCCCACGCCCGACAAGCTGCGGGGGGATCGGGCGGTGTTTGTGCGCGGGGACCAGGGTTGGGGAGAGGAGTTGCATCCGGTGGATCGGTTTGTGAAGAACAGCTATGAGATCTTGTCGCCGCTGCACGAGTTGACGGCCACGGTCTTGATGACGCAGCACGAGTTTGTGACGGCGAACCGGGAGGTGGTGCGGACGGTGTTTGGCGAGGGCAAGGGGGCGACGGAGGTGGTCGTGAATTACGGGGCGACGGAGGTGACGCGGCGGTCGCGTTGGGGTGGGGAGGTGGTGTTGCCGCGGCATGGTTTCCTGGTGGAGGGCCCGAGCTTCGTGGCGTTCCATGCGCGGCAGTGGAACGGCCGGACTTACGAGTCGCCCACGCTGTTTACGCTGCGCAGCCTCGATGGGCGGCCCTTGGACCGGAGTCGGCAGGTGCGGGTGTATCACGCGTTTGGGGATCCGCGGATCGACTGGCATGGGCGGGTGCAGGAAGTGCGGACGGAGGCGGTGTTGGAGCCGGGGACGGGGGCGGCGGGGTTGCCGTGAGGGCGTAAGACAGATTTCTTCGGGTTCTGCAGCAGGTCGCGGTCGTCGCGCACGG